>JBDGTR010000010.1:0-43152 GCA_042216635.1 Haloplanus sp. | reverse complement strand
CACCTATTGTTGGATTCGAGAGAACAGATATTGTAGATATCGGCCTCGACGAGGGTGTGGACGTCCCCGACGCCAACGTCGCCGTCGTCCTCTCGGGAAGCGGGAGCGAACGCGAGTTCACCCAGCGACTCGGGCGGGTCCTCCGGCCCAAACCCGACGGTCGGGGGGCGGTGCTCTACGAAGTCGTCAGCGCGGAGACGGCCGAAGAACGCGTCGCCAGTCGCCGCCGCCGGTAGGCCGCCACAGGCCCTCGGCGTGAGGCGTCGCGCAGTCTCCCGATTCGCCGCCGTCGTCAGTGCCAGAATGGATACCACTCCCGGTCGGCCTCGACGCGGTCGGCGAGGACCGCGTTCAGGACGACGCCGAGGATTATCGCGCCGCCGACGACGTAGAGCCACGTGAGAACGAGGAGGACGGCGCCGACGACGCCGTAGAAGTCCACGCTCTCGGAGACGGAGACGTACAGTCGGAGCGCGATTGCCGAACCCGTCCACCCGGCCGCCGCGACGGCCGCCCCGGGCAGTATCCGGCCGACGGTCCCGTCGGTCCCCGAAAAGCGGGAGTAGAGCGGGACGAACAGGACGACCAGCGCTAGCCACAGAAACACGGGTCCGAGGAGGGTCCACGCCAACCCTGCGGTTCGGAACACGAACAGCGCACCGACGGCCGCCATCACGACCATGAGCGCCGTCACCGCCACCAACACGACGACGCTGTCGACGACCTGTCTGCGGAACGACCGCTCCGTTCTGAGTTCGTATATCTCGGCGAAGACGCCCTCTATCGCCCGAAACAACCGGAGCGAACTCCAGACGGCGATGACGGCCGCGAGGACGACCGCCCGCCGTCGGCCGGCCGCGTTGCTCCCGACCCGTTCGAACAGCGCCTGCACCTCCCGGGCGCCGACGCCGGTGAGGAGTTGGAGCGTTCCCGCGAGTGCGTTTCCCGTCCCGAACGCGGAGAACGCCGCGTAAATCAACACGAGAAGCGTCACGAACGCGTTGAACGCGTAGAAGGCGAGACTGGCCGCGTTCGCGCTGATTCGCTTCTCCCGGGCGACGGCGAGTACCTCCGTAATGAGTGCCGCTCTCGTCACGTTCGACCCGTCTCTAGGGACGATACCACCCGACTAAGCTGTTCGGTGGCCCGGTCGAGTTACTGACTCCCCTCAGACCGACGGCGGTGCGTCCTCGCCGACGACGAGTTCGGCCGCCTCGACGTCCTCGACGGCCGCCGTCTGCCCGCCGACGACCACGTCCCCGTCGTCCGTTCGGACCGTCAGCGACGCCGTCACGTGGGTCGGGTCGGCGGCGGCGTCCACGAGTTCGCCCGCGACGACGGCGGCGTCGCCGGTTTCGACGTCGCGGCCGCGGACGGTCACGTAGAGCGGCCCGTCCCGGCCGTCGAGTTCGCGGACGCACCGGCGGACGGACGAGTATCGGCGGGGAAACGGCCGGTCGTCGGGCGCGTCGAGGAGCGTCGTCGCCGACGACCGGACGACGGTGTTCAGGAAGCCGGAGACGAGAAAGCCGAGTTCCGAGCGGTTGAAGATGACGCCGTAGCGCTCCCGGCCGTCTTCGAGGGCTTCCCGCGCGGTGAAGACGGAGTATTCGCCGTCGGCGACGGCGGCGACGGGGGTGGTCACGCCGCGCCGGGTGCGGACGGTCGACGCCACCCGCCGATACGCGTACGCCTCGGCGCTCGGCACCTCGGCGGCCGGCGCGAGCAACAGGTCGACGGTGACGCCCGCCGCCCGCCGGTCGGCGAGTTCGTCCTCGAAGCGCGCGAGGAGGTCCGGCGACAGCGAGAGCAACAGTTCGTAGTCGGCGGCCGCGACGACGTCCGCCAGATACCGGAGGATGGTCCGACGGGATTTGACGAGCGAGACGGCCTCGGTCCCCCGACCGGGCGCGGTGTAGCGCCGTTCGAGGTCGGTCACGAGGTCGTCGAGCGTGGTCCGTACGTCGCCGAACGCCTCCCTCGGGTCGACGGCGACGACCTGTATCGGCCGGGACTCGTGAATCTCGACGAAGCCGTGTTCGGCGAGGCTCCGGACCGTGTCGTAGACCCGTGGCTGTGGGATGTCGGTCTCGTCGGCGATTTCGGCGGCCGTGAGTCGGCCGCCTTCGAGGACCGTCACGTACGCCTCGGTCTCGTACTCGCCGAAGTCGAACTGCGCGCCGACGGCCGCGAGGGTTCGCTGGAGGTCGTCGTTCGTCACGCGCGGTCCTCCCGTGAGCGTCGCGTGCGGCGGGGGGTCGGCGCCGGACGCCGGGGCGGGCGGGCGAGGGGGCTACGCCCCATCGCCGTCGCCGACGCGGATGGCCTGTACCATCGAGTAGACCGGGACGCCGTCGATGTCGTCGGTGCCCTGTTTGTCGACGAGGACCACGCAGGCGACGGGGTCGCCGCCGCGTTCGCGGATGGCCTCGACGGTTTCGGTCATCGTCGTTCCGCTGGTGATGGTGTCGTCGACGACGTAGCACTCCCGGTTGCGGATGTCCGCGAAGTTCCGGGAGAACGTCCCCTCGAACTCCCCGAGGTCGCCTTCCTCCCACTGGTGTTTTCGCGGCGCGTACGCCGCGACGTCGGTGTCGAGTTCCTGTGCGACGACGGTGGCGAGGGGACCGCCGGCCTTCTCGATGCCGACGGTCAGGTCGACCGCCTCGCCCTGTTTCGAGAGGAGGTCGGCCATCGCCTTTCCGACGTAGGTCAGGCGCGCCGAGTCGCGGCCGATGGCGCTCCAGTCGACGTGGATGTCGTGGGGACCGCCGGTCTCCTCCGGCGTTTGCGGCGCCGTCGCGTGGTCGGCGTCGTTGCGTTCGACCAGCCAACTCGCGGTTTCGCGGGAGACGTTCAGTTCGTCGGCGATTTCTCCCTTCGAGAATCCCCGCTCGGACAGTTCTCGTGCGCTCTCGATGAGGTCGTTGACGTTCTTCATAGGGTATCGAACTCCACGGCGGTTTTCATCGGCGCGTCCGGGTCGAGTGCGCGTTCGAACGCCTCGACCGGCGCGACGTCGGAGACGTAGTCGTCGAAGAACCACGACGGCAACGCTCCGAGTCGGTCGACGGCCGCGCGGAAGTGTCTCGGCCCGGAGTTGACGCTTCCGACGATGGCCTTGTTGTTCATCACGAGTTCCTTGTGGAAACGTCCACCGTCCACCGTGAACTCCCACGGTTCGGGGACGCCCAGGAGGGCGGCGACGCCGCCCGGCGCGAGTGCGTCGACGCACTCGACGGCGTGTTTCGCGTATCCGGTCGCCTCGTAGACGAGGTCGACGGGTTCGTAGGCGGCGGGGACGGCGTCGACCGGCGTCTCGCGCGAGTCGACGTACGTCGCTCCGAGTCGCTCGATGAGGTCGACGCTCGGGTCGGGGCGGTCACGCCGACCGAGACAGTAGACCGACATCTCGGGGGCGAGCATGGCGACCGTCATCAGCCCGAGCGACCCGTTGCCGAGGACGAGCGCCGTCTCGGGGTCCCACGCGAACGACGACCGGGACGCCCGCGCCAACTCCAAGGCCTTCTCGGAGACGCTGATGGGTTCGGCCAGAAACCCCCACTCCGCGACCGCGTCGGCGACGGGAATCAGATACCGCGCGGGACTCGTGAAGTACTCGCGCATGAATCCGTGGGCGCCGTCGATGCCGCACTCGACGCACGCCTCGGGCGGCGCCATGTCCGCCTCGCCGCGCTCGAAGTATTCGTTCGGTCCGCTCGGTGGCGGTCGGCGCACCGTCGGCACCACCACGTCGCCGCGTTCGAACTCGGTCGTCGTGGGGTCTTCGACCACCCCGACCGCCTCGTGGCCGATGACGAGGTGGTCTTCCCCGGCCGGCGGTCCGCCGTGGGCGCCGGCGACCACCTCGTGGTCGGTGCCGTCGACGCCGACGCGGAGCGTCCGCACCAGCGCCTCGGCCGGGTCCGGGTCGGGACGCGCGACGTCTATCAGCCGCGGCGTCCCGCCCCCGGCGTCCGTAGCGATGGCCTTCATGCGACGCGGTACGCAATCGGGCGAAAAATATTTATCGGTTTCTGAGTAAATATATCGGAACAGCGCGGAGACGGCGGTAGATTCCCGATGCCCCGGCCACTGGATACACCCATGGAACGATACGACCTGCTGTACCGACTGTACGAGGAGTTCGACACCGAGCGACTGCGCACGTATCAGGAGTTCGTCGACCTGTTCCCGCCGGTCGACTCCCCGGTCGCCCTCGAACACTGGCAGAGCGCCAGCGACGAACTCGAATCGCTGAAAGACGACGTTCGCTCGGCGTATCCGCAGGTCGGGGAGACGTTCGCCACGCTTGCGAGTCTGGCGACCCGCGACCAGGCGTTCACCGGACTCGACCTCTACTCGACGTACGGGCGCGCGGTCAACGTCCTCGTCCTGGACGTCGACGAGACGTTGCGCTCGGCCGGCCGGACCGACAACGAGATTCCCCGCGAGACGCTCCACCTCCTCACCCGGTTTCACGAGACGGGCGTCCCAATCGTCATCTGCACCGGACAGACCCTGGAGAACGTCAAGGGATTCCTCATTCAGGGGCTCGGCAACGAACTCGTCCACTCGGGCGAGGTGAGCGTCGTCTACGAGGCGGGGACGGGCGTGTTCACGCCGGGCCACGGCGCGCGAACGAAGCAACTGCTCTACGAGTCGCTGGACGACGACATCCAGACGACCTTCAGGCGGGTGCGCTCTCGGGTGCTCTCGGAGGCGCCCGAACGTCTCCGCCGGGGCTGTCACCTCCAGGGCAACGAGTTCAACGTCACGCTGAAGCCGAACTTCGAGACGGGGAGCGACCGCGCCCGGTCGGTCGTCGACGAGGGACTGGTCTACTTACTGGACCTCCTCGAAGACGCCGTCGCGGGCGTCACCGAGGCGGACGTCGACGCCGAGGGGTGGGCACGCGCCTACTACGCCGCCGAGGACCCCGAGATACGCGGCGTCCTCGCGGCGGCCGACGCCCGACCGGACGTGGACGCGGCGGCGGTCCCACCGGAACTGGAGGCCCTCTTCGAACGCATCGACGTGGCCTACTACGAGGCCGACGCGGCCGAGGTGGGCAGTCGTGAACTCAACAAGGTGGTCGGCGTCGAGGCCGCACTGGACGTCCTCGGCGTCGCGGACCCGTTCGCCCTCGTGATGGGCGACAGCAAGAGCGACCTGCGCGTGATGCAGTGGGTCGACGAGAACGACGCGGGCATCGCCGCCGCCCCCGACCACGCCTCCGGCGACGTCCTCGACCACGTCCGCGCCACCGACGACCTGGTCTTCGGCCGCGGCGACTCCAGCGAGATGCTCCGAACCGCCTTCGCGCTCAACCGCCTCGCCGAACTCGATTGAGATTGGTACTCGTTAGAGAGTAAATCCGTCGTCTTTTTGGCGTCGCGCGGTCGACGCGAACGCATGACACACTCGGCACCGACTGCGGGCACGGCCGACCCGCTCGGACTGCGGGGCGTCGTACCGCCGACGGTGACGGCCTTCGACGCCGATGGCGACGTCGACCACGAGGCGACCGCCGCACACGCGCGGTTCGTCGTCGACCGGGGGGCGAGCGGCGTCTTTCCGCTCGGCACCAACGGCGAGTTCCCCCTCCTGACCGGCGACGAACGCCGGGCGGTCGTCGAGACGGTGGTCGGCGCCGTCGACGCGCCGGTCATCGCGGGCGTGGGCGCGCCGAGTACGCGCGAGACGGTCGGCAACGCCGCCCACGCCGAATCCGTCGGCGCCGACGGCGTCGTGGTCGTCACGCCGTACTACTACCCGCTCGACGGCGACGCCGCCGTCTCGCATTACCGGGCCGTCGCCGACGCCGTCGACCTGCCGGTCTACGTCTACCACATCCCGAGCAAGACGGGCAACGAACTGTCGCTGTCGACGCTCTCCCGCCTCGCCGCCGTCGACGGCATCGCCGGCGTCAAAGACTCCTCGAAGGACGTGCCGTGGCTGTCACAGGCCGTCGACGCCCACCCCGAACTCACCTTCTTCGCCGGGTCGGACTCGCTTCTGTTCCCGGGTCTCGAAGTCGGCTGTGCCGGCCTCGTCAGCGCCGTCGCCAACGCCTTCCCCGAACTCGTCGTCGACCTCTACGACGCCTACGACGCCGGCGACGAGACCGAGGCCCGCCGCCTCCAGTCCCGCGTCTTCGACGTGCGCGCGGCGCTGAAACGCGGCCCGTACATGGCCGGCGTCAAGACCGCACTCTCGCTCCGCGACGTCGGGTTCGACGTGGGGGACCTCCGCTCGCCGCTTCGCACCATGGACGACACGGAGCGGACCGCCCTGCGGACCGCACTCCGTGAACTCGACCTGCTGTAGCGCTGAAATCAATACTCGAAACCGAGTAAATGTATTAATCTTTTAGGTATTGCGCCCGGAGAGGGCCGTATGAGCAGGACGTACGGGTCGCTTCACGACCCCAACGCCGAGTATACGATGCGGGAACTCTCGGCGGAGACGATGGGCGTCCGGGCGAAGCGTGGCGGCGGGCGCGACGTGGAGATAACGGACGTGCAGTGTGCGATGGTCGACGGCAACTTCCCGTGGACGCTGGTGCGCGTCTACACCGACGCCGGAATCGTCGGCACCGGCGAGGCCTACTGGGGTGCGGGGGTGCCGGAACTGATCGAGCGGATGCGGTCGTTCGTCGTCGGCGAGAACCCCCTCGACGTCGACCGCCTGTACGAACACCTCGTCCAGAAGATGTCCGGCGAGGGGTCCGTCGAGGGCGTGACCGTCACCGCCATCTCGGGCGTCGAAACCGCCCTCCACGACCTCGCGGGCAAGATTCTCGACCTGCCGGCCTACCAGTTGCTCGGCGGGAAATACCGCGACGCGGTGCGGGTCTACTGCGACTGTCACACCGAGGCGGAGGCCGACCCCGAAGCCTGCGCCGACGAGGCCGAACGCGTCGTCGAGGACCTCGGCTACGACGCGCTGAAATTCGACCTCGACGTGCCCTCCGGTCACGAGAAAGACCGCGCCAACCGCCACCTGCGACCGGGCGAAATCCGACACAAGGCAGACGTCGTCGAACGCGTCACCGAACGGGTGAAAGACCGCGCCGACGTGGCCTTCGACTGTCACTGGTCGTTCTCCGGCGGGTCGGCCAAACGGCTGGCGGCGGCCATCGAGGACTACGACGTCTGGTGGCTCGAAGACCCGGTCCCGCCGGAGAATCTGGACGTCCAGGAGTCGGTCACCCGGTCCACCCTGACGCCCATCGCCGCCGGCGAGAACCGGTATCGCGTGACCGAACACCGCCGATTCCTCGAAAATCAGGCCCTCGACATCGTGGCCCCGGACCTCCCGAAGGTCGGCGGGATGCGCGAGACGCGGAAGATAGCCGACGTCGCAAACCAGTATTACGTGCCCGTCGCCATGCACAACGTCGCCTCGCCCGTCGGCACGATGGCGAGCGCACAGGTCGGCGCGGCCATCCCGAACGCCCTCGCCGTCGAGTTCCACTCCTACGAACTCGACTGGTGGGGCGACCTCGTCGAGGAGTCGGTCGTCGAGGACGGCCGCGTCGAGATACCCGAAGCGCCGGGACTGGGCGTGACGCTCGATTTGGACGTCGTCGAGGACCACCTCGTCGACGGGGAGACGCTGTTCGATGCGGCCTGAACGCAGTCTCCGTCGGGTCGTTCCGGGAGTCGGACCGTTCCGTCCCGAGAAATCACCGGCGTTACCTACCCGGAGGCGGAGGCACTGACCATGCCCACGCTCGTCACCTTCGGCGAGACGATGTTGCGCCTCACGCCGCCGGCGGGCCAGCGACTCTCGCGGGTCGACGACCTGTCGGTCCACGTCGGCGGCGCCGAGAGCAACGTCGCCGTCGCGGCCGCTCACCTCGGCGTCGACGCCGCGTGGCTCTCGCTCCTGCCCGCGACCGACCTCGGCGACCGAATCGCCCACGCACTCCGCGGCGAGGGGGTCGACCCGGTGGTCACGTGGACCGACGACGGGCGCGTCGGGACGTACTACTTCGAGCGCGGCGGCAGTCCGCGCGGTTCCGGCGTCGTCTACGACCGCGCGGGCACGCCCATCAGGGACGCGACGCCGGCGGACCTCCCCCTCGACCGCGTCCGCGACGCGGCGACCGTTTTCACCAGCGGCATCACGCCCGCGCTATCCCCTCGGGTGGCCGAGACGACTGCGACGCTACTCGAGGACGCCAGCGACGCCGGCGTCACCACCGCCTTCGACGTCAACTACCGGGCGAACCTGTGGGACGCGGCGGACGCACGGTCGACGCTGGTCGACCTGTTCCCGTCCGTCGACGTCCTGTTCGTCGCCGAACGCGACGCCCGGAACGTCCTCGGACGCGACGGCGACGCCGAGGCGGTCGCTCGCGCCCTCGCCGCCGACTACGGTTTCGAGACGGTCGTGCTCACGCGCGGCGACGACGGCGCCCTCGCACTCCACGACGGGACGGTCTCGGAACGCGCCGCCTTCCGGACCGACACCGTCGACCCGGTCGGGTCCGGCGACGCCTTCGCCGGCGGCTTCCTCGCCGAGCGACTGCACGGCGGGTCCGTCCCCGAGGCGTTGGCCTACGGGGCGGCGACCGCCGCGCTGAAACGAACCGTCGAGGGCGACGTGGCACTGGTCTCCCCCGAGGAGGTCCGCGCCCTCGTCGAAGACGGCGAGCAGACGGACGTCGAGCGCTGACCGTCACTGAATCCGCGCGTTGACCGTCCCGGACCCGCTGAACTCGTCGTAGGTGACGTCCTCGAACGTGACGGTGGTCTCTGTCGTCTCGCCCGCCGGGACGGTCACCGAGAGCGACCGCTCGGAGCGCCGGTCGTCGACGACGACCCACACCCGGAGCGTCCGGGTCTGCTCGCTCGCCGCCCGGTTGGTAACGGCGACGTCCACCTGTAGCGCCCCGCCGTCGTCCTTCCCGACGCCGAGGTCGGTGACGGAGACGGGATTCGACGCGCTGCCGCCCGACCCCGAAGACGGGTCGCCCGGCGGCGGCGGCGTTCGCGGTCCCGTCGCGTGCGGGAGGTCCGAACACCCCGCGCCCAGTGCGACCGTCAGGCCGAGGCGTCGCAGGACGGCGCGTCTGTCCATGTCCCCGACTCCGCCGCGACCGACAAAGCCCTTGTCCATCGGGATTTTACCCCCCGGCCGCCAAGGGCCGGCAGTGCTGACCAAGGACCTCCTCCGGGTGTCGCGGGCGGGCGGCGGCTATCACCCCCAGTTCGCCGGCCGCGAACACCGCCCGCTCGCGGCGCGCGTCCTCGGGACGTTCGCCGACCACGTCGGCCGGCCGAGACGCGAGTTAGACGACGCCCTCGCGGCGCTGGAACCCGAGGCCGACCACTTCAAACTCGTCCGGGGGTTCGCGGCGCTCTGTGAACGCGACGCCACCTTCGAGACGCGGGCGCGGGTGCCCCCGGAGCGCGCCCGCCGCGTCGCCTTCGAGACGGCCGAAACCGTGGGCGTCGTCACCGACGACGAGCGAACCGAGGCGCTCTCGCGGGCGGCCGACCGCCTCGGCGTCGAACGCGACGCCCTCGACGACTCGCTGTACGCCGACCGCGAGTCCCGGCAGATTCTGCGTGCCTTCGACCCGCGGTGGAACCCCGACGAACTGCTCGAACAGTACGACCTCTCGCTGGCACAGACCGCGCTGTTCGACGCCACCGAAGTGCGCGTCCGGAGCGCCGACCCAAAGCGTCTGGTGTCGGCGGTCAAGCGCCTCGGCCTGATGTACGAGGTGCGAACGACGCCGGACGGACGGGAGGTAGTCGTCACCGGGCCGGACGGTCTCTTCCGGCGGACCCGTCGCTACGGCACCGCCTTCGCGCGCCTGCTTCGCTCGACTGCGACGGCCCCGGAGTGGACGCTCTCGGCCACCATCGACGACCGAGGGACCGAACGCGAGATGACGCTCACCGAGGGAGACGTGAGCGTACCGGGCGTCGACCCCGTGGCAGAGCCCACCTACGACAGCGGCGTCGAGACCGACTTCGCCGCGCGATTCTCCGCGCTCGACCTCGACTGGACCCTCGTGCGCGAACCCGAACCGCTGGCGGCAGGCGCGAGCGTCCTCATCCCGGACTTCGCGTTCGATTACCGTCCCGCCGGAACCGACGACGACGCGCCCGCCTTCCGCGTGTATTTCGAGATTATGGGCTTCTGGACGCCCGAGTACGTCGAGAACAAACTGTCGAAACTCGACGCCGTCGAGGACGAGACGCTTCTCGTCGCCGTCGACGCCTCCCTCGGCGCGGGCGAGGCAATCGAGGCGCGCGACCACCGCGCCGTCGTCTACGAGGGGTCCGTCCGTCTCAAGGACGTGGTCGACCGCCTCCGCGAGTACGAGACGGACCTCGTCGCCGAGGCGGTGGCGTCGCTCCCGGCCGAACTCGCCCCCGGGGCGGACGTCGTGACGTTGGCCGCCCTCGCGGCCGACCACGGCGTGAGCGTCGACGCCATCGAGGACGTTTCCTTCCCCGACCACCGGCGCGTCGGCCGAACGCTCGTCCGGCCGGTCGTCCTCGACGACCTGCGCGAGCGACTCGAACCGGGGCAGTCGCTGGCCGACGCCGAGGCGATTCTCGACGAGTACGGTCTCGACGACGCGAGCGCCGTCCTCTCGACGCTCGGTCTCCGCGTCGAGTGGGCGGGACTGGGCGGCGGGACCGTCCGCGAGGCCGAGGAGTGACTCGTCCGGTCCGCCTCACTCGCTCCCGGCGAAGGCCGCCACCTCCTCGTTGAACCGGTCGCTCTCCTCCCAGAACGGGCAGTGCCCGCTGTGTTCGAAGGGGACGTGTCGCGCGTCGGGAATCGCGTCTTCGAGCCACGCGCCCACGTCGGTCGGGAAGATGTCGCTCTGTTCGCCGTAGATGAGGAGGACGGGCACGTCGATGGTCGGACAGACCGACCGGAGGTCCGCGTAGGTCATGTCGAGGAAGACGTCACAGGTGACGCTCGTCGGCGTCTTCGTCGTCTCGGCGTACATCTCGTCTATCGTCTCCTCGTCGACCTCCTCGGCGAACATCGACTGGATGAACGGCTTGGCCGCCGACGGGCGGTTGTATTCGAGGTTCGTCGCCAGTTCGGTCGCCGCCTGCCCGGAGAACTCGCCGAGCAGACCGTGGCTCCACTCGCCGTCGGTGTGGAACTTCGGACTCTGGTCGACGAACACCGCCCGCGAGAGGCGGTCGCTTCCGAACGCCTCGAAGTAGCGGAGCAACACCGCCGTCCCCATCGACCACCCGACGGGCGTCACGCCCGAGAGGTCGAGCGTTTCGAGGAGTTGGTGGACGTCGCGGGCGTAGCGCGCGAGCGTGTGCCCCGCGTCGGTCTTGCCCGAGCGTCCGTGTCCCCGGAGGTCGAGTGCGACGACGCGGTTGGATTCTGCCAACGCGTCGACGTTGCGTTGCCACCAGTACTCGGCGTTCATCGTCCACCCGTGTATCAGGAGGATGGGGTCACCGCTCCCGTGGTCCTCGTAGTAAATCGGTACGCCGTCGTCGGTTTCGAAGTATGACATCTGATACCTCCGTTCACGACCTCGGTCGGCGGGCTTAAAGACGTTCGCCGCCGCCGCTCGCGCCGACGCCCGTCTCCCGGGACGATAGTCACTATTGACTACATCGGTAATAAGTGACATGTCGTTTGGAGGACGACTGTCTGACGCCATGGCCGAACGCGTGGGCGTCGTGACGCTCCCCGAACCGTCGTTGCCCGCGTTGTTCTCCAACGTCGCGTCCTTCCAGGAGCAGGTCAAAGCGCACCATTCGGGCGACGTCCGTCTCGTCTTTTTCATGAACGTGCGTCACTACAACCGCGTCAAACGCCTCGCCACGCAGGAGACGAAATACCTCAATCTGCTCATCTTCGCCGAGCGCTTGCGGCAGTTCGGGCGCCTCGAACTGGTCGATTACTTCGACCTCTATCGCGGCGACGCGGTCAATCTCAAGCGCCGGAACACGGAGATAGCGGCGTCGCTCGACCCAGAGGGGGAGTTACACGACCTCTGTGACCGGGGGTATAAGCACTGGTACGACTACGCCCGGAGTCCCGCACAGGAGCGGTTGCGCGAGGCCATCGGCTGTGACATGGACTCCTTCGCCGAGTCCCAGCGAGAGGACTACCGGATGTGGGACAAAGCGAAGTACAGGGGCGACCCCGGGACGACCAACGACTACGTCGAGAAGTTGCTGGATAAGGTCGTCGCCGCCATGTTCGTCCGCGCCGAACTGGACCGCCGCCGGGAGATGGACGTGGTTGGCATCGTCGGCGGCGCCGAGTATCGGGTGGCGGCCGACCTCGTCGCGGACCGACACTGGTCGGACGACCGCTCCCTGCAGGCCGACGCCTGCGAGACCTACTTCGCGTCGGGGACGAGCAACCAGATCATGACCGGCGTCGCCGACCGGGCCAGCGAGTTGGCCCGCGAGTTGGCCGGCACCGACGGCGACTCGTTCGTCCTGGGACCGAGCATCGGCTTCGTCGACCTCTTCGACCCCGAACGCCTCCGCGACGAGTACGACCGTCTGGACGACGAGGAGATACGGGCGGACGTGCGCGAGGCCCTCGCGGCGTTCGGGTCGACCGACGTCGACGGCGAGGGGAGCAACGCGCGGTACTACGCCGACTACCTCCTCCAGTCGCTCCTGGACAGTCGGCCGTCGGTGGTCGACTCCGTCGCGGGTCCCGTCGCCGAAGTCTTCGACGGCATGGTCGCGCAGTTGCCGACCGCGACGCTCCGTCAGGTGTTGCTCCAGCGGATGAGTTCGCTCCGCCTCTCGAATACGATTCGGGAGTTGAAATCGAGCGACCTCTCGGATGCGGGGGTGTTCACCGCCGCGATGATAGTCACCGACCCCACGTACAACGCCCAGCGATACAACCGGTTCCACACCGAACGCGTCGACGGGTGGTGTCGCTGGTCGCGCCGACTGTTCGGCAGTCCCACCGACGACGACGAGGCGTGGCGCGACACCCAGTATCGGATGTCGACGTGGACCGAGCGCCCGAGCTGGTTCGAACTCCCGGACTGGTACACCGAGAGCTACGTCTAAAGATACATATCGGCTCCCTCCGTTCATCCGGCGACATGGACGACGGCCAGATACTCGGCACGACGAAAGTGACGGACCGGTGGCGAATCAGTCTCATCAAGGCGGTCCGAGAGGAACTCTCGGAGCGACAGTCGGCGGTCGACGTCGGCGACCGAATCGTCTTCAAAGAGCGCGACGGCGAGATAATCCTCGAAGTGGCCTGACGAGGGCGACCCGACGGTTTACGCCGTCGGCGCCCGAACGTGCGGGCATGAACAGCCTCGACGTCCTCCGCGACGACATCGAACTCGACTCGCCGACGTTGCTGGAAGGGTTCCCCGGCGTCGGACTCGTGGGCAAACTCGCAACCGACCACGTCGTCGACGAACTCGACATGGTCCACTACGCCAACGTCCACGGCGACGCCCTCCCACCGGTCGCCGTCTACCTCCCCGACGACCCCGACCTGACGACGCCGGTGCGCATCTACGCCAGCCCCGACCACGACCTCCTCGCCCTGTGGAGCGACGTGCCCGTCTCGCCGGCGGGTGCCCTCGAATTCGCCGAGGGGGTCGCCGACTGGTTCGCCGACCTCGACGTGACGCCGCTCTATCTCAGCGGGATGGGCGCGCCCCGCGAGGACGACCGGCCGAACCTCTACGGCGTTGCGACGGGCGACGGCGCGGCCCGCCTCGCGGAGGCGGGCATCGAGCAGTCCTCGGAGGCCGGTCTCGTCTCCGGGCCGACGGGGGCGCTGTTGAGCCACGCCGTTCGCACGGGGTCGACCGCGCTCGGGTTGGTCGTGGAGGCCGACCGGCAGTTCCCCGACCCCGAGGCGGCGAGCGTCCTCCTCGAGGCGGGCATCGAACCCCTGACCGGCGTCGACGTCTCCGTCGAGTCGTTGCTCGAAGACACCGAGAAGATAAAGCGGGCCAAACGCCGCCTCGCAGAGCAGATACGCGAGGCCGAAGGCGAGAGTTCGCAGGCCCGGCCGCTCGGCATGTACCAGTGAACGGTTTCTGCAAGCCTTAAGCGGACCGAGCGGTTTCCCTCGACCATGCCAGACGACGCGGCCGACGAGATGGAACCGACGGACGAGGCGTCCGCCGGCGAGGAGTCTGCCGGCGAGGCGTCCGCCGACGAGGAGGCGACGGACGACGAGACGGCCCTCGCCGACGCCGTCGCGGAGTACGACGAGGGTCTCGCCCGCGAGACCGCAGCCCTCGAACGACGCGTCGAAGACCTCGAATCCGAACTGGCCGAGCGGACCGAACGCGTCGACGACCTCGAATCCCGGCTGAAACGCACGCAGGCTGACTTCCAGAACTACAAGAAGCGCGCGAAAAAGCGCCAGGAGGAGATACGAGAGCGCGCGACCGAAGACCTCGTCGAGCGACTGGTGACGGTGCGCGACGACCTCGTGCGCGCCCTCGACCAGGACGAGGACGTGGACATCCGCGACGGCGTCGAGTCCACCCTCCGGGAGTTCGACCACGTCCTCGACGCGGAGAACGTCACGCCCATCGAACCGGACCCCGGCGAGGCGGTCGACCCCGCGCGCCACGAGGTGATGATGCGCGTCGACAGCGACCAGCCGGCGGGCACCGTCGCCGAGGTGTACCGCCCGGGCTACGAGATGGCCGGGAAGGTCGTTCGGACCGCGCAGGTGACCGTCAGCGACGACGCCTGATACGGATTGTTGTACCTGTGTACCGGTGGTTCGCCGGGTCGTCTTGGCGAACCACCAGTACTGACTGACAATAAACCGCACGACCCGAATTGCAGTTCTACATAAAGTTACCTCGATGCGCTCGCCGGCGTCGTTCCTAATCGACGGACGGGAGTCGCGTTCCCCGCGTGCGCTCCTCGCGCCGTCTAGTAACCTTTAACCGACCGAGAACGGTAATCGAAGGCAAGATGGCGAGCAACAAGATTCTGGGGATCGACCTCGGAACAACGAACAGCGCGTTCGCGGTGATGGAGGGCGGCGACCCCGAAATCATCGTCAACGGCGAGGGCGACCGGACGACGCCGTCGGTGGTCGCGTTCACCGACGACGGCGAACGACTGGTCGGGAAGCCGGCGAAGAATCAGGCCGTCCAGAACCCCGAGCGGACGATTCAGTCCATCAAGCGTCACATGGGCGACGAGGGGTATACGGTCGACCTCGGCGACGAGGAGTACACGCCGGAGCAGATTTCGGCGATGATACTCCAGAAGATAAAGCGCGACGCCGAGGAGTACCTCGGCGACGACGTCGAGAAGGCGGTCATCACGGTGCCGGCGTACTTCAACGACCGCCAGCGCCAGGCCACCAAGGACGCGGGCGAAATCGCGGGCTTCGAGGTCGAACGCATCGTCAACGAACCGACGGCGGCGTCGATGGCCTACGGACTGGACGACGAGTCCGACCAGACCGTCCTCGTCTTCGACCTCGGGGGCGGCACCTTCGACGTCTCCATCCTCGACCTCGGGGGCGGCGTCTACGAAGTCGTCGCTACCAACGGGGACAACGACCTCGGGGGCGACGACTGGGACCACGCCATCATCGACCACCTCGCCGAGGAGTTCGAGTCCGAACACGGCATCGACCTCCGCGAGGACCGACAGGCCCTCCAGCGGCTGAAAGACGCCGCCGAGGAGGCGAAAATCGAGTTGAGTAGCCGCAAGGAGACGGACATCAACCTCCCCTTCATCACCGCCACCGACGGCGGTCCCATCCACCTCGAAACCTCGCTCACCCGCGCGAAGTTCGAGTCCATCACGCGCGACCTCATCGAGCGTACGGTCGACCCGACCCAACAGGCGCTCTCGGACGCCGGCTACGACAAGAGCGACATCGACGAGGTCATCCTCGTCGGCGGGTCGACCCGGATGCCACAGGTCCAGGAGAAAGTCGAGGAACTCGTCGGCAAGGAGCCGAAGAAGAACGTCAACCCCGACGAGGCCGTCGCCCTCGGCGCGGCGATTCAGGGCGGCGTCCTCGGCGGCGAAGTCGACGACATCGTCCTCCTCGACGTGACGCCCCTGTCGCTCGGCATCGAGGTCAAGGGCGGTCTCTTCGAGCGCCTCATCGAGAAGAACACGACCATCCCGACCGAGGAATCGAAGATCTTCACCACGGCGGCAGACAACCAGACGTCGGTCCAGATCCGCGTCTTCCAGGGCGAACGCGAGATCGCCGAGGAGAACGAACTGCTCGGCGAGTTCCAGTTGACGGGCATCCCGCCCGCGCCCGCCGGCACGCCCCAGATCGAGGTGACGTTCAACATCGACGAGAACGGCATCGTCAACGTCGAAGCCGAGGACAAAGGGTCGGGCAACGCCGAGTCCATCACCATCGAGGGCGGCGCCGGTCTCTCCGACGAGGAGATAGACCGGATGCAGGAGGAAGCCGAGCAACACGCCGAGGAAGACGAGAAGCGCCGCGAGCGCATCGAGGCGCGCAACGAGGCCGAGAGCGCGGTTCAGCGCGCCGAGACCCTGCTCGAAGAAAACGAGGAGAACGTCGACGACGACCTCGTCGCCGACATCGAGGACGCCATCGAGGAGGTCGAAGAGACCCTCGAAGACGACGACGCCACGACCGAGGAGCTACAGGACGCGACCGAAGCGCTCTCCTCGGAACTGCAGGAAATCGGCAAGCAGATGTACCAAGAGCAGGCCCAGCAAGCCCAGGCCGGCGCGGGCGGCGCGGGCGCCGGACCGGGCGGTATGGGCGGTATGGGCGGTGCGGGCGCCGGACCCGGTGCGGGCGCCGGTGCCGGTGCCGGGGCCGGCGACGACGACGACGAGTACGTCGACGCCGACTTCGAAGAGAAAGACGACGAGTAGCGCCGGAAGCCGCGTTTTTCAAGTAGTTCGCCACAGTACCAACTCGTAACTGATGACCGAGGACTTCTACGACGTACTCGGGGTGTCGCAGGACGCCTCCGAAGAGGAGATAAAGAAGGCCTACCGCGAGAAAGCCTCGGAGTACCACCCGGACGTGAGCGACGACCCGGACGCCGAAGAGAAGTTCAAGAAGGCGAAGGCGGCCAAGGAAGTCCTCACGGACGAGGAGAAACGACAGGCGTACGACCGGATGGGTCACGAGCGCTTCGAACAGGCACAGAAACGCGGCGGCTTCGACGGCGGTGGGGGCGCGGGCGGTGCGGGCGGTGCGGGTGGCGACCCCTTCGGCGGCATGGGCGGCGGCGCCGGCGGGTTCGGCGACATCTTCGAGCAGTTCTTCGGCGGTGGCGGACAGAGCGGTCCGCGACAGGGACAGGACCTCCGAACGTCGCTGACCCTCGATCTGGAGGAGGCCTTCGAGGGCGTCGAAAAGGAGTTCACGGTCAGGCGGCCGGTGCGGTGTCCGGACTGCGACGGCGCCGGTCATCCCCCCGACGCAGACGTGGAGACCTGTCCCAACTGCGACGGACAGGGGCAGGTGACGCAGGTCCAACAGACGCCGTTCGGCCGGATGCAACAGACCTCCACCTGCCGGCGGTGTGGCGGCGACGGGCAACTCTACGCCGAGACGTGTTCGACCTGCGGCGGCGAGGGACAGACGCGCGAACAGTCGACGCTCTCGGTGGAGATTCCGGCGGGCATCCGCGACGGGCAGTCCCTCCGCATGAACGGCGAGGGGGCGCCGGGACCCGAGGGCGGGCCGAACGGCGACCTCCTCGTCGAGGTGTCGGTCGCCGACCACCCCGACTTCGACCGCGACGGCGACGACCTCACCTACAACCACCCCGTCTCCTTCCCGCAAGCGGTCTTCGGCGACAGCGTGGAGATTCCCACGCTCGACGGCACCGTCGAGATGGAAGTGCCGGCGGGCACACAGAGCGGCGAGACGTTCCGCCTCGGCGGGAAGGGCATGCCGCGTCTGCGGCGTCGCGGCCGGGGCGACCTCTACGTGCAGGTCCACGTCGTCACGCCCGACGACCTCAACGAGGAGCAACGCGAAGCGCTCGAACGTTTCGCGGAGGCCAGCGGCGAGGAAGTCGACGTGAAAGAGGGCTTCTTCGAGCGCATCAAGAGCAGTTTCTGAGGCGATGACGCCGCCCGCCGACGCCGGCGCGTCCGCCACGCCGACCGTCCTCGGCGACCTCCTCGCCCGCGACCGACGGAGCGACCGCGTCGCCTGCCGGGTCGTCGCCCGCGACCGCGCGTTCTCCTATCACGACTTCTGTACGACCGCGTGGAAGACGGCCCACGTCCTGCGGTATCTCGGCGTCCACGCCGGCGGTCGGGTGGCGCTTCCCCCCCGCCCCGAACCCGAACCGATTTTCACCTTCTTCGGGAGCGCACTCGTGGGTGCGACGGCGACGTTCGGCGACGACCCGGACGCGCGAGTCGCCCTCGCACCGGCCGACGCCGACGGTCCCGATTCGGACCGCCCCGGCGCGAAGCGCCTCGTCTACGGCGGGCCGCCGGCGGACCCCTCGGTCACGCAGTGGGAGCGAGCGGTTTGGAGCGAGAACCCCACCCCGCCGCCGGACGAAGTGGACCCCGACGACGCGGCGCTGGAGTCGTACACCCACCGCGAGGTTCTCGATTCGGCCGCCGGCGTCGTCGCCGACGCCGGTCTCGACGCCGACGACGCGGTCGTCCTTCGCACGTCCCTCTCGGACCCGCGCGCGGTCGTCGCGGGCGTGGTCGCACCGTTGCTCGCGGGTGGGACGGTGGTGTTGCCGGACGGGACGGATGCGGACGGAACGGATGCGGTCGGCGACGTGGCGGTCGGCGAGGGGTCGGTGCCGGAGTCGCGCGCCGTCGCCGTCGAGTCGGTGTCGCTCTAGGACGTCTCTCGAATCGCGTCTAGCGCTTCGGGGTTCTCGATGCTACTCATGTCGCCGAGGTCCTCGCCGCGGTAGATGGAGGCGATGGCGCGGCGGATGATCTTCCCGCTCTGGGTCTTGGGGAACTCCTCGACGAGGAGTATCTCGCGCGGGCGGAAGGGTTTGCCGTGGGCCTCGCCGACGAGTTCGCGGAGTTCGGCGGCGAGTTCGTCGCTCCCCTCGTAGCCCTCCTCGGTGACGACGTAGGCGACGACGGCGGTGCCCGTGGTGTCGTCGGGGACGCCCACGGCGGCGGCCTGATTCACCGCCGGATGTTCGATGAGGACGCCCTCGATTTCGGCCGGGCCGACCTTCCGGCCGGCGACGTTGAGGGCGTCGTCGGCGCGGCCGTGGAGATACCAGAAGCCGTCTTCGTCTTTCTGTGCCCAGTCGCCGTGGTCCCAGAGGTCGGGCCACGTCGACCAGTACTCCTCCAGATACCGTTCGTCGCCCTCCCACAGCGACTTGGTCATCGAGGGGCAGGAGTCGCGCGAGACGAGAAAGCCCCGTTCGTGCGTGTCGGCGATGGACTCGCCGTCGGCGTTTACGATGTCGACGGCCATCCCAAGTCCCGGCCCGCCGAGGGTGCAGGGTTTGAGCGACTGGATGGGCATGGGCATGAGGAAACAGCCACAGATTTCGGTGCCGCCGGAGATGTTGATGACGGGCGCCTCGCCGCCGCCGACGGTCTCGTAGAACCACATCCACGACTCGGGGTCCCACGGTTCGCCGGTCGACCCGAGGAGGCGAAGCGTCGAGAGGTCGTGGCCCTCGACCCACTCGTCGCCGTGTTTGCGCAGGGCGCGGATGGCCGTCGGCGAGATGCCGAAGACGGTGAGTCCGTGGCGCTCTATCATCGACCAGAAGCGGTCCGGGTCGGGGTAATCCGGCGCGCCCTCGTACATGAAGACGGTGCCGCCGAAGGTGTGGTTGCCGACGAGCGTCCACGGTCCCATCATCCACCCGATGTCCGACACCCAGAAGAATCGGTCCGAGGGTTTGTGGTCGAAGCCGAAGTAGATCTCCTTGGCACACTGCATCTGGATGCCGGCGTGGGTGTGGACGATGCCCTTGGGTTTGCCCGTCGTCCCCGAGGAGTAGAGCAACATCGACTCGTGGTCCGAGGGGAGGGATTTGGTCTCGTAGGTGGCGTCGGCGTCGCCGACGGCGTCGCCCCACCACTCGTCGCGGCCCTCGGTCCACGGCACTTCGTCGCGGTCGGTCTCCTCGCCGAACCGGGAGTAGACGACGACGGAGTCGACACATTCGGCCGCCTCGATGGCTTCGTCGGCCGTCTCCTTCAGGCGCACCTCGTCGCCGCGGCGGTAGAAACCGTCGGCGGTGAACAGGACCGAACACTCGGGGTCTTCGAGTCGGGTGGTCGTCGCCTCGACGCCGAACCCGGAGAAGATGGGGACGGCGACGGCGCCCACCTTGAAACAGCCATAGAGGATGGAGACGACTTCGGGCACCATGGGCATGTAGAGGGCGACGGTGTCGCCGGCGCCGACGCCCCGCGCTTCGAGGGCGTTCGCCACCCGGTTGGTCTCCCGGTGGAGTTCGTGGTAGGTCACCTCGCGCACCTCGCCGTCCTCGCCCTCCCAGAGGGTGGCGACGCGGTTGCGGTCCGGCGACTCGGGGCCTGCGTGCCTGTCGAGGACGTTGTGCGCGAGGTTGATGCGCCCGCCGGGGTACCAGTCGGTGAACTGCGGGCCGTCGGCGTCGTCGCGGACGGCGTCGTACTCCTCGTAGAACTCGACGCCGAGGTAGTCGACGAGTTCGTCCCAGAACCAGTCGACGCCGCTCTCGGGTTCGCCCGCGACGTCGCCGCAGGTGCGGGCGATGAGTTCCTCGTAGTCGTCGATGCCGTAGGTCTGCATGAACTCGTAGACGTTCGTCGACTGCACGAACGACTCGCCGGGTTCGTAGACGAGTTCGTCCATGTCGACGTCGGTGTCCTCGGATGGTGCCATATGCCGTTCCTTGGGAACGGGGTGACCTATCGTTTGGGGGAACGGCCGCGCGACGCCGGGCGATTCTCGGCCCAGCAAATCCTTTTGGTTCCCCGGTCACTACGTCGGGGTATGTAC
This sequence comes from Haloplanus sp., assembly GCA_042216635.1. GTDB lineage: Archaea > Halobacteriota > Halobacteria > Halobacteriales > Haloferacaceae > Haloplanus. The sequence goes on along the minus strand of JBDGTR010000010.1, from coordinate 22,200 downwards.
GTCCGGGACGCCAAGAACCGAGACGAGGTCTGGTTGCTCGACCGCATCGAGGAGATGGGCCTCGACGACGTGGCGTTTCGCTCCCGGGATTACGTCATCGCCGTCGACGAGGAGACGAACGAGCGTGCGGGCTTCGGGCGCGTCCGCGTCCACAAGGAAGACGACGGCGAGGTGTGCGAACTCACCGGCGTCGGCGTCCTCGTGGCGTGGCGCGGGCAGGGCGTCGGCGCCCACGTGGTCGAACGCCTCGTCGAGATGGCCGGCGACGACGGCTTCGAGACGGTCTACTCGCTCACCGACCAGCCCGGCTACCTCGCCCAGTTCGGCTTCGAACCGGTCGAATCCGACGCCCTGCCGGCGAAACTCCGGGAGCGACTGGCGACCAAACGCGAGACCGTCCAACCGGACGCCATCGCCACCGCCGTCGCCGTCGCGGCGTTCGAGATGCCGCCGCGCCTCCGCGAGGCGTTCAAGCGCGCCGAACCGCGCGAACCCGAGGAGGAAGCCTCGCCCCCCGAGAGCGCAGAGGACTTCGGCATCGACCCCGAGAGCGCCACCTACAAGTACGACACCGGCCGCTAGGTCCGGCCTTCGAGGAAATCCGTCCGAAACACCAGCCACGCGAGGACGCTACAAAAGAGGATGGGGGGCAGGATGGCAAAGCCCCACAGCGGTTCGAGCCCCCAGAACAGGAGCAAGAGGACGTCGGCCAACCCCAACGCCAGAAACGGCAAGACGGCCAGCAACGCCCGTTTGCGGTTCGGTGCCGGCCCGTCTTCGGCCCTCGTCGCCATAGCCGACGTGGGGCGCCCGTCACCAAAAGCCCCTCGGATATTTGGCCGGTCCGGGCGAACGGGGCGACGTGACCGACCCACTCGTCGAACGCGCCCGAGAGGCATCGACCGCCGCCTACGTCCCCTACTCCGAGTACCCCGTTGGTGCGGCGCTCCGAACCGCCGACGGCACCGTCTTCGTCGGCTGTAACGTCGAGAACGCCAACTACAGCAACAGCCTCCACGCCGAGGAGGTGGCCCTCGGTGAGGCGATAAAGACGGGTCACCGCGAGTTCGACCGCCTCGCCGTCTCCTCCGCCGCCCGCGACGGTCTCACCCCCTGCGGGATGTGCCGCCAGACGCTCGCGGAGTTCTGCGACGACGACCTGCCCGTCGTCTGCGACGAGGGCGGCGACGACGCCACCGAGTACCGCCTCGGCGACCTCCTGCCCTCGACCATCGGCCCGGAGACGCTAGCGGCCGCGAAGCGACGGCGGGCGGGCGATTCCTCGCCCGACGACCACGACACGTGTTGACGAACAACTCGTTGGTAGCCGTATATAGACGACAATAACGAACTATTCGGGATTACAATCCATGGAGTTTAAGGAATTATCATTGTATGTGGTCGTACGTACAAAAGACTTTTATCCACGGACTGTTACTCAATTGATGTGATGGCTCAACTCCTCGATTCCGAACCGGCGGCGGCCCCCTCGTCTTGCCCGTCGTGTGACAGCGACGTGCTGAACGTACAGGGCATCCACACCTGTTCTGGCTGTCCGTGGCTGGTCCCGGAGTATCGCTGACGAGTCGTCACCATGCCATACCCGAACGCGCCGCGTCCCTGACGACCCACTCCACGCCACCTTCCCGGCGCGGCGCGTTTGTCGCGTTTCGGCGGTGTCCCACCCGTCGACGACCCGTTCTCCGGTAGCCTCTTTTGTGCCCCTCGTCGTAGTGGGACCATGCCCGACGACGACGGCGACGAGTTTCAGTACCACCTCGAAGTCCGTCCCGGCGACGTCGCCGAGACGGTGCTCCTGCCGGGCGACCCCGACCGGGTGGACGTGGTGACCGACTGCTGGGACGAGAGCGAGACGGTCGCTCGCCACCGCGAGTACCGGACGGCGACGGGCACCTACGAGGAGGCGCCGGTGTCGGTCACCTCGACGGGCATCGGGAGTCCGTCCGCCTCGATAGCCGTCGAGGAACTCGCGCGCGTCGGCGCCGAGACGTTCATCCGGGTGGGGTCGTGTGGCGCCGTCCAACCCGAGATGGAGGTCGGTGACCTCGTGGTCACCTCCGGTGCGGTGCGACAGGAGGGCACCAGCGACGAGTACGTCCGCGAGGACTACCCCGCCGTCGCCGACCACGAGGTGGTGTCGGCGCTGGTCGCCGCCGCCGAACGCCTCGGCTACGACTACCACGTCGGCGTCACCATGAGCGCCGACAGTTTCTACGCGGGGCAGGCCCGTCCGGGGTTCGAGGGCTTCGAGGCCGCCGGAAGCGAGTCGCTGGTCGAGGACCTCCGGGAGGCCAACGTCAAGAACATCGAGATGGAGGCCAGTGCGGTGTTGACGCTGGCGAACCTCTACGGGCTTCGCGCGGGGGCGGTGTGTACCGTCTTCGCCAACCGCGTCACCGGCGAGTTCCGCACCGAAGGCGAACGCCGGGCGGCCGAGGTGGGGAGCCTCGCGGCCGTACTCCTCCACCGGATGGACGAGCGCAAGGCCGAGGCGGGCGCGGACGCGTGGCACGCCGACCTCTCGCTGTAGCGGTCGTGGGCGTTTCAACACCCCTATATCCGATGGATTCGGAGTGGCGCGTATGCCCGCTCAGGTCGTCGTTCTCGGGGCCGGATACGCCGGCGCCGGCGCCGTCAAAGAGTTCGAGAAGGAGAACGATGGGACGGCGGAACTGACGTGGATATCCGAACACGATTATCATCTCGTCCTCCACGAAGTCCACCGCGTCATCCGTGACACCGACGTGGCACCGAAGATAACCGTCCCCGTCGAGGAAATCGTCTCCCGCGACGCCACCTTCGTCGAGGACCGCGTCACCGGCGTCGACACCGACGACCGGACCGTCTCCCTGCGGGATTCCAATCCCGTCGAGTACGACTATCTGCTGGTCGCGCTGGGAAGCCAGACGGCCTTCTACGGCATCGAGGGACTGGCCGAACACTCGCATACGCTGAAGAGCCTCGACGACGCCCGGCGGATGCACGACGACGTCGCGTCGGCCGCCGCCGACGCCACCGCCTCGGACCCCGCCCACGTCGTCGTCGGCGGCGCCGGCCTCTCCGGCATCCAGTCGGCCGGCGAAGTCGCCGCCTACCGCGACGAACACGACGCCCCCATCGACGTGACGCTGGTCGAGGGGTTAGACCAGGTGTTCCCCGGCAACGACCCCGAGGTGCAGGGCGCGTTGCGAAAGCGCCTCCAGGCCGCCGACGTCGACGTCATGTGCGGCGAGTTCGTCTCGAAGGTTGACGAAGACACCATCTACGTCGGCGGCGGCGAGGAGGAGGTCCCCACGGAACTCGACTACGACGTCTTCCTCTGGACGGGCGGCATCACCGGACAGGACGAACTCGCGGACGCCGAGGTGGACAAGGACGAACGCTCGAATCGGGTCTACGCGGAACGCGACTTCCGAACGAGCGACGACCGGGTGTTCGCCCTCGGCGACACGGCCCTCGTCGAACAGGGACCGGAGGAGTTCGCCCCGCCCACCGCACAGGCCGCGTGGCAGGCCGCCGAGGTGGCCGGCGAGAACCTCGCACGCGCCGTCAGGGGCCAACCGCTGGCGACGTGGAGTTACGACGACAAGGGGACACTCGTCTCCGTCGGCGACGAGGCGGTGGCCCACGGCGTCGACCCCGTTCCCATCAACACCTTCGGTGGCCCGGGCGCGAAATTCTTGAAGAAACTGGTCGCGGCGCGGTGGATAGCTGACGTCGGGTCGGTCGGTCGGGCCTTCGACGCGTGGTCGGATATGTGAGTTAGTGTTCGGGTTCCTCCGCCGGCGCGCGCATCGCGTCGATGCGGAGAATGAGGATGTTGTTGGTGTCGTCTTTGCCGTCGACGGTGCCGTCGATGACGAGTTTCGAGAGCGGCGTCGGACCCACGCGGACGCTGTCGCCCTCGTGGAACTCCCGGACCGACCCCTGGATGTGAATCTCCGCCCGGCAGAGTTCGGGGTGGTGGACGCTCGAGAGGTCTATCTCCTCGACGTTGGCGGTGTCGATGGGTTCGCCGTTGTGCCGGAGGGGCACCGCCGCCGGTTCGTCCATCTGCTGGATGTCGAGGGCTTCGTAGGCGTTCGCCGTCGGCTTGTAGCCACCTTTCGGCCCGGGTACCCCCTCGACGAGCTGGAGGGCTTTCAGACTCTGCATCTGGTTGCGAATCGTCCCCGCGTTGCGGTCGACCTCGGTGGCGATGTCCTCGCCTTTCACCGCCTCTTCGGTCTCACGGAAGAGGTTGATGAGCGCCGTGAGTATCGTCTTCTGACTGGACGTGAGTTCTATCGATGACATACCGGGTCCTTGGGTGTTCGCGTTCTTAAATTCGAGGGATGGACGGTTCTCGCCTCGATTTCGGTGGTCACGACGCCGAGAAAGCGATACGGCTTTGGGGCTGTCGGCACTCGACACTCGCATGCACGGCGCTCGCGTCCTCGTCACGGGCGGTGCGGGATTCATCGGGTCGAACCTCGCCAACCACCTCGCGGGCGACAACGAGGTAATCGCCCTCGACGACTGCCACCTCGGCACGCCCGAGAACCTGAACGACGACGTCGAATTCGTCGACGGGAGCGTCCTCGACGACGACCTGCCCACCGACGTGGACGTGGTCTTCCACCTCGCGGCGTACTCCTCGTATACCATGGTCGAGGAGGCCAAACGCGAGGCCACCCGCGTCAACGTCGAGGGGTTCGTCAACACGGTCGAACAGGCCCGCGAGGACGGCTGTGACACCGTCGTCTACGCCTCTACCTCCTCTATCTACGGCACCCGGACCGAACCCTCGCCCGAGGACATGGACGTCGAGGCCCGCACCTGTTACGAGGCGTCGAAACTCGCGCGCGAGCGCTACGCCGAATACTTCGGCAACCACTACGACCTCACCCTCGCCGGGATGCGCTTTTTCTCCGTCTATCAGGGCTACGGCGGCGCCGAGGAACACAAAGGCGAGTACGCCAACACCGTCGCGCAGTTCGCCGACGCGATAGCGAACGGCGAGTCTCCCGTCCTCTTCGGCGACGGCACGCAGACCCGCGATTTCACCCACGTCGACGACGTGGTGCGGGCCATCGAACTCGCGGTCGATCACAAACTCGACGGCATCTACAACGTCGGCACCGGCGAGAGCTACGACTTCAACACGATGGTCGAGATGATAAACGACGAACTCGGCACCGACGTCGAACCCGAGTACGTCGAGAACCCGCTTCCCGTCTACGTCCACGACACCATGGCCGACGCCTCGAAACTCCGCGCGGCGACGGGGTGGGAACCCGAGGTCGACTTCGCCGAGGGCGTCGCGCGGGTCTGTGCGCCCTATACGGTCTGACCGGGAGCGACGGCGGACTTTTCCACCACCCCCGCCAACCCACGCCCATGAACGACGTTCGCATCATCGGCGTTCCGACCGACTACGGCGCGAGTCGTCGCGGCGTCGACATGGGTCCCTCGGCCATCCGTTACGCCGGTCTCGGGGACGCCCTCGAAGCCCTCGGCGTCGAGACAGTCGACGTGGGCGACCTGCCGGCCCGGCGCGTCGAGGAGGCGACGGCCACCGCCGACCCCGGGCGCTCGGACGCGAAGTACCTCCGCGCCGTCGAGTCGGTCTGTACGCGCCTCGCCGACGAGGTGGCCGACGCCCTCGCAGACGGCACCCTCCCGCTCGTCCTCGGCGGCGACCACTCGCTGGCCATCGGGTCGCTCGCGGGGTCGGCCCGCGAAACCTCCCTCGGCGTGGTGTGGTTCGACGCCCACGGCGACTTCAACACGCCCGCGACGACGCCGAGTGGCAACGTCCACGGCATGTCGCTGGCGGCGGCGCCCGGCCGCGGCGAGTTCGCCGAGACGCCGTGGGCGCGAGCGGCGGGTCTCGACGCCGGACACGTCGCTCTCGTCGGCGTGCGCGACCTCGACCCCGGCGAGCGGGCGGCCCTCCGCGACAGCGACGTGACCGCGTTCACGATGTCCGACGTGGACGACCGCGGCATCACGGCGGTGGTCGAAGACGCCCTCGACGTGGCGACTACCGGCACCGACGGTCTCCACGTCAGTCTCGACCTCGATTGGCTCGACCCCACCGAGGCGCCGGGCGTCGGCACGCCCGTCCGCGGCGGCGTCACCTACCGAGAGGCCCACGCCGCCCTCGAACGCGTCGCCGACGCCGGGCCGCGCTCGCTCGAACTCGTCGAGGTCAACCCCATCCTCGACGACCACAACCGGACCGCCGAGTTGGCGGTCGAACTCGCCGCGAGCGCGCTCGGAAAACGGATTCTGTGAGCCTCACTCCTCGCTCTCGACGCGCGCCGCCGGCACCACGGCTACCGAGGCCACCGTGTCGTCGTCGTCTAACTCCATGACGATGACGCCCATGGTGTTGCGACCCTGCGTCGAGAGGTCTTCGACGGGCGTCCGCATTATCTGGCCGCCCTCGCTCATCACGACGAGGTGGTCGCCGGGCGCGACGGCGTCGATGGCACACGCCGGCCCGTTGCGCTCGTTCGTCTTGATGTCGATGAGTCCCTTCCCGTAGCGGGACTGCTTGCGGTAGGCGTCGACCGCCGTGCGCTTGCCGTAGCCGTTCTGCGTCACCGACAGGAGCCAGTCGTGGGCGTCGGTGTCGACGGCGGCGAGTCCGACCACGTGGTCGTCGCCCTCCAACTTGATGCCGCCGACGCCCCGGGCGGTGCGCCCCATCGCGCGCACCTCCGACTCGTCGAAGCGGATGCTCATCCCGTCGGCGGTGGCGACGACGACGTCGCGGCTTCCGTCCGTGACCTCCACGTCCACGAGGGCGTCGCCCTCGGCGAGGCGGATGGCGCGGATGCCCGTCGAGAGGATGTTCTCGAACTCCTCGACGGCGGTGCGTTTCACCCGGCCGTCGCGGGTGGCCATCGTGAGGTAATGCCCCGCGTCGGATTCGAGGTCCTCGCAGTTGACCACCGCCTCGATTTCCTCGCCGTCGTCGAGGTCCAGCAGATTCACCGCCGACTTCCCCCTCGCGGTCCGACTCATCTCCGGCACCTGGTAGGTCTTGAGTTTGTAGACCTGTCCGTGGTTGGTGAAACAGAGCAGGTAGTCGTGGGAGTTGGCGACGAAGACCGACGACACCCGGTCGTCCTCCTTGAGGTCGGTGCCGATGATGCCCTTCCCGCCGCGATGTTGGGCGCGGAACGTCGACAGCGTCATGCGCTTGATGTAGTCGTCTTCGCTGACGACTACCACCACGTCCTCCTCGGGGATGAGGTCCTCGTCGGTCACCTCGCCGGTGTCTTCGACGATGCTCGTCCGCCGGTCGTCGGCGTACTCGTCTTTCACCTCGCGGAGTTCGTCCTCGATGACGCCGAGGAGTTCCGACTCGTCTTCGAGAATCTCGGTCAGGCGCTCGATGGTCGCCTGCACCGACTCGTACTCGTCTTCGATGGCCGCCGCCTCCATCGAGGTGAGACTGCCGAGTTGCATCGAGACGATGTGCTCGACTTGCGCCTCCGAGAAGTCGTATTCCGCTCGGAGCGCCGCCTTCGCGTCGTCGCGGTCCTCGGCGTCCTGGATGATGTCGACCACCTCGTCGACGTGGTCGAGCGCCGTCAGCCGCCCCTCCAGAATGTGCGCGCGGTCTTCGGCCTCGGCGCGGTCGTACTCGCTTCGCCGGCGCACCACCTCGCGGCGGTGGTCGAGGTAGACCCGGAGCGTCTCCTTGAGGTCGAGCACTCTCGGTTCGCCGTCCACCAGCGCGAGGTTGATGACGCCGAAGGTGGATTCCAGCCGGGATTCGAGCAACTGGTTTTCGACCACGTCGGGGTTGGCGCCGCGTTTGAGTTCGACCACGATGCGGATGCCGTCGCGGTCGGACTCGTCGCGCAGGTCGCGGATGCCGTCGAGTTTGCCGTCGTTGACGTCGTCGGCGACGCGTTCGATGAGGCGGGCCTTGTTGGTCTGGTAGGGCAGTTCCGTGATGACGATGCGGTCCTCCTGCACTTCGTACTCCGCGCGGACCCGCAGGCGCCCCCGGCCGGTCTTGTACGCCTTGTGGATGGCGTTGCGTCCGACGACGTTCGCGCCCGTCGGGAAGTCCGGCCCGACGACGTGGTCCATCAGGTCCTCGACGGTGCAGTCGGGATTCTCGATGAGGTGGATGGTCGCGTCGACAACCTCGCCGAGGTTGTGCGGCGGGACGTTCGTCGACATCCCCACCGCGATGCCCGACGACCCGTTGACAAGCAGGTTCGGGAAGGCGGCGGGGAGGACGACCGGTTCCTGCTTGCGGCCGTCGTAGTTGGTCTCGAAGTCGACGGTGTCTTTCCCGATGTCCGCGAGGAGTTCCTCGGCGATGGGCGACATCCGCGCTTCCGTATAGCGCATGGCCGCCGGCGGGTCGCCGTCGATTGAGCCGAAGTTGCCCTGCCCGTCCACGAGGGGATACCGCATCGAGAAGTCCTGTGCCATCCGCGCGAGGGCGTCGTAGATGGCCGAGTCGCCGTGCGGGTGGAAGTCGCCCATCGTCTCGCCGACGATGGACGAGGACTTCCGGTGGGAGGCCCGGGCGGTGACGCCCGCCTCGTGCATGGCGTAGAGGATGCGCCGGTGGACCGGCTTGAGTCCGTCGCGGGCGTCCGGGAGCGCCCGCCCCGCGATGACCGACATCGCGTAGTCGATGTAGGACTGCTCCATCTCCTGTTCGATGCGCGCCGTCTCGACGCGCGCGGCGGGGGCGTCGGGTTGGTCGGGTGCGTCGGAGTCAGAACTCATATGTCCACCCACTCCGCCTCGCCCGCGTGCTCTTTGATGAACTGCTTTCGCGGTCCCACCGCGTCACCCATCAGCACCGAGAACATGCGGTCTGCGGCCGCCGCGTCCTCGACGGTGATGCGCTTTAAGATTCGGTTCTCGGGGTTCATCGTCGTCTCCCACAACTGGTCGGGGTTCATCTCGCCGAGTCCCTTGAACCGCTGGACCTGGTCGGGATTGCCGTTACACACCTCTTCGACGATTCGGTCGCGTTCCTCGTCGCTCATCGCGTCGTACGTCTCGCCGCGGTAGCGAATCCGGTAGAGCGGCGGCTTGGCCGCGTAGACGTAGCCCGCTTCGAGGAGAGGTCGCATGTGCCGGTAGAAGAGGGTGAGAAGAAGGGTGCGGATGTGCGCGCCGTCGACGTCGGCGTCGGTGTTGTGGGCACAGAGACCGCCCATCCCGGCGACGAAGTTCTCGTCGCGTTCGACCGAGAAGTCATAGACGTACTCGCTGGTCGGGTCGACCTGGGTGACGTTCCGGACCGAGAGCGCGACGAGGTCGTCGGATATCTCGCGGTACGGTCTCGCCGCCTCGTTGTCGCCGCCGTCGGAGACTTTCGATCGCAGTCGGTCTCCCTCGGGATGTGCCTTCCAGACGTCTTCGAGTTCGGCGAGGTCGGTTCGCGCCCCGACGGTGACCGTATGGCGGTCCGCCTTCGTCCCGTAGCCGCCGATGTCGTCGGCGGGCGTCACCGAGTGGGAGGCGACGACGCCCTGTGCCGAGAGGAGGTACAGGAGTCCACTCGCCAGGTCGCGTGAACACGTCGTCCACGTGAGTCCGGTCTCGTCGACCGTTCCGTCGCCCCGGAGGTATCCCCGGAGAAACGCCTTCTGGAGGTCGGTCGAGACGTCGAAGACGAGGTTCGGGACCGATTTCTCGGACGCCGTCGTGGCGTCGAATCCGAAGACGCGCTCCCAGACGGTCGCCGCCACGCAGTTGGCCAGTTTCACCTCGTCGACCCGGGTGTCGTACTCGCTCCGCTTTGCGCGAATACCGAAGACGTGTTCGAAGGCGTCCCGGTACCGGTCCGTCGCCACCTCGTTGTTCGGTCCCATCGCTAGCCGAACGCCGTTGCGCGGGGAACTCGACCCCTCGGCGACGTAGAAGCCGAACAGTTCGAGGAGGGTCTCGTCGACGTCGACGTAGCGGTCGACGGCTTCGTCGGCGTAATGTTCGGACGTGAGCACCACCTCGGCGTCGTCGGGGATGAGTGCGAGGTCTTCCTCCGAGAGGTCGCCGACCCGGACGTACTCCCGGACGCGGTTGGCGGGCGCGCCCTCGTACTGGTCCTCCCACCGCTGGTCGAGGAGGGAGTCCACGACCGAGACGTTCTGCATGACCGCCGCTGGCGACACGCCGACGGTTTCACAGTACGACTGGAAGTTCGAGACCGTCGGCCGCGACGCGCCGCGCTCCCACGCCGAGACCGTACTCGACTGTGCGACGCCGACGGCGTCACAGACGTCCGGTTGGGTGAGTCCCGCCTCAGTACGGCGTTGGGTCAGCGCCTCTCGGACCGACGACGGTACCTCGACGCGCGCTTCGGCGCGCGCGACGACCCCGCCGTCGGCGGCGTATTCGTCTCGAACCTTGCGCCTGAACAGTTCCTCGATACCCTCGCCTCGCGCGTAAATCTCCGAGTCGAACTCGTCGTCGCGCGCGACGAGTTCGGCGAGCAGGTCGATTCGGTCGCCGTCTCGGTCGCCGTGGACCGGAATCGAGCGCGGTGCGACGACCCGGTCGCCGGCTTCGACCTCGTCGCCCGCCGCGAGCTGGACCTCGCCGTCGCGCCAGACGAAGACGCTGTGGGAGGCGGTCACCTTCAGACTGCGACCGTAGTCCGTCTCGATTTCGTACAGGGGTTCGTCTATCTCGTGGCGGATGACCTGGTCGATGGGGCGGAACTTCGTCGCGTGGTCGTCGCGTCCGAAACAGAGGACCTCGTACTCCTCGTACCCCTCGCCGTCGGTCTCGATGACTTCGTCCACGAACGGCCCGATTTCGACGAACTGCGTCCGGCCGTCGCCGTCGCGGACGAATCCGTGTTCCGCGCCGTCGACGCTCATCAGGATGATTCGGTTGTACCGCGCCTCCTCGATGTCGAACTCCTCGCCGACGCCGGCGCCGATGGCGGTGATGAGCGCGCGTATCTCGTTGTTCTCCAGAATCCGGTCGAGGCGGTGTTTCTCGACGTTCAGAATCTTCCCGCGCAGGGGGAGGATGGCCTGAAAGTGCCGGTCTCGTCCCTGTTTGGCGCTCCCGCCGGCGGAGTCGCCCTCCACGACGAACAGTTCGGATTCGGCGGGGTCGCGGGTCTGACAGTCCGCGAGTTTGCCCGGGAGCGCCGTCGATTCGAGCGCGCTCTTTCGGCGCGTGAGTTCCTCGGCCTTCTTCGCGGCCTGTCGCGCCTTCGCCGCCTCGACGGCCTTGCCGACGACGGCGCGGGCGGTGTCGGGGTGTTCCTCGAAGTAGGTGCCGAGGTGTTCGTGGACGGCGCTCTCGACGACGCCCCGCACCTCGGAGTTGCCGAGTTTGGTCTTGGTCTGGCCCTCGAACTGCGGGTCGGGGTGTTTCACCGAGATGACCGCCGTCAGGCCCTCGCGGACGTCCTCGCCTTTGAGGTTGCCGTCGAGGTCGCCCAGCAGACCGTGGTCGTTGGCGTAGTCGTTGACGACGCGCGTCAGCGCCGTCTTGAATCCCGTGAGGTGGGTGCCCCCCTCGCGGGTGTTGATGTTGTTGGCGAAGGCGTGGATGGAACCCTGGAGTTCGTCGGTGGCCTGCATCGCCACCTCGACTTCGACGCCCTCGTCGGCGTCTTCGAAGTAGACGACGTCCTCGTGGAGGGCGGTCTTGGTCTCGTTGAGGTAGGTGACGAACTCCCGGATGCCGCCGTCGTAGCGGAACGTCGCCGACTCGCCGTCTCGTTCGTCGACGAGGTTGATTTCGACTTCGGAGTTGAGGAAGGCGAGTTCGCGCAGGCGATTCGACAGCGTATCGAACGCGAAGTCGGTGGTCTCGAAGATGTCGGGGTCCGGGTGGAACCGGACCGTCGTCCCCGTCTCCTCGTCGGGTTCGAGGTCGCGGACGCGTTCGAAGGCGCCCTCGACGGGTTGGCCGCGGTCGAAGCGGTGGCGCCAGACCGCGCCGTCGCGTTTGACCGTCACCGTGAGCGAGTCCGACAGCGCGTTGACGACGCTGACGCCGACGCCGTGAAGCCCGCCGGAGACCTGATAGGACTTGTTGTCGAACTTCCCGCCGGCGTGGAGGACCGTCATGATGACCTCCACCGCCGGGCGGTCGTACTGTTCGTGCGTATCGACCGGGATGCCCCGTCCGTTGTCGCGGACGCTCACCGACCCGTCCTCGTGGACGGTGACGTCGATGGCGTCGCAGTAGCCCGCGAGCGCCTCGTCGATGGCGTTGTCGACGACCTCGTAGACGAGATGGTGAAGCCCGCGTGTGTCCGTAGAGCCGATGTACATCGCCGGGCGCTTTCGGACGGCCTGGAGACCCTCCAGCACCTGTATCTGCCCGGCTCCGTACTCGTTGTCCTCGACCATAGAATCTACTACAGTTAGACGACCCTCCGTTATAAATTACCCGCACGCGTGCGCGCGAGCGAACTTGAGTTTGCGAACCGCCAACGTCACCTCACGTTCGACAAACGCGAGTTCGGTCCGGCGTCCGTGGCCGCCACGACGCCGTTCACTTTCACCCCGCTGTCGGAGGCCTTTTAACGGTCGTGGGGGTACTGGCTCTACGGATGACTTCGTTCCAGTCGACGCTCGGCGAGGAGGGGGGCATCGCCGAGGAGCTGGCCGAGAACCAGCGGGCCATCTCCATCGCCGAGTTCTTCGAGAAGAACAAACACATGCTGGGCTTCGACTCGGGGGCCAGAGGGCTGGTCACCGCCGTCAAGGAGGCGGTGGACAACGCCCTCGACGCCACCGAGGAGGCCGGCATCCCGCCCGACATCTACGTCGGCATCGAGGAGGCCGGCGACTACTACCGGCTCGTCGTCGAAGACAACGGACCGGGCATTACGAAAGAACAAATCCCACGTGTGTTTGGGAAACTGCTGTATGGGTCCCGGTTTCACGCCCGCGAGCAGTCGCTCACTCCCGACCAGCGCGTTCTCTTGCGCCGCGACGGCGACGTCGAGTTCGTCCCCATCGGGACGCTCTGTGACGCCTATCTCCCGCAGGAGGGTGCGGGAACGGCTCCGATTCCCGACGACGTCGAAGCTCCGTCGTTCAACCGCGACACACACGAGATGACGTGGCAGCCGGTGACCCACGCGATACGTCACGCCACCGACGAGCGAACGTACGAAATCACGACGGAGAAAGGCCGTACGGTCGAAGTCACCGGAAATCACAGTCTCTTCGGTGTCACGAAAGACGGCGAGACCAGAGAGGTGGACGCCGGCACCCTCGAACCCGGCGACGCAATCCTGACGCCTCGCAGACTCCCCGAACCGTCGGAGACGGTCGAATCGGTGAACCTCCTCGACCATCTCACGCTAGACCAACTCGACGACCGGCGCATCTACGTCTACGGCTTCGACGAGGAGACGCTCGCCGAACTCCGCAACGGTGAGCAGATACGCAAGAGACCGACCGCCGAGAGCGGTCGACGGCGGTACTACTATCGATACGACGGCGTCGACATCCTCCGGGACAGTTTGGAGCAAAACTACATCGAGAAGGGATATCTTCCGGCGGAGACGGTGCTCCGACTCGGCTGGCAGGAGAAAGCCGCCGACTGCGAGTTCGTGACCCACCGCGTCGGCGGCGACGAGACGAGAGTTCCGGTCACGCTCCCCGTCGACGACGAACTCGTCGAATTGCTCGCCTATTACGTCTCGGAAGGTCACACCGGTCCCCGGCAGGTGGGGTTCACCTCCGGGTCCCACGAGTCCGACCTGATCGAAGCGACCGAACGGGCGGTGGCAGGTATCACCGGGTCGTCGACGACCGTCGAACGCGAGCGAAACTCGACGCGCGTGAAGGCCTTCGGGTCGCCGCTCGCACTCTTCCTCGCGTCCGTCTGTGGCGACGCGGCCGAGCGCAAGCGAATCCCCGGCTTCGTCTTCGAGATGGCACCGGCGTACCAGCGGCGCTTTATCGCCGCGCTCTATCAGGGCGACGGCTCGTATTCACATCCGAGTAACGAGCTCTCGCATACCACCACGAGCGAGACGCTCGCCAGACAGCTCTCGGTTCTCTGGAATATGCAGGGCGTGCTGGCGAGTACCGAGACCATCGAGAACGCCAACAGCTACGCCGAAGACCCGGCGACGACCTATCGCACGAAAGTGTACGGCGAGGACGTGAACCTCGCCGACGCGTTTTCCGAGACCACGCCGGCGGGCGAGCAACGGTACAAGCGAGTCCCCGTGTCCCTCCTCGACGACGTTCGCGTCGATAGCGTCGACGTGGAGACGGTGCCGGACACGGTGTCGGGACTGTTGCTGGCCGCCGGCGTCGGGTCGAATCTCGACCACGCCGCAGTGTACCGCTCGCTCCTCGAAGACGCCCTCGCCGGGAGACGCGTCGAGAAACCGCGCTACGTTCACAATCTCGTGGAGATGGGACTGCTCGACGACGACGACCATCGGCCGACCGACCGACTCGAAACACTCTGGTCGACCGTCCGAAACCTCCACGGTCTCACGGACTCCGACATGTGCCTGCTTCCGGTGAAATCCATCGAGGAGACCGACCCCCCGGAGTACGTCTACGACGTCTCGGTTCCCGGTGCGAGCGGCGACGACGAGAACTTCGTCGTCGCAAACGAGGGACCGTTGAGCGTGAAAAACAGCCGCGGTCAGCAGGGCATCGGCATCTCTGCGGCCGTCCTCTACTCCCAGCTCACCTCGGGCAAGCCCGCGAAAATCACGAGTCGGACGCAGGGGAACGCCGACGCGCAGTATTTCGAGTTGATCGTCGACACCGACGACAACGAACCCGAGATACGCGAAGAGCGCACCACCTCGTGGGACCGCACCCACGGGACGCGCATCGAACTGGAGATGGAGGGGAACATGCGCGCCCGCCAGCAACTCCACGACTACGTCAAACACACGGCGGTCGTCAACCCCCACGCCCGACTGGAACTCCGAGAGCCGGGACTGGACGAACCACTGAAATTCGAGCGCGCGACCGACACGCTCCCGGCGGAGACGGAGGAGATTCGCCCCCACCCCCACGGCGTCGAACTCGGGACGCTCCTGAAGATGCTCGACGACACCGACTCCTACTCCATCTCCGGGTTCTTACAGGGCGAGTTCACGCGCGTCGGCGGCAAGACGGCCGATAAGGTGACCGACCGCTTCCTCGACAACCACTTCGGCCGCGAGATGGCGTGGGCGACGCCCCGACCCCACGACGACGCCGACGTGGCCGACGCAGTCGCCGAGGCCGTCGCCAACAAGTCCGCCGAGGCGACCGACTGGTTCGCCTCCGAGGTGGACGGGACGGTCTGTGACCGCGAGCGAATCGCCCACCACGAACTCGTCGCGGTGGTGGGGAACGTCGCCGACGCCACCGAAGAGGAGTTCGACACCACCTTCGGCGGGACGGTCCGCGAGAACGCCGTCGAGGCGGCGTGGGCGGAACTCACCCACCCGGACCTGCTCGCGGCCTCGCTGTACGAACGCGTCGACGAGGCCACCAGCACCCGGAAGGACGACGCGACGATTCGGGGGATGTCCGACCGCCTCGCCGAGAAGTTCGACGCCGAGGACGCCGACCCGCGCCACCGCGCTACCCGGGAACGCCTCCGGCGCTACGTCGACCGCTCGGCCGACCGGGTCGAGGAGGCCCTCGACGCCACCGTCGGCGACACCGCCCGCGAGAACGTCGTCGAGAGCGTCTGGTCGGTGATGCGGACGGTCCCCGACGACCTGCCGAACGTCTCCACCGTCGCCGACGACCGCGACGCCGCCTCGGAACTGCTGGAGGCGATGCGCGCGACGGACATCCTCGCGCCGCCGACGGACTGCCTCTCGCCCATCACGGCCGACCTCGTCGAGGCGGGTCTGCGCAAGGAGTTCGACGCCGACTTCTACGCCGCCGCCACCCGCGACGCCGAGGTTCACGGCGGCGACCCGTTCGTCGTCGAGGCGGGCATCGCCTACGGCGGCGACCTGGAGAGCGAGGGCGGCGTGGACGTCCTCCGCTTCGCCAACCGCGTCCCCCTCGTCTACCAGCGAGGGGCGTGTGCCATCACGGACGTGGTGAAAGGCATCGGCTGGCGCAACTACGGGCTCGACCAGCCCGGCGGGAGCGGGATTCCCTCCGGGCCGGCGGTCGTGATGGTCCACGTCGCCTCCACCAACGTCCCCTTCACGAGCGAGTCCAAGGACGCGGTGGCGAACGTCCCCGAAATCGAAGACGAAATCGAACTCGCCATCCGCGAGGCCGCACGGGAGTTGAAGTCCTACCTCAACCGCCGCCGGTCGCTCCAGAAGCGCCGGCGGAAACAGGAGGTACTGGGGCGCATCCTCCCCGAGATGGCGGACAAACTCGCGGAGGTGACCGACCGTCCGCGACCCAACATCGACGGCGCCCTCGGGCGCATCATGAACAACCTCGTCGTCGAACGGACGGTCGAGGACGGCACGGTGACGCTTTCGGTCACGAACCACTCCGACCGCTCGGAGGCGCCGGACGTGACCGACATCGTCTCCGTCGAACCCGACGAGGTGAGCGACGGCGCCTCCGTGGTCGACGTCGACGGCGAGTGGTTCGTCCAGTGGTCCCCGTCGGTGTCGGCGGGCGAGACGAAACGGCTCACCTACGAGGTGGGCGACGATTCGGACGCCGCCTTCGACGTGAACGTCGACGGCGTCGAACGCGAGAAACTCACGGTGAACGCATGAGCACAGACCAGACGGCCCGCGAGCGACTCATCGACCTCGCGGCGGAGTTTTACGACCAGTTCGACCGCGGGGAGGTCCCCGAGATGACCCTCCCCACCCGGACGAAAAGCAACATCGAGTACGACGAGGAGTCGGGCGTGTGGGTCTACGGCGACCGCACCTCGACGCGGTCGGCCAACTCGGTTCGCGGCGCGCGGAAACTCCTGAAGGCGGCCTACACCATCGAGTTCCTCGCCCGCCAGCTAGACGAGGACCGCTCGTCGACCCTGCGTGAACTCTACTACCTCTCGGAGTCGTGGGACGCAGAGGAAGCGGGCTTTTCCGACCAGGACGAGTCCAACCAACTCGTCGAAGACTTAGAAATCGTCTCGGGAGTGACCCGCGAGGACTTCCACATGCGCCCCGAGGAGTCGGGTGCGACGCTGATGGGTCCGCTGGAACTGCGAGAGCAGACCCGCCGGGGCGAACGCGAGATACACTGCCAGCGCGACGTCGGCGAGGGGGGCTACCAGATTCCCAACAACCCCGACACCATCGACTTCCTCGACCACGACATCGAGTTCGTCCTCTGTGTCGAGACGGGCGGCATGCGCGACCGACTCGTCGAGAACGGCTTCGACGACGACCACGACGCCATGATCGTCCACCTCAAGGGCCAACCCGCGCGGGCGACCCGGCGCATCACCAAGCGCCTCCACGACGAACTCGACTTGCCCGTGGTGGTCTTCACCGACGGCGACCCGTGGTCCTATCGCATCTTCGGCTCCGTCGCCTACGGCTCTATCAAGAGCGCCCACCTCTCGGAGTATCTCGCCACGCCCGAAGCCCGCTTCGTCGGCATCCAACCCGAGGACATCGTGGAGTACGACCTGCCGACCGACCCCCTCAGCGACTCGGACGTCAACGCCCTCGAATCCGAACTCGACGACCCCCGGTTCATGACCGACTACTGGGAAGAACAGATAGAACTCCAACTCGACATCGGGAAGAAAGCCGAACAGCAGGCCCTCGCCTCCCGCGGTCTCGACTTCGTCACCGACGAGTACCTCCCCGCGCGACTCGTCGAGATGGGCGTGTTCTAGTCGGCCAGCCGTTCGACCCGCGCGAGCGTGTCGGCCTCCGACGGGGATTTGTCCTCGCGGACGGCGACGAACCGGGGGAATCGCAGTGCGTACCCCGAGGAGTAGGTTGGCGAGCGCTGTATCTCCTCGTAGCCGACCTCGAAGACGACGGCGGGTTCGAGGTCGACCTGCGTTCCTGTTTCGCTCACGACGTGGGGTTCGAGCAGGTCGGTGAGAGCGGCCAGTCGCTCGTCGGTGATGCCGGTGGCGACTTTGCCGATGGTGGCCCACTCGTCGTCCTCGACGCGCGCCGACAGCAGGAAGGTGCCGAGGTGGTTCGCGCGCCGTCCCTCGCCCCACTCGGCGCCCGTCACCACGAGGTCCAGCGTCTCGACGTCCGGCTTTCGCTTCAGCCAGTTCTGCCCGCGTGCCCCCGGCGTGTACGCCGATTCGGGGTTCTTCAGCATGATGCCCTCGTGGCCCGCTTCGAGCGCCGCCGCCTCGCGGTCGGCGACGGTCGCCTCGTCGTCGGTCAGCGTCAGCGACGAGACGCCCGACGAGAGCACGCCGTCGAGGCGGTCCCGGCGGTCGGTCAGGGGGGCGTCGAGTAGGTCCTCTCCGTCGACGTGGAGGCAGTCGAACGCCCGGAGTTCGACGGTCACCTCCTCGCGCATCCGCGCCACGTCGTGTTTGCGCCGGAAGCGACGCAGTATCTCCTGGAAGGGCAGGGGAGCGCCGTCGTCGCCGACGGCGACCACCTCGCCGTCGAGGATGCACGCCACCGGGAGGTCGGCGACGAACTCCACCACCTCGGGGAGGGCGTCGGTCACCTCCTCCATGTTGCGCGAGAAGACGGCCGTCTCGGGGTCGGAAGTCGGGTCGTGGTGGACCTGCACCCGGGCGCCGTCGTATTTGGTCTCGACGGCGACGGTGCCCCAGTCGTCGACGGCGTCGGCGGCGCCGCCGGCCTGTGCGAGCATCGGGCGGACCGGCCGGCCGACCCGCAGGTCGAGGGCGTCGAGTCCGGCGGCGCCGTCGTCGCGGGCGCGGACGGCCACCGCGCCGTAGTCGTTGGTCACCTGCAACGCGCGTTCGACGGATTCGACGGGCGCGTCGAACGCCTCGGCGACGGCGTCGCGGACGGTCCCCTCGCCGACGCCGACGCGCATCTCCGAGAGGACGAGTCGCGCGAGATACCGGGCTTCGAGGGGGTCGGCACGCGAGAAGAGACCGAACAGCGCGTCGAGTTTGCGCTCGCGGCTTCCCTCGCCCTCGGCGGCGGCCACCTCGCGGAGCGTCGCGTCCACGTCGGCGACCGAGAGGGGGTCCGGGCCGCCGGCAGAGAAGGCGCCGAGTCCCCGTTGACCGTCGAGGTCGAGTGACTCCGCGACGGCGCCGACGTCGCCCTCGTCGGCGAGGCGGTCGAGTACGTCGTCGGCGGTGACGTTCGGGCCGGCGGCGCGCGCGAGCGCAGACCGGCAGAGTTCGGGACCGAAGTCGAGTTTCGTCGACTCCCACGCCGGGAACACCCGACCGAGGAGGAACCGGACGACGACCGGCAGGTCCCCGCTCGCGTCCCGAAAGAGGTCGGCGACGAGCGACGTGACTTCGAGGTCGGCGGGTTCGTCCTCGATTGCGTCGGTGCGCGCGGCGAAGTCGGCGAACTCCATCGGGTCGGCCTTGCGAGGGGGGACGGTTAAGCCTCGCGGGTCGGGTCGCCCGCGTCGCGTCCGAGACACGGGATTGAAGGCGACGGACGGTAAGGGGCGGGTATGGCGCACGACCTTTCGGCGCAGGTGCGTGACGTGTTGGAGGTAGACGCGGAGGACTTCCGGGCGCAGGCACAGGCCGACGCGGAGGTCGTGAAGGCCGAACTCCGGGACGGCACCTTCGACAACCACCGCTCCATCGTCGGACTGGAGTACGAGTTCTACGCCGTCGCCGACGGCCGGTGGCGCGACTCTATCGACGGCGACGACGAGGGGTCCGAACTCGTGCGCGTTCCGCGACGACTGCTCGAACTCATCCGCTTCGAGAAGGAACTCGGACTCCACAACGCCGAGATGACGACCAGTCCCCAACCGCTCAACCCCGAGGGACTGGCCGCGCAGGCCGCCGGCGTCCGCGCGCACCTCTCTTCGGCGCTAGAGACGACGCGCATCGAAGGGATGCGCCTCGTCAGCGACGGCATGTGGACCGTCCCGCCGGCCGGCGAGACTGCCAAAGAGTACCTCACCGACAGCATCTCCGACGACGGCGTGCGCGTGGCGACCAACATGACCGACGCCGTGCGCTATCACGCCATGGCCAACGGCCCGGCGGCGCCGACGCCGTTCGTCCTCGACGCGCCGCACGTCCACCTCGAAGCCGACACGGTGATGCCCGAGAGCCTCATCACCTCCATCCAGCCCCACTATCAGGTGCCCCACGCCCCGGACCTCCCCGACTACCACAACTACGCCCTCCGGGTCGCCGGACCGCTCCTCGCACTCGGCGTCAACTCCCCGTTTTTCCCGCCGGACCTCTACGACGACGACGCCGACCCGGAGACCATCGTCGCCGACGCCCACGCCGGCAACCGGATAACCGTCTTCGAGTCGGTGATGAACGCACCCGACGCCGAGAAGGTGCGCTTCCCCCGCGACTTAGACACCGTCGCGGAGGCGGTCGACCGCGTCGCCAACGACCCCACGGTCGTCCCGATGCCCGTCGACCGCGGCGACCGATTCGACGACAGGTTCGCCACGCTCCGCCGGAAACACGGGACGTTCTGGCGCTGGGTCCGCCCCGTCTTCGACGGCGCCGACCGCTCGTCGGCCAACGCCCGCATCGAGTTCCGCCCCATCGCCGCCCAGCCCACCGTCCGCGACTCCATCTCGTTTCTCGCCACCTTCGCGGGGCTGATGGAGAGCCTCACCCGACTGGAACACCCCGTCGCCCATCAGGAGTGGTCGGTCGCCCGCGAGAACTTCTACGCCGCCGCGCGCGACGGTCTCGACGCCGACCTCCGCTGGATTACCAACGACGGCGAGGAGACGACCGACCGCGCGGAACTCTACGACGACCTGCTCTCACACGCCGTCGACGGACTGGAGGCCGCCGGCTGTTCGAGCGACGTGGCGTCGTCGTACGTCGCGCCGTTGCGCCACCGGGCGACGGCAGGCCGGACGCCCGCCGGGTGGAAACGCGAGCGAGTGGCCGACCGCGTCGCCGACGGCGAAGCCGTCGAGACGGCCGTCCCGCGGGTCCAGCGCGAGTACGTGGCCCGACAGGCCGAAACCCTCCTCGACGGCGGATTCGCGGACTGGTCCTGAGAGAGAAAAGTCGGGTCGGAGACCGGGCCGCCTACAGGAGCTGTTCGAAGTCCTTATAGCGGGAGATGTCGACGCCCTCGTCGGTGACGACGGCGACGTTCATCCCGTTACCGGAGGCGAGGTCGCGTTCGACCGCGCTCTGGATGGCGTGGGCGGCGACGGAGGTGGCGTCCTCCGTCGAGAGACCCTCGTCGTACTCCTGTTCGAGGACGCCCAGCGCGTACTGACTGCCGGACCCGGAGACGGCGTAGTCCTCTTCGGTCATGCCGCCGAGGGGGTCGAGGCTGTAGATGTGCGAGCCGTCCTCGTCGACGCCGCCGAGGAGCGGCGAGACGATGAAGAACGCGCCCGAGCGCAGGAGGTTGGCGGTGAGCGTCGACAGCGCCTCCATGCTCATGTCCTTACTCCGGCGGGTCTCGTAGAGGCTGGTCTCGGCGCGGAGCGACCGGATGAGCGACTGGGCGGCCGACACCGACCCCGCGATGGTGAGCGCCGCCGTCGGGTGGATCTGCTCCACCTTCTGGACGTCCTTGCTGGAGACCATGTTGCCGGCGCTCGCGCGCATGTCGGTCGCCATCACGGCGCCCGAGGCAGTGGAGAGACCGACCGTCGTCGTTCCGGTCTTCATCTCCTCGCCTTCCATCTCCGCGAGTCGCTGGTCCCGGTCGGGGAATTCGCCGAGTTCCGGGCCGAAGACGGGCTTCTCGGTGTCGCCGAGTCGGTCCACCGTCTGCGAAAAGTCCTGATTCGTGGGCGTACGCATTACCCGTTCTTACGGTGGGTCGCTGATAAATGCAACCCTTCGGCGACGCCGCTCGCCGGGAGTATCCGAGACGTTCTGTGCCTCGTCCGGCGCTGGCGATGTCTCTCCGACGTTCGAGTACGAAACGAGGCGGACGAACCCCCTTACTTCGTCTCGTCGTACGCCCGTCCGAGCGTCTCGACGAGTTCGCCCACCGGGAGGTGGACGCCCAGTCGGCGTGCCAACAGCGCCAGCGGCATCAACACGATGCCGAGAAGCACCGTCGTCTGGTACAGCGTGAACAGCCCGAGTCGTTGCAGTGATTCTATCATCTGCCGTGGACGTGGGAGCGCCGTCGCCGTATATAAGCTTTCCTGACCGACCGCG
>JBDGTR010000026.1:0-44178 GCA_042216635.1 Haloplanus sp. | reverse complement strand
CGACTGAGGATACGACACGCCACAGAGACACGCTGACGTGTCCGTGTGGCTTCGAGGGACACGCCGACCTCACGGCGTCAGAGACGTTCCTGAGACGGCAGACGACGGTAACACGGTCGATGGCACGGCCTGTCTGCCTCAAGTGGGACAACCACGAATGGTTGGAGTCACCACGCTCTTCTCGTCCCAACGAGGAGCATACGAACCCGCAAGTTGCCTCCGTGGGTCGGTAACCGATACCCCCAGCGCGAGGAAACCTCGCCGTTCACCGCGAGGAGGATGTCATCGGTAGAGATACAGCGTCCACGCGACGACGGCGAGGAGGCTGACGACGAGCACCACGGCGCCGACGGACCCGACCGGGAACGTCTCGCCGGCCTGAAGCGGAATCATGTGGGGTCGTTCCGTCGGCGGCGGCTTAAGCCTTCGACTTCCGGCACTCGACCGTCGTCCCACCGCGCCCCTTTTTCCGCGCGCCGCCGAACGGAGAGGTATGCGCGTCGGGTTCGTGGTCAATCCCATCGCCGGCATGGGTGGCCGGGTCGGGTTGAAGGGGACGGACGGAAAGGTCGCGGAGGCGCGCGCCCGCGGCGCGAAAGCCCGGTCGCCGGACCGCGCGCGACGCGCACTCGCGGCCCTCCGGGACGTGGCGGACCTGTCGCTCGTGACGTGGGGCGACCCGATGGGGGCGTCGCTGGTCGCCGAGGCGGGCTTCGACGCCGAGGTGGTGGGCCGCCCGGACACGGAGGAGACGGGCGCGGCCGACACCCGCGCGGCGGTCGAGGCGTTCGTCGACGCCGGCGTCGACCTCGTGGTGTTCGTCGGCGGCGACGGGACGGCGGCGGACGTGGCCGACGCCCTCGACGGGACGGAGACGCCCCTGCTCGGCGTGCCCGCCGGCGTGAAGGTCTACTCCTCGGTGTTCGCCGTCTCGCCGGAGGACGCCGCCGACGTGGTGGTCTCCTTCGAGCGAACGGAGCGCCGGGAGGTCCTCGACATCGACGAGGACGAGTACCGCGCGGGCGCGGTCCACCCAGAACTCCGGGCGGTAGCGTGGGTGCCCGTCGGCGAGGACCTCCAGTCCTCGAAACAGACCGCGAGCGGCAACGTCGAATCGCTCGCCGAAGGGGTGGCCGAGGAGGTCGAACCCGGCGTGACGTACGTCCTCGGTCCGGGGAGCACCGTCGGCGCCGTCAAGGAAGCACTGGGATTCGAGGGGTCGCCCCTCGGCGTCGACGTCTGGCGCGACGGCGAGGTGCTCGCCCGCGACGCCAGCGAGAGCGAAATCCTCGCGCACCTCGGCGAGCGCAACGTGGTCGTCGTCTCGCCCATCGGCGGACAGGGATTCGTCTTCGGCCGTGGCAACCCCCAGCTCTCGCCGGCGGTCGTCCGCCGGTGTTCGGTCGAGGTGGTGGCCTCGCGGGCGAAACTCGACGACGTGGGGCGACTCCGCGTCGACACCGACGACCCCGACCTCGACGCCGAGTTGCGCGGGTGGATTCGCGTCCGCGTCGGCCGGTTCGAACACCGGCTGATGGAGGTCGTCTAACGCCTCTTACGCGAGCACCACGCCATTATATCGTATTAACAGGCGCGTCGTCGGACGAGCGACGGCGACGTCTGGATTAAAATCTCTCGTCATTTATGACGTATAATTGCAGACAGTGAAGATTAAGGTCATTGAAGTGGATAGGCGTGTGTATGGAGACGCGGAAAGTTCAGCGATTGGGGCCGTCGACGCTCGCCATGACGCTCCCGGCGGAGTGGGCACAGGAACACGACGTCGAGAAGGGCGACGAGGTGTCGCTTCGGATGGGCGGGAAGGGGACGCTGACGGTGCTCCCGGAGTCGGCGAGTACGGAAGATTCGACGGCGACGATTCGAGCGGACAACCTCGACGCCGGCGCTCTCGAACGCGCCATCGTCGCTCAGTACGTCCTCGGGCGGCGGGTCATCCACATCGACAAGAGCGAGGGCGCACTCGACAGCGACCACATCAACGCCGTCTACCGCGCGGAGACGCAGTTGATGGGTCTCGGCGTCATCGAGGAGACGCCCGAACGCATCGCCATCCGGTGTTCGGTCGACCCCGAGGACTTCACGCTCGACAACCTGCTCGAACGCCTCGAAAACACGGGCAGTACGATGCGCGGAGAGGCGGTCAAAGCGCTTGCCCACGGCAACCCGGACCTCGCCGAACGCGCCCTGAACCGCGAGCGACAGGCGAACAAGATATTCGTGCTCCTGCTTCGCCTCATCTTCATGGCCTACCAGAACCCGAATCTCGCGCGGGCCGTGGGACTGGAGTCGGGATTCCCGCTCATCGGCTACCGCTCGGTGGCGAAGAACCTCGAACTCACCGCCGACAACGCCGAAGACATCGCCCACATCGCCCTCGACGCCGACGACCACTCGCTGGACGTCGACGGGTCGACCATGCGGCGCATCCGCGAGATAACCGACCAGGTCGACGAGATTACCGCGACGGCGGTCCAGGCCGTCGTGGAACGCGACTACGACCAGTCCATCGACGTGCGCCGGATGTACACCGAAATCACCGAGCGCGAACGCGAGATTCTCGACGACCTCCCCGAGATGTCGAACGACGAACTCCTTCGGGTGCGCGAGGTGCTCGTCAGCCTCCAGCAGACGGCGCAGTACGCCATCCGCAACACCGAAATCGCCGCGAACCTCGCGCTCAACGAGGAGTCCGAACACGTCACCATCGGGTGAGCCTAGTCGGCCGGCGCGTCCACCCCGCCGCCCGTCGCCGTCGCGTGGTCTTTCGCCACGCGCAACGGACTCCGACTCTCGATTCGACAGTCGAAGGCGGGGTGTTCGGCGAAGTGACGCATCAGCAGGTGACGGCGCGACCCCGTGATGCCGGTGCGGCCCACCGCCTCGGCGTCGAACTCGCCGGGGAGGCGGTCGTAGAGCCGTCTGACCGCCTCGAAGTCCCGAAACACTTTCTCGTTGCCCGAGGAGTCGGCGCCGCGCCGCGAGACGACGTAACTGCCGTCCTCGCGGTGTTCGCCGGCGGTGCGGAAGAACTCCCGGCGCTCGGTCAGGGCGTCGCCGATGGCCGTCTGTAACGCGGCGGCGTCGGCTCTGGACAGTTCACAGGTGCGGTCACCGACCTCGATTACGACCGACTCGGCCTCGCTCGTCACGGAAACGGCGGTCTCATCGCGCGAGAAGAACTCGATCAGGAGTCTGGGTACTCCGTGTCATGTACGCCTACCTATACCGACGGGACTCAAAACTCTATCGGACGCCGGAGCGCCAACGCCCCGCCACTCGTCGTCTCGGTTCCCGACCCACCGAGGAGGCCGCCGCCGGAGGTAGTCGTGGGCGTCGCCGTCTCGCCGCCACCCGACGTGGCCGAGGACTCCGTGGCCGTCGCCGTCTCGCCGCCACTCGTCGACCCCGAGGACTCCGTGGCCGTCGCCGTCGACGCGGACGTTTCGGTGTCCGACCCGCCGAGGAGACCACCGGAAGTCGTCGTCGTCCCCGTTGCGCTCCCGGACCCGGACCCGGAGTCGCCCCCCGCCGTGGCCGTCGCGTTCCCGTCGTCGGGTTTGTTGTCGAAGATGTCCGTCTCGATGGTGCGGGTGTAGGTGAGCGGGTCGAGCGGGAGGTCGACCGTCTGGCCCGCGAGGTCGAGTTTCGCGGAGAAGTCGATGCGGAGGTGGGTGGTCTGGTCGTTTTGCAGGTGGGTCACCCACCACTCGTCGATGTGGGCGTTGCGGATGCGAACGGTGGTGTGGAGCGTCTTGGTGGACTTCGCCGGGATGGTGCCCTGCTCTTCGGTGGCGCCGGACCCCATCTCGACGCCGTTCATCGTGGCGTGGTAGCTGAGTCGGGAGACGGGTACGGGATAGGAGTTAGGATTGTAGACGACGAACGTCATGTCGATTGCGGTGACCGACTGGTTGACGGTGCCCCACTCCGCGCTGGTCTCGTTGATGTAGAGCGTCGGGTCGTCCGGGTCGCCGACGGGTCGGGTCTCGGTGGAGTTGAACTGCGAGATGATGTCCGTCTGGATGGTGCGCGTCACCTTCGGCGCGCCGAAGGTGGCGCCGACCGTCGAGGAGTGGACGGCGGCGTCGATGGTGAGTTTCGTTCGCTCGCCGTTGCGGATGTGGCTCACCCACCACGCGGGGATGCGCTCGTTTGCGAGGTAGGTCCGCATGGGGACCGCCGTCCGCCCGAGACCGACGGAGACGCCGTCTTTGGTTCCTTCGGCCATGCGGATGCCGTTCATCTCGACGGCGTAATCGACGGAGAGACCGCCGAGGTTCGCGCCCACGGGCGTCGGATTCGAGACGTAGACGTCGCTTTGAACAACCGTCGTCGTGTCGTTGACGCCGCCGAACTGGTTGTCGACGCCCGAGACGGTGGGGTGTCCGAAGACCAGCAACCCGACTGCGACGACGACCACCAGACCGACGACGAGGAGGATAGCGAGGCGCGTCTTCGTTAGCCCTCGAACGTCGTCCAACATACTCACCGTCAGGAGAGGGTGCGTGATACGAGTTGTGGCTTCGAGAGCCGCTTCGGGGTCGAATGAACTAAGTGGATTCCCTCTAACCGCCGGGTATGGCAACGGAAACCGTCGAAACCGACAAGGGATTCGGGTTCGGGGTGCTGTTCGGCGTCCTCACCCTCGCCGGCGCGCTGGCGATGCTCGCCGCCCCCGGAGAGCTTGCGAAGGCGACCGGATTCGCCGTGGCGATGGTGGCGGCGTTGCTCGCCGTGGTGACGACGCAAGCCTACGCCTAACTCCACTGGGCAACCGTTAATACCGTCAATCACATACCGCCGGTGGAACGATAACGATGACGACCCTAACCGAAGAGGAACGTCGCATCCTCGCGTATCTCAGCGACAGCGTCTCCCGTGGCGAGCGCTACTTCCGCGCGAAGAACATCGCCGACTCCATCGGGTTGACCGCCAAACAGGTCGGGTCGCGCCTTCCACACCTCGCCGAGAAGTCCGACGACGTCGAAATCGAGAAGTGGGGTCGCGCGCGCTCGACGACGTGGCGAGTCACGCGCGGGTAATCCGGGCCTTTTTGACCGCACCCGTCGATATCCCGCCATGACCGTACGCGTCCGGCGAACGTTCGAGTTCGAGGCCCCGCCCGAACGCGTCTGGGAGTTCATCGCCGACCCGGGAAAGCGGGCCGACGCCATCAGCGTCGTCAGCGACTACGAGGTCGACGGCGACCGAGCCACGTGGCGAATCGACCTGCCGCTCCCGGTCGTGGACCGCACCACCACCGTCGAGACCGAGGACGTCGAACGCGAGGAACTCCAGTACGTGAAGTTCGTCGGGCGGTCCCGGGTGATGTCCGTCACCGGCGAACACCGAATCGTCGAGACCGAGAACGGCTGTCGCCTCGAAAACGAGTTCGTCGTCGACGGCCGCCTCCCCGGCGTGGAGCGATTCTTCAAGGGCCACCTCGACACCGAACTCGATAACCTCGAAACGGCGCTCAGACGCGACCTCGAACTCGCCGCCTGATGCGTCTCGCACTCGCCCAACTCGACCAGACGGCGGCCGACCTCTCGGGAAACCTCGACGCCGCCGCCGAGGCCGTCTCCGAGGCCGCCGCCCGCGGCGCCGACCTCGTTGCCCTCCCGGAACTGTTCACCGTCGGCTACTTCGCCTTCGAGTCGTACGCCCGCGTCGCCGAGGGACTCGGCGGACCGACCTTCGCCCGTCTCTCGGCGATGGCGGCCGACAACGGCGTCGGACTGGTGGCCGGAAGTCACGTCGAGGACCTCGAAGCGAGCGCGGCGGCGGGGGTGGACGTCCCCGCCGAAGAGGGTCTCGCCAACACCTGCGTCGTCTTCGACCGAGACGGCGACCGGCGGGCGGTCTACCGCAAACACCACCTCTTCGGCTACGAGTCGGCCGAAACGCGCCTGCTCACGCCGGGCGAGACGCTCTCGACCGTCGAGTTCGAGGGCTTTTCCGTCGCCGCGACGACGTGTTACGACCTGCGCTTCCCGGAACTCTACCGCCGACTGGCCGACCGCGGCGCGACGCTGGTGGTGGTGCCGAGCGCGTGGCCCTACCCCCGGGTCGAACACTGGCGGACGCTCCCCCGGGCGCGCGCCATCGAGAACCTCTCGTACGTCGCCGCCGTCAACGGCGCGGCCGACTTCGAGGACGCGACGCTCCTCGGTCGGTCGGCCGTCTACGACCCGTGGGGGACGACCATCGCGGGCGAGAGCGACGACCCGACGCTCGTGGTGGCCGACCTCGACCCCGACCGGGTGGCGTCGGTGCGCGAGGAGTTCCCCGCCCTCCGCGACCGGCGCTGACCGACCGCAGGCGGTGGGTTTATCACGCCCAAGCCGTTATAGACGCACGCCGACGCTCGACGCTTTTCTCGTCGAGAGTTCGGCACCAACACACCGCCACGCCGTCGCTCGACTCGTCCCGCGCCTCGGCGCCACCCTCTCGCCCGGCGGGGGTGGCAACGCGGCGCACCACCTCGCCCCCCACCTCTCACCTCAGTCCTCTCGGACGTCGATGTCGGCCGAGAGCCCCTGTGCCAGTTCGATGCGCCGACCGTTGTTGACGGTCCACGCCGTCCGGTCGGTCACCGCCTCGACGACCTCTCGGGCGCTCGGATAGCCGTTGCCCGACTTCCCGACGCCGCCGAAGGGCAACTGCACCTCCGCGCCGATGCAGGGGAGGTTGGCGTACGCGAGGCCGACGTCGGCGTGGTCGCGGAAGTAGTTGAGTTCGCGGTAGTCCTCGGAGATTATCGCCCCGGCCAGACCGTAGTCGGTGTCGTCGTGGATGGCGACGGCGCGTTCGACGCCGCCGTCGTACCGCATCAGGGCGACGTGCGGGCCGAACACCTCCTCGTGGGTGACGCGCAGGTCGGCGTCCGGGTCGGCCGCGTAGACGAACGGTCCCATCCAGTGGCCCGCCTCGTGGCCCGCCGGTATCTCCTCGGGCGAGAGGTCCGTCCGGTCGACCAACACCTCGACGCCCTCCTCGCGCGCGAGTTCGTTGTACGCACGCACCTTCTCGACGGCGTCGGCGTCGACGAGCGGTCCCATGAACGTCCCCTCGGCGAGGGGGTCGCCCACGGTGACGCGTTCGGCCACGTCCACGAACCGGCGTTCGAACTCGTCGTAGACGTCGGCGTGGACGACCAGTCGCTCGGCGGAGACACACCGCTGACCGGTGGTCTTGAACGCCGAGAGGACGGCGGCGGGGACGGCCACGTCGAGGTCGGCGTTCGCGGTGACGACGACGGCGTTTTTCCCGCCCATCTCGCAGGCCGCGCGCTTGCCCGGCGCGGCCGCCACCGTCTCCGCGATGGACGCGCCCACCTCCGCCGACCCCGTAAAGAGGACGGTGTCGACCCGGTCGTCTTCGACTAGCGTCGCGCCGGCGTCGCCGAAGCCCTGAACGACGTTGAACACGCCCGGCGGGACGCCCGCGTCGTCGAGGAGGTCCGCGACCACCTCGCCACAGAGGGGCGTCTGCTCGGCGGGTTTCCAGACGACGGTGTTGCCCTCGACGAGGGCGACGGCGACGTGCCAGAAGGGGATGGCGACGGGGAAGTTCCACGGGGTGATACAGCCCACCACGCCGCGGGGTTTGCGCCGCATGTAGGCGTCCTTGCTCGCAACCTCGCTCGGCACCACGTCGCCGTGGGGGTGGCGGGCGTCGCCGGCGGCCCACTCGACCATGTGGGCCGCCTCCACCACGTCCGCCCGGCCCTCGCGTCGCTCCTTGCCGCACTCGCGGGAGACCACCGCGCCGAGTTCGTCGGTCCGGTCGCGGAGTTCGCGGTGGACCGCCCACAACACCTCCGCGCGGTCGATATACGACCGCTCGCGCCACGCCTCGAAGGCGTCGGCCGCGGCCGCCGTCGCGGCCGTGACGTCCGCCGGCGTCGCCCGCACGAACGTGCCGAGTACCTCCCCCGTCGCGGGATTCACGCTCTCGAACGTCTCGTCGCCCACCCCCTCGACCCACTCGCCGTCGACGTAGTGGTCTCGCGGCGCCTCGGTGTGGTGTGCCATACCGTCACGTACTCGGTCCGTGGCTAAAAGCTCGCGGGGGCGCGTCGGCTCACTCGCCGTCGGCGAGTTTCTCTATCTCGCCTTTGAGCGCCGCCGCGTCGCAGTCGTGGTCCGGGCGGATGTTGACGAAATCGAGGAAGTCGAGTGCGGCGAGCAGTTCCGCCGGGGTGTAGACCGTCGCCGCCGCCCGGACCGTCGCCTCCGCGCCGATGAGGGGTTCCAGCGCCGCCAGTCCGCAGGCCACGTCGTACGACCGCGCGGCCTCGCGGCCGTCCTCGCCGACGTTGGTGGCGTCGATGAAATAGAGGTCGCTGTCGAGGATGAGGACGTTCTCGGCGCGCAAGTCGCCGTGGGCGAGACCGTGGTCGTGGAGGACGCGCAGGGCGGCGAACAGTTCCGGCGCGAGTTCGCGTTCGGCCTCGCGGTCGAGTTCGTCGAGCGGTCGGAACTCGGGGAGGTATTCGAGGACGAGGACGCCGAGTCCGTCGACTTCGAGCGCCTCGACCGGTTCGGGGGCGTTCAGGCCGATGTCGCGCATCGTGCGCGTTGCTTCGAGTTCGTGGCGGGCCATCTGGTAGGGCGTCCCGAAATGTTCGAAAAAGCCCTCGGTGCCCGAAGAGAAGACGCCGAGATTTCGCCCGGTCGTGATGAGGGCGTGGACGACGGAGTTCTGCCTGGAGATGACCTTCACGAACAGGTCGTCGTCGAGGACCAGCGGGGTCGACAGCCAGTTGTCGGCGTCGAGAAAGCGCACCTCGGGGTCGTCGCGGCCGTACCGCTCTGCGAGGTGGGCGACGACGCTGTCGAGGCGGGAGTCGTCTATCCGCCCGCGGAGGAACCGGCGGACTTCCATCGACGCTCGCTACGCCACCGAGGGGCATATACCCTCGGCTACGGCGACGACGCGCCGTCGTCGAGCGCTCGTGCGAGTCGCGTCGCCGCCCGCTGGCCTGCCGACTGCGCGGTCGGAATCCGCACCGGGTCGACGCCGAATCGCTCGACCACGAGGGCGCGTCGGCGACGGGTGGACGCCACGCTCACTCGGCGTCGCCACCGCGTCCGCCGTCGGTCTCGGCACTCGACGCGTCGGTGCCGGCGTCGGGCGTCGCCACCGACACACCGGCCGGGGGGCGGAGCGACACGTCGCTCCGGGGGTACGGAATCTCCACGTCCGCCGCGTCGAGGGCCTTGTAGATGGCGCGGTTGAGTTCGTGACGCGTGCGGGAGGCCCGCGTGGGGCCGTTCACCCAACAGAGCAGTTCGTACTCCAGCGCCCAGTCGCCGAAGCGCCGGAAGCGCATCCGTGGTTTCGGCGCGTCGAGCACCAGCGGTTCGGCCAGCGCGAGGTCGACCACCAGTTCCTCGAAGGCGTCGACGTCGGTGCCGTAGGCGACGCCGATGGGCACCCGGACGCGGCGGCGACGCCCCGGGGCGGACTCGTTGGTGACCCGCGTCGCGTTCAGGACGGAGTTGGGCACCGTCACGAGCACCTCGTCGCGGGTGAGAAGCGTCGTCGAGCGGACGCCCACCTTCACGACCGTTCCCGATTCGCCGGTGTCGAGGACGACGTAGTCGCCGAGTTTGTACGTGTCGTCGAAGTAGAGCGCGATGCCGCCGAAGAAGTTGGCGACGGTGTCTTTCGCGGCGAAGCCGACGGCGATGCCGGCGATGCCGGCGCCCGCGAGGAGGGGAGAGATGTCGTACTCCCACAACGAGAGCAGGCCCGCGACGGCGCCGAGGAGGACGACGAGCGTCCAGACGTTCGAGAAGACGGGCGCGAAGTCGAAGCGGTCGCCGCGGTCTTTGACCGTCTCGACCAGTCGGTTGACCACGCGGTTGAGCGCCCACGCCCAGACCAGCAGGATGATAGACAGCGAGGGCTTGCCGAAAAACATCGAGAGCGTCTCGCCGTCGACCAGCGTATTCGCCGTGACGGAGGGGACGCGCGTCAGGGCGTAGACGCCCGCGAGGGCGACGGTCACGACGACGGGGAGTCGGAGCGTCTCGACGACGACGTCGTCGAAGGCCGTCTCGGTGTGGAGGACGAGGCGGGCCGCGAGGCGGACGCCGACCACCTCGACGAGGACGGCGCTCCCAAAGGAGAGACCGAGGAGGAGGACGGTGGCCTGCCACGCCGGGAGCGAATCGAGCAGGGAGACGAATCCGTCGAACACGGTGACGAGAGGCGCCGGGTAGCGATAACCGTTGCGTCGGCCGAAACTTACTGGGCGCTCCCGGACGATGGTGGGGGCATGTACCGCCGGGGACACTGGGGCGTTGCACTGCTCGTCTTCGCACCGCTCGGGTTCGCGCTGTCGTCGCTCGGGCGGACGGACCTCGCACTCGCGGGCGGCGCGGTGATGCTCTGGCTGGCGATGCTTCCCGATTACGACGTGCGCGTCCCGGGACTGAGCCACCGCGGGCCGACGCACACGCTGGCGTTCGCCCTCGTCGTCGGCGCCGTGGGCGCGGGCGCCGGCGGGGGACTGGCCGTCGCGGCGGACCGCCCGCACGCGACGGTCGTCGGTCTCGCACTGTTCGGGTTCGCCATCGCCACGCTGGCGGTCCTCGCACACCTCCTCGCGGACGCGCTGACCCCCTCGGGCGTCCCCTTCCTCTGGCCGCTGTCGGGGCGGCGCTACTCCCTCCACGTCGTCCGCGCGGACAACGCCCTCGCCAACCTCGGGTTGCTGGCGCTCGGCGTGAGCGCCACGGTGGCGGCCGCCGTCGTCGCCGTCAACGTGGTCTGAGCCGGACACCCATCGTTATGTCCGCGCCCGCCTCAACTACGGGCATGGACGACGACGCGATGGGGCGGTTCCCGGTGCCGGACCGGGCCGACCTTCCGGAGGACCTGCGCGAACGCATCGACGAGGAGACCGAGCGGGCGGGCTTTACGCCGAACGTCTTCGCGGCGCTCGCGTACAAACCCTCGCACTTCCGTGCGTTCGTGGACTTCCACGACGCACTCGTCGAGGACACCACCCTCGACCGCGAGGAGGTGGAGATGATAATCGTCGCCGTCTCGGGCGTGAACCACTGTTATTACTGCAACGTCGCCCACGGCGCACTGCTTCGCATCTACGGCGACGACCCGACGCTCGCCGACCAGCTCGTCGCCAACTACCGCACGGCCGACGTGAGCGACGCGCGCATGGCGATGCTCGACGTGGCGGTGAAACTCACCGAACGCCCGACGGAGGTTTCGCGGGCCGACCTCGACCGACTCCGCGAAGCGGGATACTCCGAAGAGGAGGTGTGGGACGTCGGCGCCGTCGCCGCGTTCTTCAACCTCAGCAACCGCATGGCGACGTTCGCGGAGATGCGACCCAACGACGAGTTCCACGCGATGGGTCGGGGTGAGTGAGCCGACGACGCCGCGTCAGGGCCGCTCGTCCCCTCTCGACGGGCGTCCGCCCGTACTGGAACACCCGGAAGTCTTATACGTTCCGTGGCCCTCTGTAGCGACGCAATGGCGACAGGTACGGTTGCGTTCTTTAACGACACTGGCGGTTACGGTTTCATCGAGACTGAGGACTCCGACGAGGACGTGTTCTTCCACATGGAGGACATCGGAGGTCCGGACCTCGAAGAGGGACAGGAAGTCGAATTCGACATCGAACAGGCCGACAAAGGCCCGCGAGCGACGAACCTCAAGCGACTGTAGGTCCGGGCCGCGTACACGCGCGACCGACCCCACGGCTGAGGTTGCGACCACCGTTCTTTTAGCGCCGACCACGGCGGAGCGCCCGGACTCGACGCCGCACGGCGAGCGCCGCGCGTCACGACGGCAAGGCAAGGAATTTATCGGCGACTCCCCAAGACCCCGACACGTGACCGAAATCCACCCGAATCAGCGCGTCGGCGTTCTCGTGGACGCGCAGAACCTCTATCACTCAGCACAGAGTCTCTACTCCCGGAACATCGACTACTCGGAACTGCTCTCGAAGGCCGTCTCGGAGCGCGAACTCGTTCGCGCCATCGCCTACGTCATCCGGGCGGACTCCCCGGAAGAGGAGCGCTTTTTCGACGCGTTACAGGAAATCGGCTTCGAGACGAAGATAAAGGACATCAAGACCTTCGGCGACGGGAGCAAGAAGGCCGACTGGGACGTGGGGATGAGCCTCGACGCGGTGACGCTCGCCAACCACGTCGACGTGGTGGTGCTCTGTACCGGCGACGGCGACTTCTCGCGGCTCTGTTCGCACCTCCGACACGAGGGCGTCCGGGTCGAGGTGATGGCCTTCGGGTCGTCGACGGCGGACGAACTCGTGGAGGCGACCGACGCGTTCCTCGACCTCTCGGACCGCGAGGAGACGTTCCTCCTATAGCCCGCCGTCGAGGACGCGTTCCTCGACCGACTGCGTGTGGCGGCGGTAGAACGCGGCGGCGTAGGTCTGCTGGAACGTCAAGAAGAGGGCGGTCGCCAACACGGAGACGAGCGACAGCGCGAGGACTTCCGGCGTCGAGAGCGAGAGGGCGGTGGCGGTCGCACCGGGGGCGAATCCACCGGCGCCCGCACCCGCACCGGCGCCGGGCCCACCACCGCTCAGTGCGCCGGCGGAGGCGAGT
Source organism: Haloplanus sp. (assembly GCA_042216635.1). Taxonomy (GTDB): domain Archaea; phylum Halobacteriota; class Halobacteria; order Halobacteriales; family Haloferacaceae; genus Haloplanus. Next base: position 31,549 of record JBDGTR010000026.1, on the reverse strand, counting down.
CGGTAGAGGACGAAGCCCGTGACGGGGAGATTCGAGAGGACGCCGGCGACGAGGACCACCACGGAGTAGCCGAGGGTGCTGAGGAGGTTGCTTCGGACGAGACCGACGCTCCGTTTGAACCCCTCGATGGGGTCCGCCTCGTCGACGACGATGGCGACGGCGAAAAACTGGACGAAGAAAAAGACGAGGACGTACGCGAGGACGAGGACGCCGAAGACGGCGACGGCGACGGCGAGGGCGCCGGTACCGACGCCGCCGACGCCGCCCTGGACTGCGCCGGCGCCGAGACCGGTCCCGAAGACGACGACGAGGGCGGCGACGACGAAGGCGACGGTGAAGGCGATCTGGATGACGAAGCGGACGAACGTCCCGATGAGGAGCGGGACGTAGCGGTCCCGGCCGACGGCCGAGAGGGTGTCGAGCGCCGCCTCGCCGTCGAGGGCGTCGGCCGCCATGCCGAGGAGACCCGCGACGACAAAGGGCGTCACGAAGAAGGTCACGACCTGCAGTGCAGTGGGTGCGAACGGTATCTGTGCGAGCTGGAGTGCGCGCTGTGGGAGGACGACCACGGCGTAGAGCAGTCCGGCGAGGAAGACGACCGGGTTGCGCGAGAGCGCACCGACGGACGTCCGGAGGGACTCGATGGCGGGCATTACCAACCCACCCGGACAGACGCACCTTAAATCCACGTATCGGGAGTCGGGAACGCGAAGCGAACGGGCTTTGAGCGTGGCGGGTCGAGGGGGAGTGATGACCGAGGCGGAACGGGAACTCGCGCGGTTGCGCACGGTCGCGGACTACCAGTTCGGCGCCGGAGCGGGGACGGCGCTGTTCCCGCCGGAGACCGACCTCCGGGTCACGCACTCGACCGGCGGACGACCCCGGCAGGTCCTCGCCAACGCGGGACGACTCGTCTCCTACGGCACCGACGGACGGTTCACGCTCGGACTCGAAGGCGGCCGGCGACTCGTCGACGCCTTGCCCTCACCACGGGCGCGGGTCGTCGTCGGCGACGAGAGCGAACCGTTCGTCCGCGAGGGGCGGAACGTCTTCGCCAAGTTCGTCCGGTCGGTCGACGACGCGGTCCGCCCCGGCGACGAGGTTGCCGTCGTCCACACCGGCGGCGAGGTGCTCGCGGTCGGGCGGGCGGAACTCTCCGCCGACGCGATGGAAGACTTCGAGACGGGGATGGCGGTGAAGGTGCGCGCCGGCGCCGACTAGAGGTACGGCGCCAGCCCGAGGGCGTGAACGAGCGAGACGCCCGCGAGCACCGACCCGAGGAGGTACCCGCCGATGGCGCCGCCGTTCAACAGGGGGAGACCGGCGTGGGGACGACCCTTCATCACCGCCCACAGCAGGATGGACAGACCGAGGAACGTCCCGACCATGGCGAGGAGGGCGGGGAGGTTGAGCGCGGGGAGGGCGGCGACGCCGAGCGAGGGCGCGGGCGAGAAGAAGGCGCCGCTCGCCACCATCACGGTGGGCATGACGGCGTCGCCGAGACCGATGAAGAAGGCGTCGCGCTCCGGTTCGTCGGCGGCGGCCGCGTCCGCCGCCCGCCCGGTTCCGTCGCCGTCCGTGGCGGTCTCGGCGTCGTCGTGAACCCCGCTCGCGCCCGAGAAGTCGTCGGCGAGCAGGGAGTACGACAGCGAGAGCGGGACGACGAGGATGACCGGAATGTGGAGGTCCATCACGCCCTCGGCGAGGCTGAGCATGTGTTGGGTGCCGTAGACGCTGATGGCGTCGTAGACGGCCAGCGCCGACAGGAGGACGACGGCGGGGAGGAGACCGAAACTGATGCCGAACAGCGCGCCCGCGCCGACGCCCATCACCACGCCGGCGGCGTCGATGACGTACCACTCGGGGTACGCGAGGAGGGCGGCGGCGACGAGAAGCGAGAGACCGACGGGGACGACGCCGCCGACGGCGAGCGTTCCGGGGACGACGACGCTGAAGACGTACCACGAGACGAGGGCGCTCGACCCGACGAAGACGGCTTTGACCGCTCGCTCGAAGTCGTAGCGGAAGGCCGCCAGCATGAACGCCGTCATGACGAGGATGACGACGAGATAGAGGAGGCTGTTCGTCGGGTCCGAGGGGTCCTCGACGGCGCGGTAGCCGGCCGCCTCGAAGGGCGTGACCATGGCGAGGGCGCCGACCTGCACGAGGAAGAACAGCACGGCGGCGAAGCCGGCGCCGCCGAGCACGCGTCGGTTCATGGCCGACCGTTCGACCGGGAGCGATTTGGGGGTTGCGACTCCCGGTCGGCGACGGCGGTGCGGGTCGGCGACGGGCGCGCGGGGTCGGGCGGCCCGTCACCGCGCGTAGAGTTTCGTCCCGAGGAGGTCCGGCAGGCGGACGCCGTCGTCGGGGCTGACGGCGAGGTAGGGGCGGTCGACCGGGCCGAAGACGTCGACGACGCGACCGACCCGCGAGAGCGACTCGTCGACGGCGGTGGTCCCGATGTCGGGCGGGTCGGCGTCGTCACACCGCACCACGGCCACCCCCTGTGCGGTCCGGGTGACGGTGCCGAGGCGGCGCATCGTCAGTTCCGCAGGACGGCGACGTACGCCGCGACGGCCTGTACGAGGTCGTTCTTCGAGGCGTCGTCGGCGTCCTTGACGAGCACCCGCCCCCGGGGTTCGAACTCCCGGGAGTAGGTCTTCTCGCGTTCGATGACCGCGTCGTAGCCCACCTGCTGGACCGCCTTCGCTATCTCGTCGACCGTCGGGTCCGGGATGGCGTCCTCGACGGGGACGCGCCGGCCCTCCGCGCGGGTCTTCTCCGCGTCGATGTAGGCCGGCCAGATGACGTTCTCGACCATACGCCTACGCCGCGTCCCGGCCGTAATACGGTTTTGGAAGGCGACTCGACGGAGCTATGCAACAGATATTTATCTAATCCAAGCACGCTTTCGAAGCGACCATGGTGCGACTCGGCGTGCGGACGGCGGCGTGGACGGGGGGGTTGAGCGCCGTCCTCGTCGCGGTGTGCGTCCTCAGTGCGACGGTGGGACCGGTGGCCATCGCACCACGGAGCGTCGTCGACATCGCGCTCTCGGCGCTCCTCGGGGGAGTGGCGAGCGCACCGGCGAGTCACCGGACCATCGTCCTCGCCATCCGCCTGCCGCGCATCGTCCTCGGGGCCGTGGTGGGGTTCGCGCTGGCCTCGGCGGGCACCGTCATGCAGGGGTTCTTCCGCAACCCGATGGCCGACCCCTCAATCGTCGGCGTCTCGGCGGGCGCGGCGACGGGCGCGGTGGCCGCCATCGTCGCGCCCGTCGCGGTGCCGTTCGCCCTCCCCGTCGCCGCCTTCGTCGGCGCCCTCCTCGCCGCCTTCGGCGTCTACCTCGTCGCCACCGAGGGCGGGCGGACGCCCGTGGCGACGCTCCTCCTCGCGGGCGTGGCGGTCCAGACGTTCCTCGGCGCCGTCGTCTCCTTCATGCTCGTCGACGCCGGCGAGGAACTCCGCACGGCCGTCTACTGGCTGATGGGACACCTCCACGACAGCAGTTGGGCCGACGCCGAACTCGCGGGCGTCGTCACCCTCCTCGGGTTCGCCTGTCTGCTGGCGTACGCCCGCGACCTGAACGTCTTGCTCCTCGGCGAGGAGGACGCCCACTCGCTCGGCATCGAGGTCGAACGCACCAAACGCCGCTTGCTCGCCGTGTCGAGTCTCGTCACCGCCGCCGCCGTCGCCGTCTCCGGCGTCATCGGCTTCGTCGGTCTCGTCGTCCCGCACGTGATGCGACTGCTCGTCGGTCCCGACCACCGCATCCTCCTGCCGACGAGTGCGCTCGCGGGCGCCGCCTTCCTCGTCGCCACCGACACCGTCGCGCGGTCCGGGCCGGCCGAACTCCCCGTCGGCGTCGTCACCGCCGCCGTCGGCGCCCCCTTCTTCCTCTACTTGCTCCGCCGCCGGGAGGTGCGCTCGCTGTGACGCGCGCCGGCGACGACGAACCCACCTCGGACGACGCTCCCGCCGTCGCACTCGACGACGTGACCGTCACGCTCGGCGGCACCACCGTCCTCGACGGCGTCTCCACGACGGTCGAACGGGGCGCGTTCGTCGGTCTGGTCGGCCCGAACGGCGCGGGCAAGACGACGCTCTTACGGAGCGTAAACGGTCTCCTCGCGCCCGACTCGGGGACGGTCCACGTCGCCGGCGACCGGGTGGCCGACCTCTCCTCGCGCGCGACGAGTCGCCGCGTGGCGACCGTCCCGCAGTCGACCGCCGTCTCCTTCGCGTTCGACGTCCGCGAGGCGGTGGCGATGGGGCGGACGCCACACGTCGGCCGGTTCGGGACGCGCACCGAGACCGACCGCCGGGCCGTCGACGCCGCGATGGAGCGGACGGACGTCGCACACCTCGCCGACCGCCTCGTCACCGACGTGAGCGGCGGGGAGCGACAACGGGTCTTCCTCGCGCGCGCACTCGCACAGGAGACGTCCGTCCTCCTCCTCGACGAACCGACCTCGGACCTCGACGTGAACCACCAGGTGCGGACGCTCGACCTCGCTTCGAATCTCGCCGACGAGGGCCGGACCGTCGTCGCCGCCATCCACGACCTCGACCTCGCGGCGCGGTTCTGCGACGACCTCCGCTTGCTCTACGACGGTCGAATCCACGCGTCGGGACCGCCGGACGAGGTGCTAACCGGCGCCGCCGTCGCCGACGCCTTCGACACCGCCGCCGCCGTCACCGACCACCCCGTCACCCGGTCGGCGTCGGTGACCGCCTTCGCCGACGCATCGGAGGGGTCGGGTCGCGTCCACGTCGTCGGCGGCGGCGACGCCGCCACGCCCCACCTCGTCCGCCTCGACGCCGCCGGCTACGACTGCTCGCTCGGCGCCGTGAGCGCCGACTCGACCGACGCCGCCACCGCCCGCCGCCTCGACTGCGACCTCGTGACCGTCCCGCCGTACGCCCCCGTCGACGACGACGCGCACGCGGCGGTCGCCGCCCACGTCCGCGCCGCCGACGCCGTCCTCGTCGCCGACGTGGCGGTGAGCGAGGGGAACCTCCCCGTCCTCCGGGCCGCCGCCCGAGGACCGGACCTCGTCGTCGTCGACGGACTGGGCGAGCGAAACTTCGCCGGCGACGACGGACGGCGCGTCGCCGACGCCCTCCGCCGCCGGGCCACCGTCGCCGACGCCGGAACCCTCCTCGACGCCGTGGCGCGGGCCGTCGACGCAGAGGGCGACGCCGACGCGTCCCTCCCGTGGGAGACCGAACGGGTCGGTGCCGAGGACTGACCGGCGCGACGGGCGAAGCGTCACCCTTACTCGGTCCGACGGCGACGCTCGGGTATGGACCAGAGGCCCTGCGTGCGCGTCGCCCGCGAGGAGGGCGAGGCGACCCGGCAGGCACTCGCGGACGCGAACCTCGTCGACGAGGACCACGACATCGTCGTCGAGGACGGCCGCCTCTACCTCCCCGTCACCGACGCCGAGGCGGTGCCGGCGGACTACGAGGTGGTCGTCCACGAGGTGCCCGCGCGCCGCCGTCAGCGCACGCCCGCAGACCTCCTCGGCTACGAACCCTCCTACGAACGCCTCGGCGACGTGGTCATCGTCGACGAGGACGACCCCAATCGAGCACGGGACATCGCCGACGCCATCCTCGAATCGGACCTCCCCGTCCGGGTCGTCGTCGACCGCGCCTCGAAGGTGCAGGGCGAACTCCGGGTGCGCGAGTGGGACGTCCTCGCCGTCGACGAAACGCGCTCGGCCGCCCGCGACTCCGACCGGCCCGTCACCGAGACGGTCCACCGCGAGTACGGCTTCGAGTATCTCCTCGACATCGCGCGGGTCTACTTCTCGCCGCGTCTCGCCACCGAACGCCACCGCGTCGCCGAACAGGTGGCCGCTGGCGAACGCGCCGTCGACATGTTCGCGGGCGTCGGGCCGTTCGTCGTCCCCTTCGCCGCCCGGGGCGCCGAGACGGTGGGCGTCGACCTCAACGAGGTGGCCGTCGACTACCTCCGGGAGAACGCCCGGCGTAACGGCGTCTCCGACCGCGTGACCGCCGTCCACGGCGACGTGCGCGAGGTGGCGCCGGACTACGCCGACCGGGCCGACCGCCTCGTGATGAACCTCCCGCACAGCGCCGACGCGTTCCTCGACGCGGCCGTCGTCCTCGCGGGCGACGACTGTACGCTTCACTACTACGACATCCAACACGAGGACGACCCCTTCGGTCCCGGCGAGGAGGCCATCCGCGCGGCGGCCGAGAGCGAGGGCTACGACGTCTCCGTGCTGACCCGCCACGTGGTGCGCTCGTACGCCCCTCACGAACTCAACGTCTGTCTCGACGTGCGTCTGTCGAGATGAGCGGACGCCGCGACATTTCGGAACCCTTATCCGGGTCATCGCAGTACCGAGAAGCGAGCGCCGGTGTAGCTCAGCTGGCAGAGCGATTCCTTCGTAAGGAATAGGCCGAGGGTTCAAATCCCTCCACCGGCTCTTTCGAACCTCACGTCACCAACTCTCGGGGCGATGGCGATTTGAGTAAGTTTATTCGTGTGACCGAGAACACCTCCAACGCGGATCATCACACACTCCATGGCGTCCGTCTCTCTCGTTCTCGGCATCGCGTTCGTCGCCGCATTGTTCATGTCGTTCACGGTGGGTGCGAACAGCAACTCCGCACCCGTCGCGCCGGCGGTGGGGGCGAACGCCCTGCCCGTCCTTCGCGCGGCGCTTCTCGTCGGCGTCGTGGCGGCACTCGGTGCCGTCCTCCAGGGCGGGAGCATCTCCGAGACCATCGGGAAGAACCTCGTCACCGGCGTCTCCATCACGCCGCTCGCGGCGGCCGTGGCGCTCATCACGTCGGCGACGCTCATCACGGTGGGCAACTCCCGGGGCTACCCCATCCCCTCGGCGTTTACGGTCACTGGCTCCATCGTCGGCGCCGGCATCGCACTCGGTGGGGGGTTCGCCACCCACGAATACGTCACCATCGTCGGCTTCTGGCTGGTCATTCCGGTGGCCAACGCGGCGCTCGGCTACCTCATCGCGCGCGCCCTCCGGAGCGACGCCCTCGACGAGGCGGTGGGCGTCCCGTTGCTCGCGGGCGGCGTCGGATACGCAGTTGCGAACATCGGTCTCTCGGTGCTGCCGGCGCCCAACGGCGAGTCGGGGTCGATTGCGGGCACTCTCGCGGCCCGGTTCGCCCTCCTCCCGACGCACGTGGTCGGCCAGTATTCGCTCGGCATGGTGGCGGTGAGCGCCGTCGTCGGCGCGAGTGCACTCGGCGTCACGCGGTGGCAACTCCGGAAGAACCAGACGGTCGGTATCAACCGCTTTCTGATCGCCCTCGGTCTCCTCGTCGTCTTCACGAGCGGTGGCACGCAGGTCGGGCTTGCGACCGGGCCGCTCGAAACGGTCTTCGCGTCCGACCTCCACGTGAGCAGTGTCTACCTCCTCGCACTCGGAGGCGTCGGCATCCTCGCGGGGGCGTGGATACGGTCGCCGCGCGTGATTCAGGCCGTCTCGAACGAGTACGCGTCGCTCGGTCCGCGGCGGTCGATTGCCGCGCTCATCCCCGCCTTTCTCATCGCGCAACTCGCCATCGTCCTCGGCATCCCCATCTCGTTCAACAAGGTGATGATTTCGAGCATCGTCGGGAGCGGGTTGGTCGCCTCCTCCTCGTCGGGCGGGGGCGTCTCGCCGCGAAAAGCCGGCTTCACGGTGCTCTCGTGGGTCGGGTCGATGGGCGGGGCGAGCCTCATCAGTTACGGACTCTACGTCGCGCTCACCTTCGTCCCCGGACTGGGGAGCTAACTGCGCTCACGCCGTATTCGAGAGGAGTTGGTCGACGAGTTCTTCCTGCGTGGCCGTCCGGCGCATCTCCTCCCACGTCTCGAACTCCGTCGCGTCGGCGACGAAGTCGTCGACGCGTCGTCGGTGCGCGTCGGCGTCGTCCTCGATGGGAACGTCGAGTTCGACGGGCGCGTCCGACCGGAACGCGGCGAAGGTGTCGTAGTCGGTGTGGTCCTGCATGAACGACTCCGCGAAGAACGCGTCCGAACCGACCCGCGTGCCGGCGCGGAGTTCGCCGATGCGGTCGAGCGTGCGTTCGAACGACGCCTCCACCGCGTCGAGACTGCCGAGTCGAACGTTCATACTCGCGCGTAACGGCTGGAGACCCGTAATACCTGTGGAGTGTCGACCGAGTCGACGGCTCGGCCGCCATCGAGTTACGTCGGCACGTCGCCCGTCGGTTCGGCGGCGTCTTTCCACTCGCCGAGACCGGCGGGGTCGAGGTGGACGTGCACGTCGGAGACGGGGTCCAGTTCCCGAAGCCGTCGCCGGAGGTCGGATTCGATTTCGTGGGCCTCGGTCACGGTGAGGTCGCCGTCGACTTCGGCGTGGAACTCGACTTCGATTGCCTGTCCCGAGTAGTAGGCGATGAAGTCGTGGAGACCGTGAACGTCGGGGTGGTCGCGGATGCGGCCTTTGATGCGCTCTCGCTGGGCGGCGGGCGGGGCGCTGTCGGCGAGATAGCGGAGGTTCTCCCGCGAGATGTCGACGCCCTGTCGGACGACAAGCAGGCTCACCACCGCGCCGGCGACGGGGTCGAAGCCGGGGTAGCCAAACGCCATGCCGGCGACGCCGACGAACGCGGCGAGCGTGGTGTAGATGTCGTTTTTGCTGTCGGCGGCCAACGCCCGCAGTCCGGGCGAGTCGAGATTGCGGTTCACGAGGCGGGTGTACCAGTAACAGCCGTAGCGGTCGGCCAGTGCGAACAGGAGACCGACGACGAGGAGACCGCTGTACGCGGGCGAAGCGCCCGCGACCAGCGAGTGCCCGGCGTCGTAGAGGAGTTTCAGACCGAGGAGGACGAGGACGCCGCCGACGAACAGCGCCGTCAGGGGTTCGAACCGGTCGTGACCGTGGGGGTGTGCCTCGTCGGGGTCCTCGTAGACGAACCGCCCCCAGACGAGGACGACGACGCTGGCGAGGAGGTCCGCCAGCGAGTGGGCGGCGTCGGCGGTGAGCGCCAGACTCCCGGAGGCAAGCCCGAGGGTCCCCTCGACGACTATCTTGAGGACGTTCGAGAGAACGTTCACCCAAGAGGCTTTGAGGAACCCGTCACGGGCGTCCGTCATTACGACTGTATCGTCGCTACACCCACATAAGAGGTCTCATTAGGCGTCCAGAAGGGAGTTTTTGTCTCGCTCTAATTCTCCGGGAGGTCACCCGTCGAGGCGGGCGTCGGCACCGGTGGCCCCGCGTCGTGGGGTCCGGTCAGTCGGGTCCCTGTTCGGTGCGGCCGAGATACGCATAGCAGTTCGGACACTGGATGGGGCGCGCACCGTACCGGTCGGGGTCGCCCACGAACTGCGTATGCGAGTAGCCACGACCGCACTCCTCGCAGGTGATGATGACGACCACACCGGGGAGAACGGGGCGAGGGTCTAAAAGTCGTCCATTGCGGGAGCGAGTCGAAGCGACTTTGGTCGCCCGGCCGACCCCGAGAGACGTGACCGACCTCACCGCACACCACTTCGGCGTGACCTTGACCGACCTCGACCGCGCCGTCGAGTTCTACCGCGACGTGTTCGGTCTCGCGGTGCTCGACCGATTCACCGTCTCCGGGGAGGCGTTCGCCCGGGGCGTCGGCGTCCCCGACGCGACGGGGCGGTTCGCTCACCTCGACGCCGGCGACGCGCGCGTCGAACTCGTGGAGTACGACCCCGAGGGGCGGGCCGTCCGCGCCGAGACGGTCGCCGACGCGGGCGCGAAACACCTCGGTCTCGCCGTCGACGACCTCGACGCCGTCTACGCAGACCTCCCCGAGACGGTCGAGACGCTGAGCAGTCCACAGACGACCGAAAGCGGGACGCGCATCTGTTTCGTCCGCGACCCCGACGGGAACCTCGTCGAACTGCTCGAAGCGTAGCCCTCCGCCATCCGGTGGATTCGGCGCGACGAACTCCCCCGGCCAAAAGACATAACCCCGTCATCGACATACCGGTGGCGACGCCCTCCAGAGAGCGAGGAATCCCGGAATGTGTGCCATCGACACGTCGGACGTGACACGGGAGCGACCCCATGTCTGACAGCGACGGACTCTCGATTCCACAGTTCGACGGACCGCCAGTGGCCGACGCCGGCCGCATCCGGACGGTACTGGTCACCGCACCGTCGCTCGCCACCCACCGGACCCGGGTGTGTGGCGAGTTACTCGACGTCGCCGACCCGGAGGAGACGAACCTCCTGTTCGTCACCTACACGTCGAGACCGGCGGACAAACTGGCGGTGGTCGAAGAGTACCTCGACGGCGACCCGGCGAACGTCGTCGTCGTCGACGTCGCGGCCGGCCGGTCGAACTATCCCGACGCCGACGGCGTCGGCGTGGAGATGGTCAGCGGCGGCGACCTGACCGAACTCGGCGTCGAGATAACCGACCGGTTGTCGTCGTGGTCGTCGACCGACCGCCGGACCGTCGTCGGTTTCGACTCGGTGACCGCACTCGCGCAGTACGCCGACCCGTCGGTCGTCTACGAGTTCCTCCACACGCTCTCCGGCGAACTCGTCGACGCCGACGCGTTCGGTCACTTCCACCTGAACCCACAGGCCGTCGACGACCAGCTCGTCCAGCAACTCCTTCCCATCTTCGACGCCGTGGTACGCCGGGATGCCGAGACGGGCGAGTTGGCGTTCGACCACACCGGGTGACGGCCACGGGACCACCGACTGCGACCCGCGCGAGGACCGCCGCGCCCGGCGGTCGAGGCGGCGACGTATTGGTCAGGTATTATGTTCGCCGGCGGAGTGTATTGGAGTGATGGCCGCAATCGAGGTGGACGGATTGACCAAGACCTACGGGGAGACGGTCGCCAACGACCACCTCGAATTCGAGGTCGAAGACGGCGAGATATTCGGCTATCTCGGACCGAACGGCGCGGGGAAATCCACCACCATCCGGCAGTTGCTCGGCTTCCAGACGCCGACCGACGGGACCGCACGCGTCCTCGGGTGCGACGTACGCGAGGAACGCGAACTCCGGAAGGCGAAGGCGCGACTCGGCTTTCTCCCGGCCGACCCCGCCTTCGACGGGGGCGTCACCGGTCGGACCTTCCTCGACTATCAGGCCCGCCTCAAAGGCGACGGGCGTCGGGCGGAACTGCTCGACCTGTTTCCGGTGCCGCTCGACCGCCCGATACGCGAGTACTCCTCGGGCAACCAGCAGATGCTCGGCATCGTACAGGCGTTCATGCACGACCCGGACCTCGTCGTCATGGACGAACCCACCTCGGGGTTGGACCCGTTGAAACAGGCGCGGTTCAACCGCTTTCTCCGGGCGGAACGCGACGCCGGGAAGACGGTCTTTTTCTCGTCGCACGTCCTCGGCGAGGTGCGCCGGGTCTGTGACCGCGTGGGCATCATCCGCGACGGCCGCCTCGTCTCCGTCGAAGGCGTGGCGGACCTCCTCGAACGCGGCGGCAAACGGGTCCACGTCCACACCGCGACGCCCGTCGACGAGACCGACCTCGAACTCGACGGCGTCGTCAACTTCACGCGCGAGGGCAACGAGACGCAGTTCACCTTCACCGGCGACTACGACGCCTTGCTCGCCGCCCTCGGCGAGTACGACGTCCTCGACCTGAACGTCGAGGAACCGCCAATCGAGGAGATATTCATGCACTTCTACGGGGAGACTGATGCTTGAGACCACCCGCTACGAGGGCCGCCGGCGCGTCCGGGGGACGCTTGCGTTGGCGCTCCTCCTCGGGGCGTTCGCGGCGCTCGTCATCTCGATTTACCCCTCCATCGCCGAGTCGAGCGTCGAGATAGAGGCGCTCATCGAGAGCCTCCCCGAGGCGTTTCGCGCGGGCTTCGGCGTCGAGTCGTACACCACCATCGAGGGCTTTCTCTCCGGGGAGTTCTACCAGTTCGTCTGGGTGCTCCTGTTCGGTCTCTACGCCACCTACACCGCCGCCGGTGCGGTCGCTCCCGACGTCGAATCCGGGCGCATCTACCTCGTCCTCGCCACGCCCGTCTCGCGGGTGCGGGTCGCCGCCGAGAAGTACCTCGCGCTGTTCGTCCCCGTCGTCGCGCTGAACCTGCTCGTCCCCCTCTTCGTCTTCGGGACGACCATCGCCGTCGGCTACCCCGTCGACTTCCCTGACCTCGTCGCCGTCCACCTCATGTCCGTCCCCTACCTCCTCACCTGCGGGAGCATCGGCATGGTGCTGTCGGTGGTCCTCTCGCGCGGCGACGCCGCACAGCGTGGCGGCATCGCCGTCGTCTTCTTACTGTTCGTCCTCGATTCGGTCACCACGGGCACCGACTTCGAGTGGTTGGGCACCCTCAGCCCCACCCGGTATTACGACCCGACGGAGATACTGGTCGACGGCAAACTCGACCTGAAGGGGGCGCTCGTCCTCCTCGGAGGCACCGTCTGTCTCCTGTTGGTGAGCCTCGCCGTCTTCGAACGGAGGGACGTCTGATGCGGCCCGGCGCTCGCCTCGTCGTCGCCCTCGTCGTCCTCTCGCTCGTCGGGACGTCGGCGCTGGCCGGTCCCGCCGTCGTCGCCGCTCAGCAGACGAACGGTCAGGTAGTGGGCTGGCCCCGCCTGTCCGTCGAATCCGCGACGCCCGCCCTCGAACCCGGCACCGAGACCAGCCTCGCGCTCAGAGTCGTCAACGACCCCCGCCTGAAAAACGGCGGCCCGCCGCAGTACGAGGCGCGCGTCACCACCGCCCGAGGGGTGAGCCTCACCGTCGACGACGGCGGCGTCCCCTTCGACGTCGAGGAGGAGACGGTCCCCGTCGGCGACGTGCCACAGGGGTCGACGGCGCTCGACCCGCTTTCGGTGACGGTCCCGGACGGGACGCCGCCCGGAACCTATCGCCTCCCGGTGACGATTAGCTACTCGGGGACGCGCATCGCCGACTACGACCAGTTCGGCGTCGAGTACGCCGAGTTCACCGACCGCGTTCGGACGCACGTCACCGTCCGGGTGCGCTCGCGGGCGCGCTTTGCCGTCGTCGACACCGACTCCGCGACGCAGGTGGGCGAGGTGGGGACGGTGGGCGTGACGCTTGCGAACGTCGGGTCGGCGCCGGCGCGCAACGCCCGGGTCGAACTCGTCGCGCCCGCCGCCGACGTGCGCGTCGGCGGGACCGGCGCGGCCAACGCCTCGGTGGTCGACGTGGGGTCGTGGCCGGCGGGCGACCGCCGCACGGTCAACTTCACCGTCGTCGTCGACGACGACGCGGAGTCACAGCCCTACGCCCTCGAAGCGTACGTCGTCTACGAGGACGCCGACGGCATCGCCCGGCGGTCCTCGGCGCTCCCCGTCGGCGTGCGACCGGCGCCGAAACAGACCTTCGCGGTGACCGACCTCCGCTCTGACCTCCGGGTCGACCGCACCGGAACGGTGAGCGGCGTCGTCGTGAACACGGGGACGACGACGGTTCGGAACCCCGCACTCGTCTTCGAGGCGCCGACCGACGACCTGCGTCCCAACCCGCCGGTGGTCGGACTCCCGGACCTCGCGCCGGGCGAGCGAGCGAACTTCTCGTTCGACGTGACGGTGCCCGAGAGCGCCGTCGAGAACGACCAGCAGGTGCGACTGACCGTCGAGTACCGCACCGACCGGGGCCGCCTCCGCCGGAGCGACCCGATAGAGCGGACCGTCGCCGTCGCGCCCGAACGCGACCGGTTTTCGGTGACGCCCGTCGACGCCACCTTCGAGATAGACACCGACAACCGCCTGACCGTCCGCATCGAGAACGCCGACGACGTGCCGTTGCGCGACGTGCAGGCGACCATCGACGTGGGACCGCCCTTCGAGAGCGATTCGGCGGCCGCCTACGCCGGGTCGCTCGCCCCCGGCGAGTCGGCGGTGGTCGCCTTCGAGGTGACCGTCTCCGACAACGCCGTCGCCGCGACTGCGCCCGTCGCCGTCAACGTGACCGCCGAGCGACCGGACGGCAAGACGGTGCGCTCCGGGCCGTACGTCGTCCCCGTCACCGTCACCGAGTCGTCGGGACCGAGCGACGCCGCCCTCCTCGTCGGCGGACTCGTCGTCGTCGCGTTGATCCTCGGCGCCGGATGGTGGTGGCTCGGTCGGTAGCCGACGCTCTGAAGGGGGAACGAGAGCCGACGCTCGGCGGGGTCGAACGGCGGCGAAAAAGACCGCTCTGCAGGGTTATTTCGGCTCGATTTTGCCGGCGAAGGTCTGGCGCGTGATGGCGCCGTCCTCGACGACGAACGTGTCGGTGCAGAACTCGTAGACGTTGTCCGGGTTCTCGCCGTGCCAGACGATGTACGCGTACTCGTCTTCGACGGTGCGCTGGTCGAGTTCGATGGACGACCCGGCCTGCGAGAACTCCTCGAACAGCCCCGAGAACAGTTCCTCTATCTCGTCGAGACCCCGGAACGTCCCCATGTTCGTGATGATGATGGAGTCGTCGGTGTAATCTTCGAGCGTCATGTCGAGGTCCTGGCTGGTGAAGGCGTCGAGGTGGTGGTCGAGGACGTCCCCTGTGGTGCTCATTGGTAGCTCGTCTCTACATTCGGAGACGAAGATAAAAACGTTACCCGCGCCGAACCGGCGATAATCCCCTATCGGCGCGACGGCTCAGCGGTGAGAAACGCCCGCAGAACCGCGATTTGGACCCGGACGGGAGACGTTGTCCCCTGTCCACACGGTCGTCCCGGTCACGCGGCCGGTCTCGGTCGGGCTTTCACCGACCGCGCCGTTACCGACGGGCGGGTGAACGCGTCGTCGGCGCGTCGCATGACCTGCGTCGCCGAAATCCGCTTACGCGTATTCCGGGGTGACCTTCGCCGCCGACCGCCATGGCGGTCGACCACTGGACAGGTTCGGTCCTCCTTCGGAGCGATGACCTCGTCGCCGTGTTACGGGCGTTTCGGTTGTGGCTCCTCACACGTCCCTGCTCGTATATCACGAGTCGGGTCGCGTCGTCCGGTCTGTCCCCGCAGTTCTCGCGGGAACTACAGTTACGTCCGCCGAGATATTAAGCTTTTCTTATATTTGTGTGACAATACCACACAAGGGATGCGGGGCGTCGGTCAGCGTAATTCAAGGTGGAGCCGCCGACCTCGATGAGCGAGTGTAGTGAGTGAGTAGGTCGGATAGGAAACCGACTGGGGATTACACCAACCACGCTCGATGGCTGGCCGACAGCGACGCCGACCTCCTCCACGAAACCGTCGCCGAGTTCCTGTGGGCCGCCAACTATAGTAGAATTTGAAAGTCATTGCTCACTCGACCGGGGGCCGGTCCCCGGTCGATGTGAAAATCGTTTCAAATTCTACTATAGTCCCACGCGTGGGCGTTCCGCCGTCTGTTCGAGTACGTCGAGTACAAGGCCGAAGTGGTCGGCATCTCGGTCGAACAGGTGAGTCCTGCCTACACCTCACACCGTTGTTCAAAGTGCGGATTCACCCACGAGAACAACCGCCCGACTTCGGACGGACAGGACGTATTCGAGTGCCTGAAGTGCGGGTACTCACCTCACGCGGACTACAACGCCGCGAAGAACATCGGTCTGAAGCATCTCCGCTCGGCGCAAAAGTCGTCTGGCGGAGGCGCACCCGTAGACGTGCGCTTGAATCGCGGGACGCTGAACGTGAACGGCGAGTATTCGCCTGCCGCCGACGGCGGCCAGAACGGGAGTTCACGCGAAAGCCCCACCCTCACCGAAGTCGTTCAAGAGACCGTCAGCGAGTAGGGTGGGGTAGTTTACAGGAATCCGACGTACAACAGGAGACCGAAGAGGACTGCGAGGACGATGATGAGCGTCAACAGGTAATCAAGCAGTCCCTCCGGCGTGGTCAACACTGGGAGGTGCATGGTATGAGGTAGGATACCGCGCCTCAAGATTCTAACGCCGGCCGGGACCGTCAGTCCTCGCCGCGCCACCCCTCGGCGAGCGTCGAGCGGTCCTGTTCGGAGAACTCGCCGTCGACGAAGACGCAGACCCGACCGGTCTCCTCGCTCAGCGTCAGCGTCGCCACCACCTCCTCGCGGACGGAGGTGTCGGCGGCGCTCATGTGCCGCGACCCCATCCAGTCGGCGTACGTCACCGCGTCGTCGGCGGCCGGGCGGTCGCGGAACCGCACCATCTGCCCGTGGATCGACCCGTCGACGGCGACGACGACGGCGCCGTCACGGCTGGTGGCGACGTCCCGGGCGGCGGCGTAGAAGGCGTCTTCGTCCGCGTCGACCACCGGACACTCCTCGACGGGCCACCTGTTCGTTCCCATCGGGTCGGCGTAGTCGGCGACGGAACTGCCGGAGACGACGGCGAAGTAGAGTCCCGGGCCGCGGACGTACTCCTCGTCCCACCGGTCGAACTCGATGCTGATGCCTTCCAGACAGTACGTCACGCGGTCGAGAATCCGACGGACGCGTTCGTGGTCGCGGTAGTCGATGCGGAGCGAGTCGCTCTCTGTCACGACTACCGATGCGCACCTCACGAGAAAAAAGCCACCGACGACGGCGGGCGACGACCACGGCCAACAGAGCTAATTGGATGCCGGTCGACCGCTCTATGAATGTCGCTGACGCGTCGAGGCGCACTCTCGCTGTTCGCCCTCGCACAGTCGAACCTCCTCGGAGGCTGTTTCGGGAACTCGGACGCCGACGGAGGGTCGTCCTCGGGAGGCGGGTCGACGTCGACCACCACGCCGACCGCGACGCCGACGGCCACCGAAACCGAGACGCCGACCGAGACGGCCACCCGAACGCCGAAACCGGTTCGAAACGAGGCGCTCGCACGGGCCACGGGACGGATCGGCGCCGAGTTCGAGTGGCTCGCCTCCGACTACCAGAACGCCATCCGTGGCTTCCGGGTCGCCTCGAACGCCGTCCTCACCGCCATCGACGCCCTCGACGTCGAGAGCGGTCTCACACAGGAGGACGTCGACCCCGTCGAGACCAAGACGACGGCCGTCGCCGACTACGTCTCGAAACATCTCGCGGCTCACTTCGACGTCGCCCCCGCGCTGACGTCGGGGAACAACGTCTACGTCCAGTCGCTCCAGCGGACCATCGAGCGGAGCGACGAGGACGCCCAGCGGTCGACGCTCGCCCGGATGCGACTGTTCTATCAGCGGGTCGGCACCAACGAGTACATCGCCAACGAGTTCTCGCGCAAACCCGCCTACGATGCGCTCTACGCCCGACTCGTGCCCAACTCCGAGGACCGAATCGTCGCGGTAATCGACCCCGACGGCTTCCGCACGTGGGCCTACCCCGACAAGACCGACTCGACGGCCACCGACGGCGTCGACCACCACGTCCACACGTTCGACGGCGGGCAACGCTACTTCACCCACGCCCACCCCTACGACCAGGAGCACATGCTCCGGAGCCACCAGAACGAACCGCCGGGCGACGTCACCTACGGCTACGCCGACGGGCGCGTCGACCTGATGGAGGACACCGAGCAGTGGCGCGACCGCATGGACGACTACGAGGCGGCGGTGAAAGGCGTCTTCGAACCGGTGAAATCCGACGGTCGAAGCCGGGCGCTCTACTGTTTCGTGAGCCACATCTCGAACGGATTCGTCACCACGCCGCTGTACGTCGAGTCGTTCGACTCGGCGGCGGCGGCGCAGTCGGCGGTGGAGGCGTCACTCGACGCCGAGGTCACCGCCCTCGGCACCGAGACGTTCGGCGGGCGCGACTGGGTGCGAACCGTCTACGACGCCGGCGACGTGACCCTCTACGCCTACCGCATCCGGGCCGGCGCCCACGTCGTGACCGCCGCCCCCGCGCGGGACGTCTGGGACCAGCGGCCGGACTGGAACGCCCTCCTGAAGCCCACGTGGCTGGGCGTATCGCCATCGGCGTAGTTTACAGGTACGGCCTCGTTTTATACGTAGTCGCCGCGACCCGTCGACATGGGACTCGACGAAGACGCACTCGAATACCACCGGCGCGACCCGCCCGGGAAGGTAGCCATCGAGACGACGAAACCGACCAGCACGCAACGCGACCTGAGTCTGGCGTACTCGCCCGGCGTCGCCGCCCCCTGCCGCGAAATCGCCGCCGACCCCTCGCAGGCCTACAGCTACACCGCCAAGGGGAACCTCGTGGGGATGGTGTCGAACGGGACGGCCGTCCTCGGTCTCGGCGACATCGGCGCACAGGCCTCCAAACCCGTCATCGAGGGGAAAGGCGTCCTGCTCAAGCGCTTCGCCGACATCGACGTCTTCGACTTCGAACTCGACACCGACGACCCCGACGCCATCGTCGAGGCCGTCGCCCTCACCGAACCGTCCTTCGGCGCGATTCATCTGGAGGACATCAAGGCGCCCGAGTGTTTCTCCGTCGAGGACCGCCTGCGCGACCGCATGGACGTGCCCGTCTACCACGACGACCAACACGGCACCGCCATCGTCTCGGGCGCCGCTCTCCTCAACGCCGCCGACGTGGTCGAAAAGGAGATAGCCGACCTCGAGGTGGCGTTCGCCGGCGCCGGCGCCAGCGCCATCGCCACCGCGAAGTTCTACCACTCGCTCGGCGTCCCGAAAGAGAACGTCACCATGGTCGACTCCGAGGGCGTCGTCACGACGGAGCGAGCGGCGGCGGGCGAGGTCAACGACTACAAAGCCGAGTTCGCAAGCGACGTGCCTGCGGGTGACCTCGCCGACGCCATGGACGGGGCGGACGTCTTCGTCGGTCTCGCGGTGGGCAACATCGTCACGCAGGAGATGGTGCGCTCGATGGCGGAGAACCCAATCGTCTTCGCCATGGCGAACCCCGACCCCGAAATCGGCTACCACGAGGCCAAAGACGCGCGCGAGGACACCGTCATCGCCGCGACGGGGCGCTCCGATTTCCCCAATCAGGTGAACAACGTCCTCTGTTTCCCCTTCATCCTCCGGGGCGCACTCGACGTGCGCGCGACCGAAATCAACGAGGAGATGAAACTCGCGGCCGCCCGCGCGCTGGCGGCCCTCGCACGCGAGGACGTCCCCGACGCCGTGGCGAAGGCCTACGGCGACCAACCCCTCCAGTTCGGCCCGGAGTATCTCATCCCCAAACCCGTCGACCAGCGCGTGTTGTTCGAGGTGGCGCCCGCCGTCGCCGAGGCGGCCGTCGAGAGCGGCGTCAGCCGAGTCGACGCCGAACTCGACACCTACGTCGAGCGACTGGAGGCCCGCCTCGGAAAGGACCGCGAGATGATGCGCATCGTCCTCGATAAGGCCCGTTCGGACCCCAAACGGGTCGCCCTCGCGGAGGGCACCGACAACACCACCATCCGCGCGGCCGCACGCATGCAGACCGAGGGCATCGCCGACCCCGTCCTCGTCGGCGACCGCATGGAGATTCGGCGTCGCGTGGCCGAACTCGGCCTGGACTTCGACCCCGAAATCGTCGACCCCGAGGAGGCCGACGCGGAGGCGTACGTCGACCGCCTCTACGAGAAGCGCCGTCGGAAGGGTCTGACCCGCGTCGAGGCCGAGGAACTGGTCCGCACCGACCCCAACTACTTCGGGAGCGTGATGGTCGAGACGGGCGACGCCGACGCCTTGCTGACCGGTCTCACCCACCACTACCCCTCGGCGCTCCGCCCGCCGCTTCAGGTGGTCGGCACCGCCGAGGACGCCGACTACGCCGCCGGCGTCTACATGCTCACCTTCAAGAACCGCGTCGTCTTCGTCGCCGACACGACCGTCAACCTCGACCCCGGGTCGGAGGAGTTGGCCGAAATCACGCGCCACACGGCGGCGTTGGCCCGGCGGTTCAACGTCGAACCCCGCGCGGCCCTGCTGTCGTATTCGAACTTCGGGAGCGTCGAGAATCAGGGGACGCGCAAACCCCGCCGCGCGACCGAGAAACTGCGCGCGGACCCCGAGGTGGACTTCCCCGTCGACGGCGAGATGCAGGCCGACACCGCCGTCGTCGAGGACATCCTCACCGGCACCTACGACTTCGCCGACCTCGAAGAACCCGCGAACGTGCTGGTCTTTCCGAACCTCGAATCCGGCAACATCGGCTACAAACTCCTCCAGCGACTCGGCGGCGCCGACGCCATCGGCCCGATGCTCGTCGGCATGGACAAACCGGTCCACGTCCTCCAGCGTGGCGACGAGGTGAAAGACATCGTCAACCTCGCCGGCGTCGCCGTCGTCGACGCCCAGGAGCGCGAGGAGTGAGCAGACGGACCGTCGTACCTGTCTACCGGCGGTCGCCGGGGACGCCGCCGGAATCGACGTACGACAGTCCGCCTCAGTCGCCCGCGCCGATGTTGACGACGAAGACGGGGACGGTGGCGTTCTCGACGACGCGGTCGGTGACGCTCCCGAGGTGGGCGAGTCGGTCCCGCCCCGTCCGGCCGTGGGTGCCCATGACGACCACGTCGACGCCCGCCTCCTCGACGTAGTCGAGTACCGTCTTGTAGGGGATGCCCTCGCGGACGTCGGTGACGGCGTCGAGTCCCGCCTCTCGGGCGCGGTCGGCGACGGCCGCCACCGCCTCCTCGCCGCGGTCGGCCAGGCGCGCGGTCAGTTCCTCGCGGTCCTCGTCGGCCGCGAGTTCGAACCGGCGGTCGACGACGTAGAGCGCGTGGACCGTCGCGTCGTGGTCGCGCGCGAGCGACAGCGCGTGTCGAAGCGTCTCCTCGACGCCCTCGCTTCCGTCCGTGGGGACGAGTATCGCGTCGTACATCGACGGTCCCTTCGCGGGGCATCTACTTCAAAGACGGCGGCAGAAGCCCACTCCCGGTCGCGTCGTCGGGTTCCCAAACCTATACTACGGTTCCCACGTGTATCGGGAACACATGCCGAGCTGTCAGAACTGTGGGTCGTTCGTCACCGACGACTACGTACGAGTGTTCGCACCCGACGACATGGAGAAACCGCGCGTC
Organism: Haloplanus sp.; assembly: GCA_042216635.1. Taxonomy (GTDB): domain Archaea; phylum Halobacteriota; class Halobacteria; order Halobacteriales; family Haloferacaceae; genus Haloplanus. The sequence goes on along the minus strand of JBDGTR010000026.1, from coordinate 10,686 downwards.
TGCCCCAACTGCGAGGACATGGTCCGCGACGGCGCCGACGTTCGCAAGGCACGGGCGAAACGGACCTGATATACGCCCGCCGCGCCGGCTAGACGTATGCTCACGTTCATCGGACTCGGTCTCTACGACGAGCGCTCCATCACGGTCGAGGGCCGAGACGCCCTGCGGGCCTGCGACCACGCGTTCGCCGAGTTCTACACCAGTCGCCTCGTCGGCACGACGGTCGAGGAACTCGAAACCCACCACGGAATCGACGTCGAGGTGTGCGACCGGGCGGGCGTCGAACGCAATCCCGAACCGATTCTCGACGCCGCCGAGTCGGGCGACGTCGCCTTTCTCACCGCCGGCGACACCATGATATCCACCACGCACGTCGACCTCCGACTTCGCGCAGTCGACCGGGGAATCGAGACGCGTCTGATTCACGGCGTCACCGCCCAGTCGGCCGCCTCCGGGCTGACCGGCCTGCAGAACTACCGCTTCGGAAAGGCCGTTACCCTCCCCTTTCCCCGCGCCCACGGCGCCGACGGCGTGCCGGAGTCGGTCCTCGACTCCGTCGCGGCCAACCGGGAGCGCGGCCTCCACACGCTGGTCTATCTCGACATCAAGGTCGACGACGGCCGGGGGACGGACGCCGGCGAGACGTACATGACCGCCGACGTGGCCGCCGGTCTCTTGGCCGAGGCGTGGCCCGACCGCCTCGCCGTCGCGGTGGCCCGCGCCGGAAGCCCGGACCCCGTCGTCGTCGCCGACCGCCTCGCGGCGCTCGCCGACCGGTCGTTCGGCGACCCCCTCCACATGCTCGTACTTCCCGGTGACCTCCACCACGTCGAAGCCGAAGCGCTGGAGACGCTGGCCGGCGCGCCCGCCGACCTCCTCCCCGCTTAGTCGGCGCTCCGACCCGCGTCCCCGTCGTTCGGCAGGTCCAGCGCCGCCCGCAGGTCGTACTCCTCGCGGGTGACGATGTAGAGGACGTCCTCGATTATCGTCAGGAGTTCGGGGAGTTCGCGCACGACGAGGTAGGTGACACAGACCAGTGCGAGGACGGCGAGCACCTGACTGATGACCCTATCGGAGATGTAAAACGACACCTTGTAGGGGTCGGTGCCGCCGAACAGAAAGAGCACTTCGTCGACGAACCACTGCATGTACTGTTTGCCGAACATCAGCCCGATGAACGTCGTCCGCGCGATGTTGAGGAGGTAGATGACGGGGACGGCGACGGCGAGGGCGCGGAGTTTCCGGCGGAGTGGCGCGTCGACGGCGGCGATGAGACCGGCGAAGATGGCGATGCTCCCCAGTCCCGTACACGCGAGCACGAGCGAAAAGAGGATGACGTGCCCGCCGTCGGTGACGAACTTGAAGGTGTTGCGGTAGCCCTGTTCGCCGAGGACGACGGTGGGGTGATAGCCGAGCGTCTCCATCGCCCACCGCGTCTGGCCGGTGACGATGGAGATGAGGACGTGTTGGGGCGCGGGCACGGAGACGCCGGCGACCGAGAAGGCGGGGATGGTCTGGAAGGGCAGGTAGACGACGCCCATGACGGCGATGGCCCGCGAGAGGACGAACAGCGAGTCGCGGCCGTCGTAGAGCAACCACGCGACGTACAGCGACGCGGGGACGGCCGCCACCGAGAGGGCGCCCTCGACGTAGCTCTTCTTGACGAACGCGAAGTGCGGGACGAGAACGGCCCAGAAGAGGGCGAACGCGACCCACGCGCCCACCGTGACGGCGCGGGCCCGATTGCGGTCGTCGTCGTACCGGTCGACGAGGGCGCCGACCAGAAAGAGGGCCACGACGACCCACGCGAGGACGTCCGAAGCGACGCTCATGGTCGACCGAAGGGCGTGGACCGATAAATCCCTTGTCGTCTCACCACGGGAACAGGGGGGCGTCGAGGCTCTCGCGTTCGATGAGTTCGATTTCGTGACCGTCCTGGTCGGTCGTGAAGGCGTAGAGGTCGTCGCAGTCGGCGGGGTCGCGGTAGTCCGGCGCCTCGCGTTCCATCAGCGTCGCCCAGTCGTCGTGTAAGTCGTCGACGCGGACACAGAGGTGGCCCCACGCGTCGCCCATCTCGTAGCTCTGGCCGCCGTAGTTGTAGGTGAGTTCGACCGCCATCGACTCCGCCGGGGCGTCTTCGGGTTTCACGAAGTAGTTGGCGAAGGTGTCCGACTCCCAGCGCCCGGTGTGTTCGTACTCGAACTTCCGGGTCCAGAAGCCGAGGGCCTCGTCGGCGTCCTCGACGCGAATCATCGTGTGGTCGAGGCTCCACGGCGACCCGTGGTCGCGTTCGACCAGTTCCACCTCGTGGCCGTCGGGGTCTTTCACGAAGGCGTAACTCCCGCCACAGGAGTCCGGGTCGCGGTAGTCCTCGACGCCCGCGTCCATCAGTTGCTCGTAGGCGTCGTAGACGTCCCGGACGCGGACGGCGACGTGGCCCCACGCGTCGCCCATCTCGTAGTCGTCGGTCCCCTCGTTGTGCGTGAGTTCGAGCATCGCCTCGTCCTCGCTCATCCCCTCCGGCCCGAGGTAGACGATGGTGAAGTCGTCGCCCTCGAAGCGGTCTCGCTCCTCGTAACCGAAGTGGGTGGTGTACCAGTCCAGCGACGCGTCGAGGTCGCCGACGCGCATCATCACGTGGTCGAGCGTGCCGGTCATGTGCGAACGGAGGGACGCGGCGTCGAAAAGGGTACCGGAGACGAACGACGGGACGCCCCGCGTGAACGTCCGGAGGCGTCGCCGTCGGGGCGCCGCTCACTTCCGCGCGACGACGCGCATCACGTCTTCGTCGGCGAGTTCGTGGTCGCGGCCCACCTGCTGTTCGTCGTGTTTCGCGCTCGGGCCGGTGACGCGGGCGAACCGGAAGCGTTCGTCGAGCGTTCCGCCCAACTTTCGGAGGGCGTCGTCGACGGTGTTCTCGCCCTCCCGGAGGACGAGGGGTTCCTCGTAGTCGACGCCGCGCCCGGGTTTGTCCATGTAGACGCGGACGAGACCGAGACGCTCCCAGATTTCCGCTTTGAGGGCGTCGAGTCCGCGTTCGGCCTCGGCGGAGATGAACGTGACCGCCTCGGGGTCGAGACCCACCTCGCGTAAGTTCTCCTCGACGGTCGGGAGGTACTCTTTGTCGATGAGGTCGGCCTTGTTGACGGCGACCGTCGAGGGGAGATACACCCGGTTGTCCATGATGCCGTCGATGAGTTCGTCGATGGAGAGGTCGCCCCGGACGGTCACGTCGGCGTTGACGTAGCCGTGTTCGCGCAGGACGCTCTTGATGGTCCCCTCGTCTAAACCCACGTCGTCGCTAGTGGTGACCCGGAGACCGCCCTTGCCCGTCTTCGACACCGAGAGGTTCGGCGGCGAGGCGTCGAGGCGAATCTTGTTGTCGTAGAGTTCGCGCCGCAGGCGTTCGTACTGGTCGACCTCGAAGACCGAGAGCAAAAAGAGCACGAGGTCGGCAGTGCGGACGACCGAGAGGACTTCCTTGCCGCCGCCGCGCCCGCCGGCCGCCCCCTCGATGAGACCCGGCACGTCGAGAATCTGGATGTTGGCGCCCCGGTATTTGAGCATCCCCGGTTCGACGTTGAGCGTGGTGAACTCGTACTCGCCGATTTCGCTGTCGGCGTTGGTGAGGGCGTTGATGAGCGTGGACTTGCCGACGCTCGGAAAGCCGACCAGCGCGACGGTGACGTCGCCGGTCTTCTCGACGGCGTAGCCGTGGCCGCCGCCGGCGGAGGACTGGTTCTCCAGTTTCTCCTTTTTCTCCGCGAGTTTCGCCTTCAACCGACCGATGTGCTCCTCGGTCGATTTGTTGTACGGCGTCTCGGAGATCTCCTCGCGGAGGTCTTCGATCTCCTCCTCCAGACCCATTGGCGTAGGGTGGACGGTCGGCGTCGAAAAACCTGTTCTTTCCGCTCGCCTCAGCGGGATTCGCGTCGGCGTTCGTCGTCTGCCGGCCGCGGACCGAGAGACGGTGACGACGAGACCCCCCGCTCAGCGCGCGAATCCGTGTGGCGTCCCGCGGAGTTGCGCGCGGCGGACGACGCCGATGCGCCAGTAGAGGACGACCACACAGCCCAGTCCGACGAGCAAGCCGACGCTGACGACGTAGAACGCCAGCCGGTAGCTCCCGGTGAGTTCGACGATGCGCGCGACCAGCGTCGGGCCGGCGACGCCGGCGAGCGACCACGCCGTCAGCGTGTAGCCGTGGATGGCGCCGAGTTCCTGCGTGCCGAAGAGGTCGGCCAGATACGCCGGGAGGCAGGCGAAGCCGCCGCCGTAACAGGTGATGATGAGAAAGAGCAGGGCCGCGAACAGGCGCACGTCGGTGACGGTCGGCAACGTCAGAAACGCCGCGAGCTGGAGGACGAAAAACAGCCCGTAGGTCCGGGTCCGGCCGAAGGCGTCCGAGAGACTCGACCAGACGATGCGGCCCGCGCCGTTGAAGACGCCGATGAGTCCGACGACGGTCGCGGCGACGGTCGCGCTCGCGCCGGTTATCTCCTGTGTCATGTTCGAGGCCACCGAGAGGAGCATGATGCCCGCCGAGATGTTGACGAAGACGACGAGCCAGACGAGGTAGAACTGGGGCGTGCGCAACGCTTCCCGGGCCGTTCGCTGTTCGAGGTCCGTCCCCACGACGACGCCGTGGTCGTCGGTCGCGGCCATCTCGGCGGGGTCCATCCCCTCGGGGACCCACCCCGCTGGCGGCTTCTCGAGGTAGCTCGCACCCGCCGTCATCAACAGGAAATACCCGACGCCGAGCGTATAGAACGTCGACGGGATGCCCACCGCACCGATGAGGAAGTTGGCCACCGGTCCGGTCACCAGCGCGCCGGCGCCGAAGCCCATCACGGCCAGCCCCGTCGCCACCCCGCGGTGGTCCGGGAACCACTTGACGAGCGTCGAGACGGGCGTGATGTAGCCGACGCCCAGACCCACGCCAGCGACGACGCCGTAGGTGGCGAGAAATCCCGCGTGCGAGCCGTAGCGGACGGCGACGCCCGCGAGGACCGTTCCGCCGCCGAACGCGACGGCGGCCGCTCGGCCGGAGCGCCGTGGACCGTATTTCTCGACGTACCGGCCGAGGAACGCCGCACCCGTGCCGAGCGTGAAGATGGCGACCGTAAAGGCGAGGCTCACGTCGCCGATGCTCCACCCCTGCGAGGACTGGAGCGGTTTCTGGTAGACGCTGTAGGCGTAGACCGACCCGATGGAGAGGTGGATGGCGATTGCGGAGGCGGCGATGAGCCAGCGGTTCTTGGTCGTCTCCGGGGAGACCATGGGCGGTCTGACGGCCGCCGTGCAGTTATAGGTTCGTCGACCCGACCTGCGTGCCCGAACAAGTGATAGAATTTCGACACGGTTATACCAGGGACCCGAGTCTATTGGGACGAAAATCGATGCCGGACCCCGAGAGCCTGCGAGACAGCACACAGATAGTGGTCCCCTGTGAAGCGTTGGAGGGCATCCGCGACGACCTCGAATCCGAGTTCACCGTCACGGTGTTCCCGGCCGGCGCCCCGGACTGTCTCATCATCGGGAGTCCGGTCGAAATCAAGGCGGTGAGCCGGTTTCTCACGCGCCACGGCGTCAACGTCGCGTAGAGAGGTCCGAAGCCCTTTCTACCCCGGGCCGCGAACCCACCGCCATGGCCGAACAAGCGACAGGGAGCGACCAGTACCGGACGATGAGTCCGTGGCCGATATTCGTCGCGCTCGGGATTCCCATCTCGGAACTCGGCGTCCTCTTCAACGTGTTTCCGGTGGCGGTCGCCGGTCTGCTCCTGTTCAGCGGTAGCATCTCGGGGATGTTGCGGGAGGCGGGCTACACCGCGAACCCGTGGCGACCGCTCCTCGTCCTCGCGGGGTTGCTCGTCGTCGTCGGCGCCATCTTCGTCTTCACCAGCGTCGACCTCGTGACGCGCGGCCACGCCATCCTCACCGCCGCCGGCATCCTCCTCCTCGTCGGCGTGGGCGGCGAACTGTTCGCACCGAGCGGTCAACTCGCGTAGTCCGAAGGAGTAACCTATTTGGTCGGGGTCCGTCATGAGCCACGTATGGCGGAGAAGATATTCGACCGCGAAACCCTCCTCGACCTGCTCGTGAACTTCGTCCCACTGTTCATCCTCGTGTTCTTCATCGTGGGATACACCGTCTACGACCCGTTCGGCTTCGACCCGCTCATCAGCACGCTCCATTACGTCCTGTTGGTGATGCCGTTCCTGATGCTCGCGCTCCTGACGTACCTCTCGGGGAAGGCCATCTCGAAAGCCGATATGAGCGACGTCGACGTCTACGTGCCGGGGGCGGCGACGGTCGACGACGCCAAACCCATCGAAGAGCGCATGGAGTAGGGCCTGACGGTCGGTCGCAGAGGTCCGTCGGTCGCCGAGTCGTCACGCGCGGTCGAGCGACGGGAGTGGGGTCCCGGTCGCGCGAGCGATACCCGAATATTTCTTAACCCTGCGTTTCTCACTGACATCCATGCAGATTACGGGACAGTTAGCATTGACGGTGCTCATGGGGCTCGTCCTCGTGGCTGTCGCCGCGTGGCTCGCGCGGATCGAGAACTGGCGGTCGTATACGCCGCTCGGAAGCGGCGGCGGTGCTGGACAGGAATCGGGATACGTCGCGCGCGAGAAGCCCGAGGGACTCACACGGTGGTTGACGACGGTCGACCACAAGGACATCGGCATCCTCTACGGTCTCTTCGGCGTCACCGCGTTCACGATTGGCGGGTTGATGGTGATGCTGATGCGCATCGAACTGCTCGACCCCAAGATGACGCTCCTCTCGAACTCGTTTTACAACTCCCTGATGACGAGTCACGGGATTACGATGCTGTTCCTCTTCGGGACGCCCATCATCGCGGCGTTCGCCAACTACTTCGTCCCGCTTCTCATCGGCGCCGACGACATGGCGTTCCCCCGCATCAACGCCATCGCCTTCTGGCTCCTGCCGCCGGGCGCACTGCTCATCTGGGCGGGCTTTTTCCCGCTCGGTGACGTGGTGCCCGCACAGACCGGCTGGACGCTCTACGCCCCGCTCTCGGCCGGCGTCGGCGCCGGGAGTCAGGGCAACGCCGGGGTCGACCTCCTCCTCCTCGGTCTCCACCTCACCGGCGTCTCCGCGACGATGGGTGCCATCAACTTCATCGTCACCATCATCTCCGAGCGCGACCGGAAGGTGACGTGGGCGAACCTCGACATCTTCTCGTGGACCATCCTCACCCAGTCGGGGCTCATCCTGTTTTCCTTCCCCCTGCTCGGGAGCGCCCTCGTGATGCTCCTGTTGGACCGTAACCTCGGGACGACGTTCTTCGCGGTCAACGGCGGCGGGCCGATACTCTGGCAACACCTCTTTTGGTTCTTCGGCCACCCCGAAGTCTACATCCTCGTGTTGCCCCCCATGGGCATCGTGAGCCTGCTCCTCCCGCGCTTTTCGGGACGGCGGCTGTTCGGCTTCAAGTTCGTCGTCTACTCCACGCTCGCAATCGGCGTCCTCTCCTTTGGCGTCTGGGCCCACCACATGTTCGCAACGGGCATGGACCCGCGCCTCCGGGCGTCGTTCATGGCGGTGTCGCTCGCCATCGCCATCCCCTCGGCGGTCAAGACGTTCAACTGGATTACGACGATGTGGAACGGGAAACTCCGCCTGACGACGCCGATGCTCTTCTGTATCGGCTTCGTCTTCAACTTCATCATCGGCGGCGTCACCGGCGTCTTCAACGCCGCCATCCCGGTCGACCTCGTCCTCCACGACACCTACTACGTCGTCGGTCACTTCCACTTCATCATCATGGGCTCCATCGCCTTCGCTGGCTTCGCCGCGCTCTACTACTGGTTCCCCCTCGTCACCGGGCGGATGTACCAGCGCCGCCTCGGCAAGTGGCACTTCTGGCTGTGGATGATAGGCTCGAACATCACGTTCTTCGCGTTCCTCGTCCTCGGCTACGGCGGCATGCCCCGGCGGTACGCGACCTACCTCCCCAAGTTCACCACCTTCCACCAGATAGCCACGCTCGGGGCGTTCCTGATTCTCGTCGGCGGCGTCATCTGGGTCTACAACTTCGCCACCTCGTGGTTCGAAGGGCCGCACATCCAGGACGCCGACCCGTGGAACCTCAAAGAGACCGACATGCTCACCAACGAGTGGCAGTGGTACGAGCGCAAACGCGAGACGGCCGTCGCCACCGACGGCGGCGACGACGCCGACGCGGAGTAATCGGCGGTCCGCAGTAGCCGGTCGGTTCGGTTTTCGGTTCTGTTCTCGCCGTCGTCACATCGCCAGCACGATGCCGGTGACGAACATCAGGACGGCGACGCTCCCGAGGATGATGCCGAGGAGGTCCCGATTGCTCATGCCTCCACGCAGGTGACGCGCGGTCAAAGTCCCATCGGTCCGAATGGAAAGCGCTAATCGGGGGGGACCACTACCGGCGCCCGTGACCGAACCCCACCGCGACGGCCGACGGTTTGTGTTACAGTTGTACGCCATCATCGTCGCCGTCGCGGGCGCCTTCGGCGTCATCTTCGGCATCTTCGCCGCCGGCGAGGCGACGCCGCGGCTCTTTTTCGTCGTGGCGTTGCCGTCGTCGCCGCTGGGCTTTGCCATCTTCGGCGTCGTCACCGTCGGTCTCGCCCTCGGGATTCCGCTCCTCCTCGTGGCGTCGCTCTCGCGGCGTCTCGACACCACGGAGACGTGACCGACGAAAGGAACTTGTCGGTGGGTCGCCCAACGTGGGGTATGTACCACGTCGTTATCGGCGTCGACGACAACGAAGAGCGCGCGCTGTCGTGTGCACAGGCGGTCGTGGACCTGCCCGGAGACGCCTCGGAGAAGCGAGTGACCATCATCCACAGTTTCCTCGACAATCCGAGTGGCGCCTCGGCCACTCAGATACACTCGGTGCGCGAGGTGAGCGAGTATCTCGACGCCAACGACATCGAGAACGAGGTGACCGAATCCAGCGGCGACCCGGCCGAGCAGATACTCGACGCCGCCGAGGAGGCCGAGGCCGACCTCATCGTCCTCGCGGGGCGGAAGCGCTCGCCGGCGGGGAAGGCGCTGTTCGGAAGCGTCACCCAGTCGGTCATCCTCGACGCCGACCGACCGGTGATGGTCGCCGGCGAGGTCAAAGCGGCCTAGTAGACCGCCTCGAAACGCTCGGCGTAGGCCGCCGGCGACTGCCGACCCGTCACCGTCTCGACCAACGCGCCGTCGCGGAAACAACAGACCGCCGGCGCGGCGTCGACGTCGAACGCCCGCCGGAACGACGGCACCGACTCGCCGTCGACGCCAGCGACGGCGACGCCCTCGGGGAGCGACGCTAGCACCTCGTCAAGGTCGCCTTTCAACGCCTCGCAGGGCGCACAGTCGTGGGTCCACACCGTCACCACGGCGTCGGGGTGGGCGTCGAGATACGTCTCCCACTCGTCGTCCGCGAGTTCGGTCACCGCGTCGGGCACCGGCGACCCCGGTCCGATTTCGACCACGAGCGTCGCCATCGCCGCCAGCGTCTCGCGGTCGCAGTCGGCGTCGAGGTGGGACTGGAGCGCGAGATACGAGACGAGGTCCTCGCGGGTGAGTTCGCCCGAGTCGATGCGGTCGGCGGCCGTCTCGGGGTCGACGTCGAACGTCTCGACGACCGTCTGACGGAACGCCGCGTCTCCCGCGTCGGCGTAGGAGTCGCGGTAGATGGCGCGCGTGGTCTCGAAGTCGGCCGAGGTGACCAGTCCCTCCGCGCCGTCCTCGACGACGCCGAGTTCGAGGAGGCAATCGAGTGCGGCCTCGAAAGACGCGTCGGCCACGACTCACACCCCCAGATACCGGTCGCGGGTCTCCTCGTCCTCGCGGAGTTCGTCGGCGGTGCCCTCGAAGACGAGTTCGCCCTGGTCGAGAACGTAGGTGCGGTCGGCGATTTTCATCGCCGCGATGGCGTTCTGTTCGACGAGGAGGATGGTCACGCCGGCGTCGGCGATGCGCCGGATGGCGTCCTCGACGTTCTGGATTATCTGCGGGGCCAGTCCCTCGTAGGGTTCGTCGAGCATCATCAGGTCGCTCCCCTGTTTGAGCGCGCGGGCGATGGCGAGCATCTGCTGTTCGCCGCCCGAGAGGGTGCCCGCGCGCTGGCTCCGTCGCTCGTCGAGACGGGGGAACTGCTCGTAGACCGCCTCGTTCGAGAGTCCCTCCTCGACGTACGAGAGGTTCCGTCCCACGCGGTTCGACCAGTTCCGCGAGACGTCCGCGAGGTGGAGGTTCTCCTCGACGGTGAGATTCGAGAAGATGCGTCGCTCCTCGGGGACCAGCGAGATGCCCTTCGCGGCGACGTCTTCGGTGGCGTCGTCGGTGACGTCCTCGCCGTGGAAGAACACGCGGCCGGAGCGAATCTCCGGCGGACGGGCGCCGGCGATAGAGCGGAGCGTGGTGGTCTTGCCGGCGCCGTTGCGCCCGAGGAGCGCGCAGATTTCGCCCTCCTCGACGCGCATCGAGACGTCCCAGAGGATGTGGCTCTGACCGTAGTAGGCGTCGACGCCGTCGAGTCGGAGCAAGCCCTCGGCGCTCACAGTTCGACACCTCCGAGGTAGGCCTCCTGCACCTCGGGGTCGCCTTGCACCTCGTCCGGCGTGGCGTCGGCGATGACCTGCCCGCGATTCAACACGAGGATGCGGTCGGAGATGCGGAAGAT
>JBDGTR010000042.1:0-45387 GCA_042216635.1 Haloplanus sp. | reverse complement strand
AGTGGCAACAGATATGTCTGAGTTTATATCGAAACCGTGCAACGGGCTATCACACTAAACATTATCAGTGGGGACGGGGGTCGGTGGAGACGGTGGCGTCAGTGGGGACGGGGGTCGTCAGTTCGCACCGGCGGCGACGCTCCCGATGGCGTGGCCGAGGTTGTCGACCGCACCCGAGAGGAACGACCGAATCAGGCCGTGGACGTTCGAGGCGCGGTCCGACGCCTGCGAGGGCATCGAGGTGGGCGGACCTTGCCGAGCGTTCGCGTCGGCGGAGGCGTTCGCGTCGGCGGAGGCGTTCGCGCTCGCCTGCCCGTCGGCGCGTTCGTCGGCGTTCTCCTCTCGGTCGTCGGCGTGTTCGCGTTCGTCGGCGTGTTCGCGTTCGTCGGCGTGTTCGTGTTCGTCTGCGTGTTCGTGTTCGTCGGCGTGGTCGTCGTGGCCGTCGCCGACCTCGAACTCGCTGTGCTGGAGCGTCAGCGACCCGTCGGCGACCGCGTACTCGTGGTTCAGTTCGAAGCCGTCGCCCTCGACGCGCACGTCGAAGGAGTCCGACGGCGCCTCGAACGTGACGGTCCCGTTGGCGTCCGTGGTGCCGACGGATTCGCCGTCGACGACCACGGAGGCGTTCGCCACGGCGTCGCCGCCGTGGGTCACCGTGACCGTGACGCTCCCGTTCGAAAGCTGTGCGTCCGTGGCGTACTCCGCGGAGCCTGTGTCGTACGTGCTCCCAGCCGCCGCCCCGACGCCGGTGGCGACCACCAGCGCCGCGAGCAGGACTGCGAGGGGTTTGGTCGCGGACATTGCACTCGGGGCGTGGTCGGCAGGGATAAAGAACCGTGGCGACGGTGAAGCCCAAATTCGAGGGTTTGAAGCCCTCTCAAACGGAGTTAACTCGGATTCAATCGGGATTCGGCCCGGATTTCACGCCAGTTCCTCGGCCACCATCTCGGTGTCGAAGAGGTCGGGGTCCATGGCGATGTCCGCCTGTCCGCTGGCGAACGCGGGGAGGGACTCGTGGCTGTAGACGACCACCCGCACGTCGGGGTTGCGCTCTTTGACGACGGCGATGGCCGTCGCCTCCTCCATGTCCGTCAGGACGAAGATGTCCGCCGCGTTGATGCCCGCCTCCGCGAGGGCGTCGGCCGTGAGGACGCCCTCGACGCGCGTCACCGCCACGCCCGCGCGTTCGAGCGCTCCGCCCAGTCCGTCGGCGTCCGGGCCGGCGACGACTGCTCGGGTCACTCGTACTCGATGGTCGCGGGCGGCTTGTGGGTCACGTCGTAGACCACCCGCGCGACGTTCTCGTTTTCGCCCGTGATGCGACTCTGGATGCGCTGGAGCGTCTCCCACGGGAGGTCCTGTGCCCGCGCCGTCATGCCGTCTCTGCTCTCGACGGAGCGCACGGCGACCACCCACCCGTGGACGCGGTTGTCGCCTTTCACGCCCGTCGCCTTGCCGATGACGGCCGCGAACGCCTGCCACGGGTCGTGTTTCTCCACTTCCTCCTCGACGACGTGACACGCCTCGCGCGCGACGGCCACCTTTTCGGCCGTCACCTCGCCGATGACGCGCACCGCCAGTCCGGGTCCGGGGAAGGGCATCCGCTCGGAGATGATCTCCTCTAAGTCCAGCGCCCGCGCCACCTCGCGCACCTCGTCTTTGTACAGGTCGCGGACGGGTTCGACGATGCCCTCGAAGTCCACCACGTCGGGCAGGCCCCCGACGTTGTGGTGGGATTTGATGTTCCCCTCGCTCTCGATGCGGTCGGGGTAGATGGTCCCCTGGACGAGGTAGTCGGCGTCGGCCTCGCGGGCCTCGCGTTCGAACTCCCGGATGAACTGCTCGCCGATGACGTGGCGTTTCTCCTCGGGGTCGGTCACGCCCGAGAGCGCGTCGAGAAAGCGCTCCTGGGCCTCGACGACCCGCAGGCTCTCCATGTAGTCGAACGTCTCGCGTATCTGTGCCGTCTCGCCTTTCCGCATCAACCCGGTGTCGACGTAGACGGGCGTGAGGCGGTCGCCCAGTGCGCGGTAGGCCAGGGCCGCCGCCACCGAGGAGTCGACGCCGCCAGACAGCGCGATGACGGCGTTGGCGTCGCCCACCTCCTCCCGGATTTCGGCGGTTGCCTCCTCGACGAAGGACTCGGCGTCGACCATCAGGCCTCCACCTCCTCGCCCTCGGCGTCGGCCGTCCGCTCCAGTATGGTCTCGAATAGCCCCACGAACGGCGGACTCGCGCGGTCGGGCCGCGAGCGGAACTCGGGGTGGAACTGCGTCCCGAGGAAGAAGGGGTGGTCGTCGAGTTCGACGATTTCCATCCGGTTGCCCGCGCGCCCGGAGAAGGTGAGCCGCCCGGATTCGAGGTCGTCGATGTACTCGGGGTTGACCTCGTAGCGGTGGCGGTGGCGCTCGACGCACTCGTCGGCGTCGTAGACGCGGTGGGCGAGGGTGCCCGGCGCGATGTCGGTGGTGTGAGCGCCGAGGCGCATCGTCCCGCCGAGGTCTTCGAGGTCGTACTGCTCGGGCAGGAGGTCGATGACCGGGTGGGGCGTCTCGGCGTCGATTTCCGAGGAGTGTGCGCCCGCCAGTCCGAGGACGTTCCGGGCGTACTCCACGACGGCCATCTGGAAGCCGAGACAGAGACCGAGGAAGGGCACGTCGTGTTCGCGGGCGTAGCGGATGGCCTCTATCTTGCCTTCCGTGCCCCGGGAGCCGAACCCGCCCGGCACCACGACGGCGTCGGCGTCGCGCAGGCGTTCGGTGTGGTGGTCGCGCATCTCCTCGGAGTCGACCCACAGGACGTTCACCTCCACCTGTTTCTCGATGCCCGCGTGTTTCAGCGCCTCGTGGATGGACATGTAGGCGTCCTCCAGGCCGTACTTCCCGACCAGCGCCACGTCGATTTCGCCCGTGCGCTCGCGCGTGACGAGTTCGCGCCACCGGCTGTCGCGTTCCTCCGGCGGGAGCGCCTCGTCGGCCAGCGAGAGCCGTTCCATCACGTACTCCGCGAGTCCCTCCTCTTCGACCATCAGCGGGACGTGGTAGATGTCCTCGACGTCCGGGTTCGAGAAGACGGCGTCGGTGGGCACGTCACAGAACAGCGCGATTTTCTCCCTGGTCTTCGCGTCGAGGCGGTCCTCACACCGCCCGACGAGGATGTCGGGCTGGAGACCGATGCTCCGGAGTTCCTTGACGCTGTGTTGGGTGGGTTTGGTCTTCTGCTCGCCGTTTTTCGAGTAGGGGACGAGCGTGACGTGGGTGAAGAGCACGTCGTCGTCGTCTTCCTCGTGGGAGAACTGCCGGAGGGCTTCGAGGTAGGGCATCCCCTCGATGTCGCCGACGGTGCCGCCGACTTCGATGATGCAGACGTCGGTGCCCGTCGCCGCCTCGCGGATGCGCCGCTTGATGTCGTCGGTGATGTGCGGGATTATCTGGACCGTCTTCCCGAGGTAGTCGCCCGCGCGTTCCTTCTCGATGACGTGTTTGTAGGTCTTGCCCGTGGTGACGTTGTGGTCGGAGGTCATGTCGACCCCGAGGAACCGCTCGTAGTTCCCGAGGTCCAGGTCCACCTCGCCGCCGTCCTTGAGGACGTACACCTCGCCGTGCTGATAGGGGTTCATCGTCCCCGCGTCGACGTTGAGGTAGGGGTCTATCTTGACGGCGGTGACGTCGAACCCGGCGTTCGACAGCAGTCGGCCGGTGCTCGCGGCCGTGATTCCCTTGCCGAGCCCGGACATCACCCCGCCAGTTACGAAAACGAACTTCCGACCCAACTCGGGGTCGTACCCTGTATCGGGTTCCGTCGGCATAACGACTGTGTGCGAGCCTCGGGCAAAACCGTTTCGGGGTGGCCGGACGCGTGGGTGTCGATGGCTCACCACGCACTTCCCGGTCGGTGGTGCCGCGACCGCAGGCTTTGACTCTCGCGCCCGCCTGTCGCCTCCATGGACCTACCCAGCCCCGGCTTCGGGACGTACAAACTCACCGACCACGAGACGTGCGTCCGCGCCGTGCGCGAGGCCCTCGACGAGGGCTACCGGCACGTCGACACCGCCGAATACTACGAGAACGAGGCGTCGGTCGGCGAGGGCATCGCTCAGAGCGACGTCGACCGAGAAGACGTCTTTCTCGCCTCGAAGGTGTGGCGCGACCGACTCGGCCGCGACGAGTTCCTCGCCAGTGCGCGCGAACGCGTCGACGAACTCGGCGTCGACGAACTCGATTTGCTCTACGTCCACTGGCCGATGGACACCTACGACCCCGAGGAGACGCTCCCGGCGCTTCTCGACGCCCGCGAGGAGGGACTCACCCGCCACCTCGGTCTGAGCAACTTCACGCCCGCCCAACTGGACGAGGCAATCGACCTGCTGGGGGAGGCGCCCTTCGCCCACCAGGTCGAGATGCACCCCCTGCTCCCGCAGGACGAACTGCGCGACCACGCCCGGCGCCACGACTACCACCTCGTCGCCTACGCGCCCCTCGAGCGCACCGACGTCGTCGACGTGCCCGAGATTCGGGCAGTGGCGGAGAAACACGACGCCACGCCCGCACAGGTGTCGCTCGCGTGGGTGATGGCGAAGGGCGCGGTGCCCATTCCGAAAGCCAGCACGTCCGCCCACGTCCGCGAGAACCTCGCGGCGCGCGAGTTGAGCCTCGACGACGAGGACGTCGCCCGCATCGACGGCATCGACCGCGAGGAGCGGCTGGTCGACTTCGAGGGCGCGCCGTGGACGACGGCGTGAGGGTCGGAATCGGCCCACCCGAACACTTCGTCATGCTTTTCACTGCTGGCTCCAAGGCCCAAGCATGAGCCAGTCCGATAAGTACCCCGAGGACAGCGGACGGCGGCGGTTCGTCAAGGGCGTCGTCGGGGGTGCGGCGCTGGCCGGCGTGGGTGCGGGTGGGTCGGCCGTGGTCAACAGTGCGACCACCTCGCCCGGCGCCGGCGGCGGGACGACGCAGGCGTGGGCCATCCGCAACATCGACGGTCCCGCGCCCCGAGGGATGCCCCAGATTCCCCTCGAAATCGACTCCGACGGATATCTGAAAGGCATCTGGCCCGACGTGACGACCAAGGTCGAGGGCGGCCGCGAGGTGAAAATCGCCGAGATGGAACTCGGCGGGTCGACGTTCTCCTCGGAGTGGTACCAGTACTGCGGCGTCGAGGGCTACGACGGCATCCAGCCCGGCTTCGAGAGCGACAACTACTTTCGCTCGGACGCCAGCCCCGCCTACGAGTGGCAGAAACAGGCCAAATCGAAGGGCGACCGCTTCCACGTCGACGACTTCAGCGAGTACAAGACGTGGGGCAACGGCATCGGGAAGTCGGGGCTCGGCATGCCCGCGACCGGCACGTGGCGCTCACAGAACACGAGCGACATCATCCCCATCCAGATAATCCGGAGCGAGAGCATCCAACAGGCCGCCCAGGAGAGCGAGTGGGTGAAAGCCAGCACCGCCGAGGGATTCGTCGCGTGGCTCGATAAGTGCACGCACTTCTGTTGCGTGCCGGGGTTCAAGCAGACGCCCAACTCCGCGAACTTCGACGCCCAGAACGACGTCTACTGCCCGTGTCACCAGTCGGTCTACGACCCCTTCCAGATCGTTCAGACGCTGTTTACCGCCCGGCCCCGCCCGGACTAGTCGCGTCTCGTTCGCTTTTCACGCCGGTTTCGACCCGCCGCTGACCGGCGGGAACAGGGCGAGTTCGTCGCTCGCGTCGACCGTGGTCTCCAGACCCTCGGCCGCGCGGACGCTCTCGCCGTTGCGCAGGACGTTGATGTGGTCGGCGACCGCTCCCGAGTCGTCGAGGACCCGGTCGCGCAGGGCGGGGTGGGCGTCGAACAGGGCGTCGAGGGCGTCCGCGACCGTCGCCCCCGACTGTACGTCGACCGGGACCGTCCGGGTGCCGGCGACCTCCGCGAGGTCGGCGAACAACTTCCACTGCATGCCCGTCACTCGCGCGCCGCCGGTCAAGAGGATTGCGTCTCCGTCTCGGCGGTCGCCTCCGGTC
Source organism: Haloplanus sp. (assembly GCA_042216635.1). Lineage (GTDB taxonomy): Archaea > Halobacteriota > Halobacteria > Halobacteriales > Haloferacaceae > Haloplanus. Next base: position 39,375 of record JBDGTR010000042.1, on the reverse strand, counting down.
GGCTCCGGGCGTCGAGTCGGCGGAACGCCTCCGGCCGCCCGACGACGTACACCTGGTCGCCGGGGGCGAGCGCTCGCCCGCGCGAGGGCAGGGTGTCGACGCTCCCCGTCGCCGGGCGCACCGCCGCGACGGTCACGTCGAGGTCGCCGACGGCCGTCCCCGAGAGGTCGCCCCCTTCGGCGACTTCCACGACGAACATCGTCTCGTCGGCCGCGCGCAACAGCGACGCGAACTCGCGGTCGGTCCGGGGGTCGGCCGGGAGCGTCACCAGTCGGTAGGTGGCCTGAGCGTCGAGTTTCGACGCCTCCTCTTCGTCGACGGCGAGGGTGGCCACGTCGTCGACGTGCGCGCGGAGTTCGGCCGTCAGGACGCGTTCGGGCGCGGGGTCGGTCCGCCACACCTGCACGAGGTCGCCCGGACTCGCGGCGTTCGCGGGGTCGGCCTCGACCGCCACCGCCACCGCCCCCGGTGCGAGCGTCGGGCCGACGCCCGTCGCGCGACTCCCGACCGCGAGATACCGGACCGTCCCGTCGGCGTCGAGGTCGACGTCGACGTGGCCGATGCCGTAGTCGTCTCGGAGGCGCGTCACGAGTCGGTCCTGGAGTTCCGCCACCGTCAGACGGCGGGGAAAGAGGAGCGTCTTGTCCACGAGCGACGCCTTCACGTCGTCGGCGACGGGGTCGTAGCCGTCGATGTCGCCGATGTCGTCGGCGTCGTCGGGGAGGGTGACGGCGGTGATGCGCCCGACCGACCGGGCGATGCGACTCATCTCGACGTCGAGTTCGCGCGCACCGGCGACGGCGAAGACGTCGGTCGCCACCCGGTCGCCGACGAGACGGCCGACCGACCCGCCGACGGCGCCGAGTCCCAACGCGGCGACGTTGAACGCGACGCTCGCCGGCGCGAAGACGCCGGTCTTCCCGCTGAGCAGGTCGGTGAACACGCCGACGGTGTTGAGATAGAGCGCGACGACCGACAGGCCGACGAGGGCGGCAAGCCCCACGGGGAGTCGCAGGCGGGTGTACCACCGGTAGACCAGTGCGACGCCGCCGACGACCACCGTCGCGCCGACGCCGAACGCCACCAGTCGGAGCGCCGCCCGGACGAGTCCCGACTCCACCGCCGGCAGACCGCTCTGGAGAGGGAGGGGGAGGAGGGGGTTCACGCCACCGCCTCCACGAAGGCCGCCACCGCCTCGCGCCCGCCGGTGGCGAACAGTTCGTCGCCGGCGGCGATGGGTTGGCTCCCCCGGGGAGCGAACTGCCAGCGCCCCTCGTGGCGCACCGCTAGCACCGCCACCCCGTAGGCGTCGCGCACGCCCGCGTCGCCGAGGGTGACGCCGTCGAGCGGTCCCCCCTCGCGCACCGTCATCTTCCGAATGCGGTTGCCCGCCCGCCGGAGCAACGTGACGAGTTCGTACTCCCGCCGAGTCCCGCGCGACCGCACGGCGAGGCGGTCGACGTCGCTCCCGAGAAGCGACTCGGCCGCGCTGGCGTCGACCGAGACGGTCACCCGCCCCGCCCCTCCTTCGGCGACGGGCGCCGACGGTGCCGGCGGCGTCTCGGCCACCTCGCCCGCCGACTCGACGCGTCCCGCCCCACCGGTCGTCGCCGTCGCGTCACTCGCGTGTCGCCCGCCGTCGCTCCGGAGGCTCACCACGTCTCCCCGGTAGGTGCGCTCGGGCGTCACGACCGACACCTCGTCGCCGCGGGCGGTCCCCGTGGGCAACAGGGCGGAGACGGAGACGCCGCGTTTCCCCGAGGGGATGCGCTTCGAGAGACCGCCGAGCGGCGGGGCGGCGTTCACCGTCGCGCGGGCGCGTTCGTCGAGCGTCACCGCCACGTCCGCGAGGTCGAACTCGGTGCGGAGGCGGTCGGCCACCCGCGTCTCCAGTTCCACGAGCGGAACGTCGGCGGGGAACGTCCACGTCCCCTCGCGTATCTCCCGGCGCAGGTCCGCCGGCACCGGCGGGTAGCCCTCGATGTCGCCGACGTCGCCGGAGACGGTCACGCGGACCTGCCCGCGCCCGCCGACGAGTTCGACCACGTCCGTCGAGAGGGTGCGCTCGGTGAGCTTTCGGAGCGAGAGTTTCCGCGGGAAGGCGGCGCCCATCTTGTCGCCCGCGTTGTGGGCGTACAGCGAGAGCATCAACACCACCACCACCGCGACGCTGAGCCGAATCTGGTTCTGCGACGTGGTGAACGTGGGGTCGTTGAGCGCCATCAGTCCGCCGTTGACGCCGGCGACGGCGATGGCGAGGACGGCCACCGCCAGCGCCGGCACCGTCACGCCCGTGACGTACTTGAAGATGAAGCCGAACGCCCACGAGACCAGCGCCGGGATGATGCCCGTCAGCACGCCGAGGTAGATGCCGAACAGCACTTCGACCGGAAAAGACGCCATATCTCCTCACTTTCTCTCGACCCCTAAACAGCTATCGGGCGCGACGGATTCTTTTAGCCGGTCGCCGACGTGGGGGTATGGAGGTGACGCGCGGCCGGTCGCTTTTCGGCGTCCGGGCGGTGGTCGGCCTGACGTTCGTCGTCGGGGCGCTGTCGATGCTGACCGGCATCGTCCACATGAGCACGCCGGCCGGCCGACCGCTGGTGCCGTTCGTTCCGGCGTTCGTCCGCGACGCCGCCGGCTTCACCGGCACGCTCACCGGCTTTCTCTTACTCGCGAGCGCCCTCGGTCTCCGGCGCGGCCTGCGCGCCGCGTGGTACTCGACGCTCTGCCTGCTGGTGGTCGCGGCCGCACAGGGGTTCGTCCAGGCCAGCGAGACGGCCATCCCGCTGATACTCCTCTCGGTGGTGGCCCTGCCGATGGTCGCGCTCCACCGCCGGCGCTTCGAACGCGAACTCGACCTCTCGACCACCCAACTCGCGGCGCTGACGGCGCTGTTCGGCTCGCAGGTCTACATCACCACCGGCGCCTACGCCCTCCGCGAACAGTTCGGCGGCGTCGAGGGCGTCCTCGACGCGCTCTATTTCGCCATCGTCACCTCCAGCACCGTCGGCTACGGCGACATCACCCCCAGGACGGCCGTCGCCCGCCTGTTCGGCATCTCGGCGCTCGTCGTCGGCACCGCCAGTTTCGCCATCGGTCTCGGGGTGTTGCTGACGCCGGCCATCGAAGCCCGACTCGTCAAAGCACTCGGAAAGATGACGCAATCAGAACTCGACTTACTCGACGACCACGTCCTCGTCCTCGGCTACGGCGACCTCTCCGAGGCGATACTCGAAGAACTGCACGGAACCGCCCCCTTCCTCGTCGTCGTCGACGACCCCGACCGCGCCCGCGAACTGGGCGAACGCGACGTCGACGTCCTCGCGGGCGACCCGAGCGACGAGGCGACGCTCCGCCGGGCGCACATCGAGGCGGCGCGGGCCGTCCTCGCGGCCACCAACGACGACGCCGCAGACGCACTCGCCATCCTCACCGCGCGCCAACTCGCGCCCGACGCCCACATCGTCGCCGCCGCCACCCACCGCGAGAACGTCGACAAACTCCGGCGGGCCGGCGCCGACACCGTCATCAGCCCCGCCAGCATCGGCGGCCACCTCCTCGTGGAGTCGGCGCTCGGTCACGACCTCGACACCGAGGGTCTCGCCGCCCGATTGCTCGACGACGCCAACGCGGCGCCGTCGGAATCGGACGCCGCGTCCGAGTCGCCGACCGGCGCGGACCCCTGACGCCTACGGCCGCCCCCGGTCGAAGACGGCCACGTCGCAGTCGACGGTGCGCAGGCGCTCGAAGGTCGGCGGCGAGACGAACCGCGAGGCGCGCGAGCGCTCGCCCGACGACCCGAGCAACAGGAGGTCGTACGCGCCGGCGTTCGCGGCGATGAACTCCGTCACCTCGCTCCGGGCGACCCGCGTCTCGACGTCGACGTCGACCGTCTCCGCGAGGTTCGCCAGCCGTTTCTCGGCGCCCCGACGCTCCATCTCGCTCGAGACGCAGGTACAGACGCTCAGCGTGCCGCGCCGCCCGGCGAGTCGCGCGCCGAACTCCAGCATGGCGTGGGCGGTGTCGCCCGGCCGCGAGACGGTCACGAGGACGCGCCGCCACCGGCGCTTGCCCGTCGTCGACCGGAACGCGAGCGTGTCGAATCGGCTGTCGAAGACGCCGCGAACGTACGCCGACAGCAGGCCGCGGTCTTCCTCGTACGGCGTCACCACGAGGTCGCAGTTCGCATCGCCCGCCGTCCGCACCGTCGTCGCCACCGGGTCGCCGCTGGCGACGACCACCTCACAGGGGACGCCCACCTCCGTCCGAATCGTGGCGGCGACGCCCTCCAGTCGGTCTGCGACCGCCGCCGTCGCGCCGTCGAGGGGCGGGGTCGTCTCGCCCTCGCCCTCCCCGCTCGTCCGCTCGACGCCCGTCGGCGCCGCCACGTCGTCGCTCCCGCGTTCGGGCGCAGTCTCTCTGTGCCCTGCCTCGACCGTCGCCGTCTCCTCGGCCTCTTCGTCGGCCTCTTCGTCGCTCTCGGCGCCCTCCTCGACCACCGCCAGCAACACCACTTTGCCGGCCTCGTGAGCGGCGGCGAGGCGCGCGCCGAAGGTGGCGGTGAGTTCGGCCGCCTCCCCCCGCATCGGGACGAGGACGTGGTCGTCGCTCCGGGCCGTGTCGTAGAGGTAGCGCGCGCGACGCTCGTAGAAGCGGTCGCGCCAGACGGCGAAGGCGACGGCGACGAGGGTGCCGAAGACGGCGACGCTCGTGACGTACGCCTCGGGCGAGGCGTCGTTGGTGACGAGAATCAACAGCGCCGTCGAGAACGCCGCCGGTTCCTCGACGTCGAGCGCCCACGTCGCCGCGCCGGTGAGGAAGATGGAGACGGCCGCGCTCGACGGGTGAATCGTCTCGCCGACGCCGGGACCGTAGAACTCGCCGGCCGCCGCCAGCGCCGCCCACCCGCAGAGCGCCCCCACGGTCAGCCCGAGGACGAACTTCCGCGGCGACGCGTACCGGCCCTCGGGGTCCGAAAAGAGCGTGTACGCCCCCGACGCGAGGGGCGGAAAGAGCAGGAAGGAAAGCTCCGTCGTCGCGTTCGAGATGAACGTCACCAGCCAGATGAGAAGCGGCACCGCCACCAGCACCGTCAGGTGGAGGAGGTTGCCGGTCGTCTGTAGCCACCGACCGAACGCCGCGAGTTCGCGCCGCTCGACCCGCCGGAGGCGACGGGCGGCGTCCGCGACGCGCGCGACGATTCGGTCGGGGTCGACCATCCGGCTACCCGAGGGTCGCGGCGGCGTCGAGCGCCAGTCGAATCATCCGCTCGACGTTGTTCCGGGCCTTCGGCGGCAGTTCGTCCTCGGAGACGTCGCCCGTCCCCTTCTGTGTGCCCTCGACGAGGTTGCCGTCGACGGTGCAGATGGCGCCCGCGCGCATCCCCTTGCGGCGCGCGACGGAAAACAGCGCCGCCGCCTCCATCTCGACGGCCAGCAACCCCGCCTGCTCCCAGTCTTCGACGTACGCGTCGGTTTCGGCGTAGAACGCGTCGTCGGTGACGACGGGTCCGACGTGGACCGCCTCGTCGTTGGCGTCGGCGGCGTCGACCAGCGCTCGCGTCACCTCGAAGTCGGGGGCGGCGGGGTACTCCACCCGCTCGTAGCGCTTGGTCGTCCCCTCCTCTTTGGCGGCGGCGGTGGCGACCACCATGTCGCCGACGTCCATCCCTCGCTGGAGGGCGCCGGTCGTCCCCGGGCGGACGACCGTCTCGACGCCGACGGCCGCGAGTTCCTCCAGTGCGATGGCCGCCGAGGGCGACCCCACGCCCGTCGAACAGAGCGTCACGGGCACGCCCGCGTATTCGGCGTTGACGAGGTGGTACTCGCGGTTGGCGGCGAGTTCCTCGACGGTGTCGGGGTCGCAGTGGTCGGCGATGCGGTCGACCCGGCCGGGGTCGCCCGGGAGCAACGCCACGTCGTGGACGTCGCCCTCGTCGACCCGGAGGTGGGGTTGGAGTGCCATACGGGGTCCACACCGCGCCGAGGGAAAAATACTCCCGCCCCGTCCGGTCGAAATTCGGTGAGCGTTCGGTCGCTCTCCGGGCGGCCTTCGGCAACAACTCGGAAAATCGTCATATGTGGCCCGACGAACGATTCGGTCGCATGACTGAGTCCGATTCCAGTCAGGCGACCGGTCGCATCGAATCCATCCTGAACCACCTCCGCGGCGAGTCGGCGGCGTCGCGGCGCGACTTCCTCCGGCGGTCGGCGGCGGCGGGCACGGGCGCACTCGCGCTCTCGGTCGCCGGGTCGAACGCCGCCCTCGCACACGAAGTCGACGACGAGGAGACGTCCGACGTCGAGGTGTTGAACTACGCGCTCACGCTCGAACACCTGGAACACGCCTTCTACCGCGACGGTCTCCACCGGTTCACCGACTCCGACTTCGCACAGGCGCGGACGCTTCAGGGTCTCGCCTACCGCATGCGGCGGGACGTCCGTCCCAACTTCGAGACCATCCGCGACCACGAGAAGGCCCACGTCGAGACGCTGACGAGCGTCGTCGAGAAACTCGGCGGCGACCCGGTCTCCGAGGGGTGTTACGACTTCGGACTCGAGGACGTCGAGGACTTCCTCGCCGTCGCCGCCGTCCTCGAGAACACGGGCGTCTCGGCGTACGACGGCGCGATAGCGACCGTCTCGAACGCGGACCTGCTGACCGCCGGCGCGACCATCGCCACCGTCGAGGCGCGACACGCGTCGTACCTGAACACGCTCAACGAGCGCGACCCCTTCCCGGCCGCGTTCGACGACGCGACGAGCAGATCGAAGGTTCTCGACGCCGCCGGTGGGTTCATCGTCGACTGTTGAGCGTCGGCGACCCGGATTCTCCGCCGCGTTCGGCTTCGGTCCGCCGATGGGCTTACGGTGCCCCTCGCTGTGGGTGCTGACGATGGAGGCTCGGCTCTGGTACGTGCTCACCGGGACGCGTGGCGGCGTCAACCGTATCAGACTCCTCCAACTGGTCGACGAACGACCGCGAAACGCGAACCAACTCGCCGACGCACTCGACCTCCACTACAAGACCGTACAACACCACCTCGACGTACTGGTCGACAACGGCATCCTCCGCAGTAGCGGCGACGAATACGGCGCGGTGTATCTCCCGACCGAACGGGCGGAGGCCAACTGGGAGTTGGTCGAGGAGATAATCGAACAGGTGGACTGAACATGACACACAAGACGGCTGACGGCACGCACTCGACGGACGGTGGTCGCGGATGAGCGTCTGGATCGACGTCGCTCGCTTAGCGACCGTGGTGAACGTACTCCTCCTCGCTTCCCTCGGGTACGTCTGGGGCCGGAACCTCCTCGCGGTGCGCTCGAAACACACGCTGGGGCTGTTCCTGTTCTCGACGTTCCTCCTAGCCGAGAACGCGCTCACGCTCTATTATTACCTCCTCGACCCCGACCTCTCCATCTGGTACAGCACGCAGATGCCGACGGTGGTCTGGCGGGCGACGATGCTCCTCCACGTCCTCCAGGCCATCGGCGTCGGCTTCCTCGCGTGGGTGACGTGGGACTGAGCGGTCACTCTTCTTCGAGCAGGGTCCTCACCGCCTCCCAGTCGAGGGGCGCCCGCGACCCCACTACCTGCGTCGCCACCGCGCCACAGGCGTTTGCGACCGCGAGCGCGCGGTCTTCGTCGGCGCCGTCGCGTCTCGCCGCGAGATAGCCGGCGGCGAAGGCGTCGCCCGCGCCCGTCGTATCGCGGGGGTCGACCGCGAAGCCCGGATGCGTCCGCGTCGTCGCCGGCGTCCGCACATCGGCGCCGTCCGCGCCGCGTTTGACCACGAGCGTTCGCCCGGCCGTCAGCCAGTCGTCGGGTACCCACGCCGCCTCGCGGTCGGTGACGAACAGCAGGTCGGTCAGGTCCAGCGTCGCCGAGAAGTCGCGGTCGCCGAGGCGGCGCCCGGGGTCGAAGCTCACCGTCGCGCCCGCCGCCCGCGCCCGTCCGGCGAGTTCGGCCGCCGTCGCCGGGCGCTGACCCGTCAGGTGGAGGTAGCCGGACGCCGCGAGCGTCTCGGGAGGCAGGTCGTCGGCCGCGAACGACTCGTTGGCGCCCGCACAGCCGAGGACGACCACCTCGCCGGCGTCGCCGACGACGAGGTACTTCTCGGTCGTGGGCGTCCCCGTCACCCGGCGGACGTGGTCGGTCTGGACGCCCGCCGTCGAGAGGCCCGCGACGGCGGTGTCCCCCCGTTCGTCGTCGCCGACGGCGCCGAGGACGGTCGCGGACACCCCGAGACCGACGAGTCCCCGCGAGACGTTCGCGGCGCCGCCGCCCCCGCCCGCGACTCGCGTCTCGACGCGGGCCTCGCAGTCGGGGTCGGGCAGGCGGTCGACGAGGAACGTGTGGTCCCAGTTGACGTGACCGGCACAGACGACGCCCATGGCCGAGCGTCGGCGGGCGCGCGTAAAAAGGTCAGCTCACCGCGAACAGGAGGAGGTTGTGGACGCCCGGGCCGAGACCGACGGCGGCGACGAAACCCAACAGGAGGCGTCCCTCGGCGGGGTCCTCGCGGACGAGGTCCGCGAGGGCGGCGACGACGACGGCGGCGACGACGAGTTTCACGAGGACGAACGGCCACGCGCTCCCGATTGCGTTTGCCGTCGGGAGCGACGCGCCGAACTCGATGAGCGACCGCGAGAGGGGCGTTCGCTCGCCGAAGCCGAGGAGGTCGACGCCGACGGCGGTGGAGACGCCGTCGAGTGCGTGGCCCGTGACGACCAGCGCTCCGACCCCGCCGGTCACCGCCGCGTCCGGTCGGAGTCGCGTCAGGACGCCCCACGTCGCGGCGGCGGCGGCGCCGGCGACGACGAGGATGAGGGCGGCGACGCCGAGGCGGAGCGACCCGCGACGCGCGCCGGCGGCGAGGACGGCGGCGACGAGGGGGAGACAGGCGAGCAGTCCGACGGCGGCGACGGGGCGGGCGCGGTCGGTCGTCGCGCCGTCGGCGTCGCCCGACTTGCGCTCCGTCGCGTCCGTGACGACCCACGTCGCCCCCGCGACGGCGGCGACGGTGAGGTAGACGGCGGGCGTGCCCGCGAGGGGGCGGACCGTCGCCGGGAGGGCGCCGAGGACGTAGAGGACGTGCGCGGCGGACCCGGTCACCATCCACGGGACGGCGGCGAGGACGAGGCGGTCGGTGACGGCGGGTCGGCGCCGGGAGAGCGCCCACCCGACGGCCGCGAGACCCGCGACGAGGGCCAGCAGATAGGGGAGCGGTGGGAGCGCGAATCCCTCCGGGAGCAGAGCCATGCGGGGAACGCGGGCGGTTTCCGGGAAAGCCTTACGCTCCACCGACGCGAGGGACCGGGCATGGACCGCGCCACCGTCGCCGAACGCATCGACCACACCGTCCTCGGCCCGACGACGACGCCCGCCGACGCCCGCCGGGTCGTCGACGAGGCGGCCGAGTACGGCATGAACGCCTGCGTCCCCCCGTGTTACGTCGCCGAGGCCGCCGCCGCCGACTCCGGGGTGACGCTGGTGACCGTCGTCGGCTTCCCCCACGGCCAACACGTCCCCGAGGTGAAACGCGAGGAGGCGGTGGCGGCGTGGAAAGCCGGCGCGGACGAACTCGACGTGGTGGTGAACGTCGGACGCCTGAAGGCCGGCGAGGACGACGCCGTCGTGGACGAACTCGCGGAACTCGTCGCGGCCGTCCCCGTCCCCGTGAAGGTCATCGTGGAGGCGCCGCTGTTGACCGAGGCGGAGAAACGCCGCGCGGCGGAGGCGGCCGTCGACGCCGACGCCGCCTACCTCAAGACGGGCACGGGGTTCGCCGGCGACGCCACCGTCGAGGACGTGGCCCTCCTCGCGGAGTACCTGCCCGTGAAGGCCGCCGGCGGCATCGGGAGCGCCGAGGAGGCGCGGGCGATGTTCGAGACCGGCGCCGACCGCATCGGCGCCTCCGCCGGCGTCGCCGTCGTCGAGGGGTTCTGACGCCCGGCGTGGCGTGTGCAACGGTAACGTTTACCGTACTGTCGCGCGAACTCCGTGGGGGAGATGCGTAGCCAGTGACGCTCTCGACCGTCCCGCGATACGAGCGCGGTTCGACGCCGCAGTGGGGAGCGCACGCGGTGGTTGCCGGAGCGGGGATGGCGGGGCTGATGGCCGCGCGCGTCCTCGCCGACGGCTTCGACGCCGTGACGGTCCTCGACCGGGACGCTCTGCCCGACGACTCCGTGGCCCGCCGGGGCGTCCCTCAGTCCTCCCACATCCACGTGTTGATGGTGGCCGGCGCGGACACGCTGGAAGACCTCTGTCCGGGCTACGGCGCGGACCTGCTCTCGGCGGGCGGTCTCGTCGTCGACGCGGCGCGAGACGCCCGGTTCTACGCCGAAGACGGCTACCTCGCGCCCGGTCCGCGTCGAATCCCGATTTACTGTGCCACTCGCCCGGTCTACGAGCGAACGCTCCGCCGCCGCGTCGCCGCCCTCGACGGCGTTCTCGTTCGGCCGGAGTGCCGACTGGTCGAGTACCTCGCCGACGAGGCGGGGGCGTCCGTCGAGGGCGTCCGCGTCGCCGACGGAGGGGAGACGACGGACCTCGCCGCCGACCTCGTCGTGGACGCCACCGGGCGGACGAGTCGGACGCCGACGTGGCTACGCCGCCACGGCTACCCATCGCCGACCGCCGACGAAGTGCGCATCGACCTCGCGTACAGCACCCTCCTGCTCGCTCGACCGGCCGAGGACCGCCGCGCGTTCGTCGTGACGCCCTCGCCGCCGGACCACCGTGGCGGTGCGGTCCTCCCCGTCGAGGGCGACCGCTGGCTGATGACGCTGTTCGGCGTCCACGGCGACGACCCACCGGACGACGCCGCCGGTCTCCGGGCGTTCGCGGCCGGTCTGCCCGCTCCCGACCCGAAACGCCTCCTCGACGACCACCCGGCCGTCTCCGAGGTGACGCGCTATCGCTTCCCCGCCAACCGGCGGTACCGCTACGAACGACTCGACCGATTCCCCGAGGGTCTGGTCGTTCTCGGCGACGCCGTCGCCAGTTTCAATCCCGTCTACGCGCAGGGCATGTCGGTGGCGGCCCTCGAATCGCTCGTCCTCCACCACGCTCTCTCTGACGGGGGCGTGGCGGGTCTCGCCCCCCGCTTTTTCGAGCGCGCGTCGCCGACCATCGACCTCGCGTGGAACATGGCGGTCGGCTCCGACCACCGGTTCCCACAGACCGAGGGACCGAAGCCGCGAGGGACCGACCTCTCGAACCGGTATCTCGCCCGCCTGCTCCGACACGCCCACGCCGACGGCGCCCTCTCGGACGCCTTCTTCCGCGTCCAGACGATGGAACGGCGCCCGGTTTCGTTGTTCCGCCCCGCCGTCCTCCGGCGCGTCCTCGTCCCGGCGTGACGCCACGTTCGCCCCGGACCGTCGCGCTTTTGCTCGCCGGCGCGCAAGCGGGAACCAGATGGCCCGGTACCACATCGAGACCTACGGGTGTACGGCCAACCGCGGCGAGAGTCGGGAGATAGAGCGGACGCTCCGCGACGGCGGCCACCGCCCCGCCGACGGTCCCGACGACGCCGACGTGGCCATCCTCAACACCTGTACGGTCGTCGAGAAGACCGAGCGCAACATGCTCCGCCGGGCCGAGGAACTGGAGTCGAAGGCGGGCGACCTGGTGGTCACGGGCTGTATGGCGCTCGCGCAGGGCGAAGCCTTCGCCGAGGCGGGCGTCGACGCCGAGGTGGTCCACTGGGAGGACGTTCCCACCGCCGCACTCAACGGCGAGTGTCCGACCGTCACGCCCGACACCGACCCCGTCCTCGACGGCGTGGTCGGCATCCTCCCCATCGCGCGGGGCTGTATGAGCGACTGTTCGTACTGCATCACCAAGCAGGCGACGGGGAAGATAGACTCCCCGCCGGTGGCCGAAAACGTCGAGAAGGCGCGGGCGCTGGTCCACGCCGGCGCGAAAGAGATTCGCGTCACCGGACAGGACACCGGCGTCTACGGCTGGGACGACGGCGAGCGCAGACTCCACGAACTGCTCGACCGCATCTGTGCCATCGACGGCGACTTCCGCGTCCGCGTCGGCATGGCCAACCCCAAGGGCGTCCACGGCATCCGCGAGGAACTCGCCCGGACCTTCGCCGACAACGAGAAACTCTACAACTTCATCCACGTCCCCGTCCAGTCCGGGTCCGACGACGTCCTCGGCGACATGCGCCGCCAGCATCAGGTCCGTGAGTTTCTGGAGGTGGTCGACACCTTCGACGCCCACCTCGATTACTGGACGCTCTCGACCGACTTCATCGTCGGTTTCCCCACCGAGGACGAGGACGACCACGAGGCGAGCATGGACCTCCTCCGGCGCACTCGGCCCGAGAAGATAAACGTCACGCGCTTCTCGAAGCGCCCCGGCACCGACGCCGCCGACATGAAGGGTCTCGGCGGGACGGTGAAAAAGGAGCGCTCGAAGGCGATGTCGGCGTTGAAGATGGACGTCGTCGCCGACGCCTACGAGGCGATGGTCGGCGAGACGCGCGAGGTGTTGGTCGTCGAGGAGGGCACCGGCGACTCGGTGAAGTGCCGCGACGCGGCCTACCGCCAGATAATCGTCCAGAACGCCCCCGAGTACGGGCTAGAACCCGGCGACCTCGCCGAGGTGACGGTGACGGGTCACCAGACCGTCTACGCCTTCGGTCGGCCCGTCGGCGCGTGAGCAGTCGAGACACCTTTCTCCCCGGCCACCGACCCGACGCCCATGAAGTGGCTCCGGAGCGGCCTCCGGCGGGACCTCTGTGTCGTCGTCGCCGCCGCCGACGACCCGACCGCACAGGAGTGCAAGGCGGCGCTTGAATCGCAGTACGACGACCGAATCGACCCGTCGACGTTCTACGGCGCCCTCGACCGCCTCGTCGACGGCGGCCACCTCGACGAACGCGTCGACGGCATCCACGACCGCTACGAACTCACGGCGGCGGGCGAACGCGCCCTCCGCGCCCACTACGAGTGGGTTTCGGACGCTCTCGGCGAGGAGTAACCGACGAACGGCTATTTGTGGTCTCTCCGGTTAGTACGACCGTGACGTTCGTAGTTCCATTCGACGGGTCGGACCTCGCATCCGCGGCGCTCGCGCGGGCCAGCGAGTTCGGCGACGCCCTCGACCAACCGGTGCTCGCGGTCACCGTCGTTCCGACGGGCAACGCGGCGTACGCCCGCGAACGGGGGTGGCTCGGGGCGGACGAACCGTTCGACGTCGAGTCCGTGGTCGCGTCCCTGCGCGACCGGGTGGCGACCATCGCACCCGACGCCGACTTCGAACACGCCGTCGTCGAGAGATACGCGTCGTCCGGCACCATCGCGCGTGAAATTCGTACGATGGCGCGACGTGAGGACGCCTCCATGGTGTTCGTCGGAAGCGAACACGCCGGAAACATCGTTTCGAGCGTCAGTAGCGTCGGGGGTTCCGTCTCCGCCGAACACGCCTACGACGTGGTCGTCGTCCTCAACCCGGCGCGGTCGCTGGCCGAGATGTAGCGGTCAGTCCAGGGCGAGGCGAACCGCGTCGTCCTCGCCGGGAACCGTCGCGCCCGCCTGCGACGCGAACGCCTCGTGGAGGTGGTCGTAGGTGTCGTCGATGGCCTCGACGATGACCTTGGTGTCGGCGACGACGGGCATGAAGTTGGTGTCGCCCTCCCACCGGGGGACGACGTGGGTGTGGAGGTGGTCGTCGATGGACCCGCCGGCGGTCGACCCGCCGAGGTTCAGACCGGCGTTGACGCCGTTCGGGTCGAGGGAGTCGTCGAGGGCGTCGATGGTCCGCGCTTTCAGTTTCGCGTGGTCGAGCAGTTCCGCGTCGGTCAGGGCGCCGTACTCGCCCGTGTGGCGGTCCGGGATGACCATCGCGTGGCCCGGATTGTAGGGGTAGTTGTTCAACAGGACGAACGCGTGGTCGCTCCGCGCGACGACGCGACTCTCGCGGTCGGCGTCGCGGTCCGGCAGGACGCAGAACGGACACCCCCCTACGTCCTCGTCGTCGCGTTCCACCCACTCGATGCGCCACGGCGCGAACAGTCGGTCCATACGCGAGGGGGTGTCGCCAGACGTTTAGCCCTTTGTTCCACGATTCTCACGGGTGGAGTCGGTATCACCCGTGATAACGGGGGGACACCCCGGTCGAGACGGGCGTAGCACCCGTCGTACGGCCGAACTGTCGGTCGCCGTCTCGACCGGTTCCCCGCGCGTCTGACGCCCGGCGGACGCTCGGCGGACACCGGTCGCGTACCGGGATTAACCCCGTTTAATCCGGGTTAAGTAGCGTGCGGCATTATGACATACGACTCGTAATAGAGCGGCGATGAAAGCGAAACGACCGAACCCTGACGCCCACACGGAAGTGTGTCCGAACTGCGGGCGCGAGACGCCCCACGCCGTCCGGGTCGAAATCCGGACCGAGAATCCGGCCTCGACGAACGCGGCGTTCTCGCGCGAACCCTACCGCGTCTCCGTCTGTTCAGTCTGCGAAGGCGAATCGATTCAGCGGATGAACGACGCCTAACGCGTCGTGACCTCACAGCCGTCTTCGGTGACGATGACGGTGTGTTCGGCCTGACTCACGAGTCGTCCGGCTTCTTCTTTCAGGACGGGATAGCCGTGGAGGACGCCCTGTTGTTCGAGTCGGCGGAGCGCCATCTCCGAGCGTGGCACGTCTAGCCACCGCGCGGCGAAGGGGAGCGTGCGATACTCCTCGGTTATCTGTTCGAGGGCCTGCCGCGCCTGTCGGTTCCGCACCGACCGCTCGCGTTCGAGGCTGTAAATCTCCTCTTTGTTCCCCTCGCTCACCTTCCCGCGCCCGTCGGTGGCGAACGGTTCGATGGCGACCACGTCGCCGACTTCGAGTTCGCTCCCGCGTTCGACGCCGCGATTGGGCACGCTCGGTCCCGTGTGGGCGTCCCACTGTTCGACGCCGTGACCCGAGAGGTTGAGCACCGGCGTGTAGCCGTACCCCCGGATGACGTCCTCGATTTCGGCGCCGATGTGGCCCGTATCGACGCCCGGACCGACGGCGTCGATGGCGACGTCGAGGGCTTCCTCGGCCGCTTCGACGAGGTCCGGCGTCCCCGTGAGGTCGACGGTCGTCGCCGCGTCCGCGATGTAGCCGTCGACGTGGACGCCCACGTCGAGACAGACCATCTCCTCGCCGAACTCCGTCTCGTCGTCGCGGGCGGGCGTCGCGTGCGACGCCTCCTCGTCGACGCTGATGTTGACCGGGAAGGCACATCCGTCGGCCAGTTCGTTCACCCGGTCTTCGGCGTACTCCGCGACGTCCAACTGTCTCGCGCCCGGTTCGACCATCTCGGCCGCCTCGTCGAGGACGGTCCGAAGCACCTCGCCCGCCCGCCGATACTTCTCGACCGTCTCGTCGTCGAGGGGTCCAACGCTCATGGCCCGCCCTTGGCGTGACCCGGGCAAAGAGGTTGCGGCACCGGGGGGCCGCACTCTCTCGACTCTCGTCCCTCGTGTGTGATACGTAGTCGTACCCACCTAACTTATCAGCGCTTATACCGGTCGGCGGCGACGTTCGATTCGAGTAGTCATGGATTCGCCCCTCGACGCCGCGGTCGGCGACTCGCACCGACGCATCGACGCCGACGACTGGGACGACATCTACGTCGTCGGCGACGTTCACGGCTGTCTGCGGGAATTTCGAACGTTGCTCGACAGACTCGACCCGTCCCCGACGGACCTCGTCGTCGTCGTCGGCGACCTCGTTCGCAAGGGGCCGTCGAGTGCGGGCGTGGTCGATCTGGTCCGCGAGACGCCGAACGTCCTGTCGGTCCGGGGCAACAACGAGGAGAAACTCCTGCGCGGCGAGAAGTCCGTCGACGGCATCGGCGACGACCGACTCGACTTCCTCGCGTCGCTCCCGGTCGTCATCCACTGGGACGACGCGATGGTCGTCCACGCCGGCGTCGACCCGCGAAAACCCCTCGCCGCCCACACCGTCGACGACTTCGAGAACGTCCGCGAACTCGGCGACGGCGACTACGAACCCCCGTTCTGGTACGACGCCTACGAGGGACCGAAACGCGTCTTCTTCGGCCACACGCCGCTTTCGGACCCCGTGGTCCGCGAGTACGCCGTCGGTCTCGACACCGGATGCGTCTACGGCGGCGAACTCACCGCCTACGACTACCGCCGCGACGCGTTCGTGACCGTCGACCCCGACCGCACGGTCCAGGAGCGCCCGACCGAGAAGTTCGTCACCCCCCGCCGACTGGTCGTCCACTGATAGTGTTTACTGTGGCTGTTCACCGCCGGTTCGCCGCTCCGGTCCGGCGAACCGGCGGTCGTGACACACAGTAAACACTATGACGCCTCGCAGTCGCCCGGTTTCTTCCGTCTTCCCTCTCGCACCGCTGGCGCACGTGCCCCTCACCCGCGTCCACGCCCGCGTCCGTCTCGCCCGCATCCACGCCCGCGTCCGTCTCGCCCGCGTCCACGCCGCAGAGCGAGAACGGCAGGCCTTTTACCTAGGTGGGGGTACCGCCACTGTTATGAGCTACGACAAGGTTGAGGTTCCGGCCGACGGTGAGGCCATCACCGTCGACGAGGAGACCGGTGACCTCGACGTACCCGACGAGCCGATAATCCCCATCATCCACGGCGACGGCATCGGCGCGGACGTGGGTCCCGCCGCACAGCAGGTCCTCGACGCCGCCGCCGAGGCCACCGGGCGCTCCATCCACTGGATGCGCCTCTTCGCCGGCGAGTCCGCCCGCGAGACGTACGACGAGAACCTGCCCGACGACACGGTCGACGCCATCCGCGAGTTCCGCGTCGCCATCAAGGGACCGCTCACGACGCCCGTCGGCTCCGGCTTCCGCTCGCTCAACGTCGCCCTGCGGAAGAAACTCGACCTCTACGCCAACATGCGACCGACCTACCACCTCGACGGCGTCCCCTCGCCCGTGAAGGCGCCGGAGAAGATGGACATGGTCAACTTCCGCGAGAACACCGAGGACGTCTACGCCGGCATCGAGTGGGAGGCCGGCACCGACGAGGTGGAGGCCGTCCGCGCGTTCGTCGAAGACGAGATGGGCTTCGACGACACCATCCACGAGGGACCGGTCGGCATCGGCATCAAGCCCATCTCGGAGTTCGGCACCAAACGGCTGGTTCGACAGGCCATCGACTACGCCCTCGCCAACGACCGCGACTCCGTGACGCTCGTCCACAAGGGCAACATCATGAAGTTCACCGAGGGCGCCTTCCGCGACTGGGGCTACGAGGTGGCCGCCGAGGAGTACGGCGACGACGAGGTCATCACCGAGGACGCTCTCTGGGAGGAGTTCGACGGCGAGGCGCCCGACGGCGTCGTCGTCGTCAAGGACCGCATCGCCGACAACATGCTCCAGCAACTCCTCACGCGCACCGAACAGTACGACGTCCTGGCGATGCCGAACCTCAACGGCGACTACCTCTCCGACGCCGCCGGCGCCCAAATCGGCGGACTGGGCATCGCGCCCGGCGCCAACTTCGGCGACGGCCGCTGTCTGGCCGAACCCGTCCACGGCTCTGCACCCAAGTACGCCGGCGAGGACAAGGTCAACCCCACCGCGATGATTCTCTCCGGGCGCATCATGCTCGAATATCTCGGCTGGGAGGACGCCGCGACGCTCGTCCGCGACGCCGTCGAGGAGACCATCGCCTCCGGGCAGGTCACCTACGACCTCCACCGCCAGATAGAGGGCGGCACCAAACTCGCCACCAGCGAGTACGCCGACGCCGTGGTCGAGAACATCCACGACCTCGCCTAACGCCGTTCGAGCGCCGCTCCGTCCCGATTCGTCGTCGTGTTTCGCGTGACCGTGTATCGCTGGGTCGCCGCTCCGCCCCGGCGAACCGGCGGCAGTGACTCACACCAAACGCTATCGGTCGTCGCCCCAGTCGGGATTCGTCCGGGGCGGGCTGAAGATGTCGACGCCTTCGAGCGGTTCGTCGCCCCTGTTTTCCACCGCGTGGGGTTCGTCGCCGGGAACGACGTAGGAGTCGCCCGCCTCGACGCGAATCTCCTCGCCGTCGACGAGGAAGACGCCCGCCCCGCGCGTGACGAATCCCGCCTGCTCGTGGGGGTGGCTGTGTTCGGGGACCCGCGCGCCGGGAGCGATGTCGAAAAACTGGACGCTCGTCTTCTCGCCCGCCGCGAGTTGGGAGAGGTGTACGTCCGAGACCGCCTCTACTGCCGCCGCGTCGCCCGTGGATACGACGTCCATACCTGTGGCGTGGTCGGCACCGACATAAATCCACAGCCACCGCAGGCGAGGGTTCATAACGGGGAGCGCACAACGAGCGTCCATGTACGCGGTGGTCGGATGCACGTCGTGTGGCGCGCTGTGGGTCCTCTCGGACCCCGACGACGCGGAGACGGCGGGGTGTCCCCGGTGTCGAACGCGCCACCGGACCGACCGCCTCCGGCGCTTCTACGAATCCACGGACCGCGAGGCCGCCCGCGAGGCGCGCGCCGCGATGCTCGCCGACCGGGCCGACGCCACCGACGCCTTCGCCGAGACGCCGTCGGTCGCCGAGATGGAGACCGACGCCGACGAGGCCGTCGTCTCCGACCGCGAGTACCTCGAAGGTGCGGGTCTCGACGCCGACGACGTCGCGGCGGCGGGCGACCGGTCGGCACCCGCGTCCCGGAGTCGGCCCGAACTCGTCCGCGACGCCCTCCGAACGCTCGACGCCCCCGGCGAGGACGACGTGGTCGACTACGCGGCCGACCGCGGCGTCCCGCCCGAGGCGGCCCGTGACCTCCTCGACCGACTGGTCCGCCGGGGCGAGGTCTCCGAATCGAGGGGAACCTACCGACTGCTGTGAGCGTAGACGCCGAGGAGTCGCAGGAGGGTAAGCAGGGAGACGAGGACGCCCAACAGGAGTTTCAGGAGGCGGAGCCACCGGCGGGCGCGGGCGGTCGGCGGGTCCGAATCCGACCGTGGGGGGTCCGAGTCGGGCGACGGGGAGTCGGCGGCTGACGGCTCCGTGGCTGGCGATTCGCGCGATGCCGGCGTCGGCGCTGTCGCGTCGTCGGAGTCGGGCATGGGTGGGGTGGACGCGCCCGCCGGCGCTCTCCGGCGGACGCGTCGAGTGCCGAGACGCCCGAGACGCCTAAAATCGAGCCACGTGCGCGGAGCGAAACTGAAAGTGAACTCACCGGCCGAGCGACTCGTGGGCGCTGGAGAGGTGACGCGACCCGAGGGCCGCGAGCAAGGAGAGTTCGCCCGCGAGGGCGCCGACGGCGATGCACTCCGCGAGGGCGTCGGCGTTCGACCCCGGCGGGTCGCCCCCGCCGGCGACGCCCAACAGGTCGAGGGCGTCCGACTGCGTGGGCAGGCGCGTCCCGCCGCCGACGGTGCCGACTTCGAGGCTGGCGAGCGAGACGGAGAGGTAGAGGTCGCCGTCGCGCGTCTCGGCGGTGGTGATGGCGTTCGACCCCTCGACCACCTGCGCGGCGTCCTGTCCGACCGCGAGGAAGACGGCGGCGACGACGTTGGCGACGTGGGCGTTGAAGCCCAGACTCCCGGCTTTCGCGCTCCCGACGAGGTTCTTCCGCGTGTTGATTTCGGCGACCGCCTCGGGCGTCGTGTGGAGGCGCTCTTCGACCACCGCGCGCGGAATCGTCACGTCGGCGCTGACGCTCCGCCCCCGTCCCTCGACGGCGTTGACGGCGGCGGGCTTCTTGTCCGTACAGAGGTTGCCCGAGAGCGCGACGAGGTGGGCCGGCGTCTCCGCTTCGATTACCTCCGCCGCCGCCCGCGTGGCGATGGTGACCATGTTCATCCCCATCGCGTCCTTGGTGTCGTACCGGAAGCGCAGGAAGACGGAGTCGCCGACGACGTACGGCGTCACGTCGAGCAGTTCGCCGTGGTTCGTCGTCGCCTCGGCCGCCTCGCGCAGGGCGGCCTCGTTGTCCCGCGCCCACGACGCCAGCGCCTCGGCTTCGGTCACGTCGCCGACGCGGAAGACGGGCGCGCGCGTCATCCCCGACTTCGTGACGCGGGCCGTCGCGCCCCCGGCGGCGTCGAGGACCGAACAGCCCCGGTTGACGCTGGCGACGAGGGCGCCCTCGGTCGTCGCCATCGGCAGGTAGCGCTCGCCGTCGACGGCGCCGCCGTGGACCGTCACCGGCCCGGCGACGCCCATGGGAATCTGTGCCGCGCCCACCATGTTCTCGACGTTGGCGTCGGCGCGGTCGGCGGGGAAGCCGTAGTCGCCGACGGCCGAGAGGTCGGCGCCCGTCTCCGCTTCGACCAGCAGTCGGCGGGCCGTCGCCGCCGCGTCGGCGTCGGCGTGGTCTTCGAGTTCGTGGAATCGAATCTCGCCGTCGCGGACCCGGTCGGCGAGGGCGTGCGGGTCGGTCATGGCCGAGTCGTGGGGTGCCCCGTGCCTAAGCGTTGCCGTTCTTCGTACTGGGTGCGCTCCCCGGTTTCTCCGACGGTCCCTTCACGGCAGACGCCTCGAACGCCCCCGCCCGTTCGGTCCCACCCAACTGCGGTCGGCCGGGCATCCCGCCCGGGTGGGACTTTCGAGGCGGTCTCTGTCCGGTCCTGTGGCCCTCCCGAACCATCCGCATCTCACAATAATCGGTCCATCCCAACTGTTAACGCGTTCGCCCGCGCCGGCTTCGACATGACCGAGGCCGCAGACCTCCTGTTGACCGACGCGGAGGTACACACCCTCGCCTACCCGGACGAGACACACGAGGCGGTGGCGGTCCGCGACGGGCGAATCTGCCGCGTCGGCGACGCGTACGACCTCTCCTTTCTGGCCGGCGTCGAGACGCGGACTGTCGACCTCGACGGCCGCGTCGTCCTGCCGGGGTTCGTCGACGCCCACACCCACCTCGTCTTGACAGGGTTGCAACGCGTCCACGCCGACCTCTCGGATGCGACGAGTCGCGCGGAGGCACTCGACCGACTGCAGGCCCGCGCGGACGCGGTGGCCGAGGGCGACCCCGTCGTCGGGTTCGGCTACGACGAGAGCGGGTGGGACGACCCCCGGTATCTCACTCGGGCGGACCTCGACGCCGTCGACGCCGCTGGGCCGGTCGTCGCCGTCCGCGAGGACCTCCACGTCGCCTCGCTGGATTCGACGGCGCTTTCCCGCTTCGGCGACGCCATGCCCGACGGCGACGTGCGCCGCGCGGACGGCGACCCCACGGGCGTCGTCGTCGAGGGCGCCCTCGACCCCGTCTTCGACGCCCTCGAATCGTCGGACGCGACCCGCGAGGCGGTGTTGGCGGCCCAGCGCTACGCCAACGAACGCGGCGTCACCGGCGTCCACGACATGGTGCGACGCTCGCACGCCCCGGCGGTCTACCGCGACCTCGACCGCGACGGCCGCCTCTCCTTGCGTGTTCGCCTCAACTACTGGGCCGACCACCTCGACGCCCTCGTGGAGACGGGTCTGCGGACGAACCACGGCACCAGGATGGTCCGCGTGGGTGCCATCAAGACCTTCACCGACGGGAGTATCGGCGCGCGGACGGCGAAACTCTCCGAACCCTACGCCGACGGCGACGAGACGGGCGAGTGGGTGGTCGAACCCGACGAGTTTCGCGCCCTCCTCGCCCGCGCGGAGGACGCGGGCTTTCAGGTGGCCGCCCACGCCATCGGCGACGAGGCCGTCGACGCCGTCCTCGCGGCGTACGCCGACTGCGACGACCCCGAGGCCTCCCGACACCGACTCGAACACCTCGAACTCGCCTCCGAGGCGGCCCTCGACCGCCTCGCGGACCTCGGCGTCGTCGCCTCGATGCAACCCAACTTCCACCGCTGGGCCGGCGAGGGCGGACTCTACGACCGCCGCCTCGGCGACCGCCGCACCGAGACGAACCGGGTGGGTCGCCTCGCCGACGCCGACGCCTACCTCGCGTTCGGGAGCGACGGCATGCCCCTCGACCCCCTCTACGGCGTCCACTGCGCGGTGAACGCCCCCACGCCAGCCCAGCGTCTCGGCGTGACCGACGCCCTCCGGGCGTACACCCTCGGCGCCGCCTACGCCGGGTTCGACGAGGACCGACTCGGGACGGTCGAGGCGGGCAAGCGCGCCGACCTCGTCGCCCTCGACCGGTCGCCGTGGGAGCGTCCCGCCGCCATCGACGGCGTCGACGTGGCGCTGACGGTGGTCGACGGCGACGTGGTGTACGACGGGCGGTGAGTCGCGGGCGACGACCGGTGTCGACGCCTCGCGGACCGACTCACGCCGCTTCGTCTCGTCCGGTAGCTTGTAGTCCTCCCTCCGCCCACGTCCGGGCGTGACCACCGACGCCCCCTTCTTCGACCGCCTCGCCGACCGCATCGACCGCGTCGACAGCGTCGTCTCGGTGGGTCTCGACCCCGACCCCGACCGCGTCCCCGACTTCCTCGCCGACGCCGACCTCCCACGGTGGGCGTTCAACCGCCGGGTCATCGACGCAACCCACGACCACGCGGCGTGTTACAAGCCGAACGCCGCCTTCTACGAGGACGCCGACGGGTGGCGCGCCCTGCGAGAGACGGTCGCGTACGCCCACGGCAAGGACGTCCCGGTCCTCCTGGACGCGAAACGCGCCGACATCGGCAACACGAGTCGGCGCTACGCCACCCTCTTGGACGAGGTGGACGCCATCACGGTCAACCCCTACATGGGTCGGGACTCGCTGGACCCGTTCCTCTCGCGCGAGACGGCGGGCGTCTTCGTCCTCTGTCGCACCTCGAACCCCGGCGGCGCGGACCTGCAGGACCTCGAACTCGCCTCCGGCGAACCGGTCTACCGTCGGGTGGCGGCGCTGGCGGACCTCTGGAACGAACGCGGCAACGTGGGTCTCGTCGTCGGCGCGACGGCGCCCGAGGAACTCGAAACCCTGCGCGCGGAGGTGCCGGACATCCCCTTCCTCGTCCCCGGCGTGGGCGCGCAGGGCGGCGACGCCGAAGCGGCCGTCGAGTACGGTCTCGCAGACGGCGTCGGACTCGTCAACTCCTCGCGGGGAATCATCTTTTCGGGCGAGGACGCCCCCCGCGACGACGAACGCGCTTACTTCGGCGCCGTCGGACAGGCGGCCAAGCGACTCAAGGACCGACTCAATCAGTTCCGGTAGGCGGGGTCAGCGCAGGCCGCCGTCCCCGCGCCCGCCGCCACCGCCGCCCCGCGCCCGCGACGCACACGTCGCACAGAGACCGAGTTCGGCGTCGTAATGCTCGGTACAGACGCTGGCGCCACACTGCGAGCAACTGTACCGCGCCACGGCGTTCTCGCACACCTGACAGATGGTGGTGGTGCTCACGCACCGAGGTACGCGCCCGCGACGGATGAGTGCTCGGGCGGGAGGCTTACGTCGGTGGCGGTCCCATCGCGCGTGTGGACCGGGACCGTCTCCTCCTCGGACTCGCGGCGGTGTTCGCCGGCCTCACGGCGGTACTGATAGTCGTCTCGTTCGTTCGCCAGCCGTTCCTGCTGGTTGTCGCGCTCCCCTTCGCGGCGACGACGTACCTCCTCTGGCAACACGCCACCGGCCGACTGGCCGACCAGGCGCGACGGCGGACGCGGCGGACGACGGGTCGTGGCGGCGCGAGCGAGCGACGCGCCCCGGGCGGATTCGGTGCCTCGGCGGCGGGGCGGTCGTCCGCCGGGACCGGCCGTCGGACCGGGTCGAACGCGTCGGCGCGACCCACCCGGGCGGAGGCCTACCGGACGCTCGGTCTCGACCCCGGCGCCGACGAGGCGACGGTCAAGCGGGCCTACCGCGCGAAGGTGAAGGAGGTCCACCCCGACACCGACGGCGGCGACGAGGAGGCGTTCAAGCGGGTCAACCGCGCCTACGAGGTGCTGACCGACTGACCGCTCCCCGGTGCTCCCGAGCGCTCGTGTGAGACGGCAAGACACACCACGGAAAGCGTTTTGACGGGTGGACTGCTATCGCACCCCATGAGCGCGGACCGGGCTGTTCTGGAGGCGGCCCTCGAACGCGGGGAGGAGGAAGGGGGCCCCATCGAGTTCAAGGAACGGCTCTCCCGGGACGTCCACCTCGTCGACGGGCGAATGGAGAGTCTGGCCGCACAGTTGCGCCACCGCGTCCTCTCGGGCGACGGCGAGGCGACGTACGTCGTCGGCGTCACCGACGAGGGCCGCATCGCGGGCATCTCACCCGACGCCTTCTCCGAATCCATGGACGTCCTCTCGCTTCTGGCCGAGGAGGCGGGCGCCCACATCGAGGAGGTCGAGACGTGGGGCGTCCCCGGCGACGGCGAGAACGGACTCGTCGGCGTCGCCACCGTCCGCGAGGGCGCCGTCCTCGAGACCGACGACTCCCACATCGTCGTCGGCACCGCCGGCCACGTCGACCACGGCAAGAGCACGCTCGTCGGCACGCTCGTCACCGGGCAGGCCGACGACGGCGAAGGGGGCACCCGCTCGTATCTCGACGTCCAGCCCCACGAGGTCGAACGCGGCCTCTCGGCGGACCTCTCCTACGGCGTCTACGGCTTCGACGACGACGGCCCGGTGCGGATGGACAACCCCCACCGAAAGGCCGACCGCGCCCGCGTCGTCGAGGAGGCCGACCGCCTCGTCTCCTTCGTCGACACCGTCGGCCACGAACCGTGGCTCCGGACGACCATCCGTGGGCTGGTGGGCCAGAAACTCGATTACGGACTCCTGACCGTCGCCGCCGACGACGGCCCGACGAAGACGACGCGCGAACACCTCGGCATCCTGCTGGCGACGGACCTCCCGACGGTCGTCGCCATCACGAAAATCGACGCGGTGCCCGACGAACGGGTCGAGGCGGTCGAACGCGAGGTCGAACGCCTCTTGCGCGACGTCGACCAGACGCCCCTCCGGGTCGCGCGCCACGGCGTCGGCGCCGCCGTCGAGGAGGTGGGCGACGTGGTGCCCATCCTGCGAACCAGCGCCGTCTCCGGGGCCGGACTGGACGTCCTCGACGACCTCCTCGAACGCCTGCCCAAGACCACCGACGACGACGGCGACTTCCGCATGTACGTCGACCGCACCTACTCCGTGACGGGCGTCGGCGCCGTCGCCTCCGGCACCGTCACCTCCGGCACCGTCGAGGCCGGCGACGCCCTCCTCGTCGGTCCGATGGCCGACGGGTCGTTCCGCGACGTCGAGGTGCGCTCCATCGAGATGCATTACCACCGCGTCGACCGCGCCGAGGCCGGCCGCATCGTCGGCATCGCCCTCAAGGGCTTCCGCGAGGCCGACCTCGAACGCGGGATGGTGCTCGTGCCCGCCGACGCCGACCCGACCGCAGTCCGCGAGTTCGACGCCGAAGTGATGGTGCTCAACCACCCCACCCGCATCGGGTCGGGCTACGAACCCGTCGTCCACCTCGAAACCGTCAGCGAGGCGGCGGTGTTCGACCCCGACGGCGGCCAACTCCTCCCCGGCGACCACGGCACCACCTCCGTCCGGTTCAAGTTCCGCCCCTACCTCGTCGAGGAGGGCCAGCGGTTCGTCTTCCGCGAGGGCCGGAGCAAGGGCGTCGGCACCGTCACCGACGTGACGCCCGTCGAGTGAGCCAGCCTGTCGGAACTATTCTCGGTGGCCGACCACTCGACCTGACTGCGACGGGGCCGGCTAACGGCGGGCCGAACGCCAGCGATTTCCCCCCGCGCCGCGTACTCTCACCGACGATGTCCTCGGCTCGCGGCCAGTCGTCGCGGTTCCTGCTCGCGGCGACCGGACTGGCGACGCTCGCCGTCTACGCCCTCTTTGCCCTCCTCGCCTACCGCGGCCTGCAGGTCCTGTGGGCGAGCCGTCCCGGCCCCCTCGAAACCGCCGTCGTCACCGTGGGCCTGACGCTCGTGTTCGGCTATCTGAGCTACCGCCTCGGCACCGCGCGCATCGTCTCGGCGCTCGACGCCGTCGAGATTCCGCGCGCGGACGCCCCGCGCCTCTACGACCGCGTCGAGGCGTTCGCGGCCGACCTCGGCGTCGAGACGCCCACGCTCTTGGTCGCCCGGATGGACCGACCGAACGCGCTGGCGCTCGGTGGTCCCCGCGACGGCGCGGTGGTGCTCGACGCCTCGCTCTTTCGCCTGCTCTCGGCGGAGGAACTCGTCGCCATCGTCGCCCACGAACTCGCGCACCTACGCGGCCGGGACAGCCTCGTGAAGACGCTCGGCTACAGCCTCGTCCAGACGGCGACGGGACTCGCGTGGCTCGCGTTCCTGCCGGTGACCCTCCTCGCCGTCGGCGTCGCCCGCGCCACGGCCGGTCTCCACGGCGACGACCCACTCGAAGTGAAACGCCGCGTCTACGCCGCACGGGCCGCCGTCGGGAGCCTCGTCGCCGTCCTCTTTTTCGGCCTGACCGTCTTCTTGCAGGCGTACTCCCGGCGCCGGGAGTACGCCGCCGACGACCGGGCCGCCGACCTGACGGGCGACCCCCTCGCACTCGCGCGCGGCCTCGCCCGGATTCACTCCGTCACGACGCCCGGCGGCGCGCTCTCGCCGCTCCTCATCGACGGCGACGAGGAGGGCGGTCTCAGCCGCCTGCTGGCGACCCACCCGCCGATGCGAGAGCGCATCGGCCGCCTCCGGCGACGGGCCGCCGAGTCCGGTGTGGACGAGGGACGACGCGTCGAGGTGCGGTGAGGCTCAGACGGGCGCGTACCGGGCGTCGTCGCCGTCGCCCACTCGCTCCGCCCCGCCCAGCAAGACCAGCCACGACAGCAGTCGACCCACTCGCTCGCGCCACACCGCCTCCCACGTTCCGGGATTGCGGTGGCGCTCCCACTCGGGCACCGACTCGCGCACGCGGTCGAACGCCTCGTCGGCGGTGAGGGGACCGTCCGCCGCCTCCAGCGCCGCCCACACCGCGTCGGCGGCGAAGACGCGGTCGAGCAACGCCGTCCGGAGGGTCTCCGGGTCGGCGTCGACCCGCGTCCGTCTGAAGCCGCGGTCGGTCTCCTCGGCGAGTCCGAGCGCCCGGAGGAAGGTGAGCCACGTCTGCGCCGTCTCGCGGTCGGGGAGGTCCACGCGGTCGAGTAGCCGCCCACAGCAGTCCGCCTCGGCGTCGGGCACCAGCGGGAGGGCGCGCTGGGCGCGCGTTACGACCGCGAGGTCGGCGGGCGCCTCGGGGACGGGTTTGAACTTCACAGCCCGAACGACTCCGCCAGCAGGTCGGGGTTCGTCTCCCCCAGCGCGTAGGTCGGGCCGTCGACCACGTCGACGGTCACCTGCGCGGGCGCGAACACCGACTCTGGCACCTCGTAGAAGTCCCAGTCGGCGTCCTCGAACACCGCCTCGAAGGGGGTTGCGTACTCGTCGGCGGCCGTCGAGGGCACCTCCTCGAAGCGGTCGAAGTCCTCGCGCACCTGTACGTACGCCTGCCCGCCGTAGGCCAGCGCGTCGTTGACGCGGCCCATCGCCGCCGCCTCGTCGTGGGTGACGGGCGCGACGGGGGCGCTCCCGCTCGCGGCCAGTACGTTCCGGGGGTCGTAGCCGAGTTCGAACAGTCGGAAGACCGCGAGTTCGGCCGCGCGCGCGGCGCCGCTGACGCTCCCCGCCGTCGACCCGGTGGCGTACGCCGGCAGGAAGACGCCACTCGGCGAGACGCCCGCGCGGTCGGCCACCTCCTCGACCGTCGTCTCGTCGGGCAGGCGGTCGCTTTCCACCGCCAGCACCGTCAGGTCGAACTCGTCGTAGTAACCCATGACTTCGAACTCCGTCTCCTCGCCGACGAGAGCGCGCGCCGGGCCGCTTCCCAGTCCGCCGTGGCCGTCGCCGGCGCCGCCGAGTTCCCACCCCGCCTTCTGGGAACAGAGCAAGGCGAGCGCCGGCTGGTCGGTCGTGAGTTCGACGTGCGGGAACGGCGTCCCCGCCACCTCGTCCATCCGGGTCTGGACCGTCGCCAGCCCCGCCGTCTGTATCTCCGCGAGGAGGAGTCCGGCCTCGATGCCGCCGCCCACCTCGACGCCGAAATCGAGCACCGTCGCCCCGGAGTCGAGTTCGGTCACCCCGACGCCGAGTTCGTCCGCGAAATCCAGCGCCTCGTCGACGAGTTCGACGGCCATCCGGTTGATGCTGTCCATGCGTCGGATTGGGCGGTTTCGCGTAAAGGGATTGGCGGTCGCGGCCGTTCACGGCCGGTCGCGTGCCCCCACCGCCGGCCGCCCCAGTTCACGTTCGAGGTCCTCGACTTTCGCCTTCGCCGGCGCGTCGCTCGTCCGCTTGTCGTCTACTTTCAGCGTCGTACTCACCCGGTCGGCGTCGACCGCCTCGTGGGCGGCGGCGACGGCCTCGAACAGCGTCTCGACGTCGTCCGTCTCCACCACCGTCCCCATCGGGTTCGTCTCGTAGGCCACGTCGAAGTCGTCGAGGGCCGCCACCGCGTCGGCCACGTCTTCGGCCATCGACCCCTCCCGAACCGGTGCGACGCTCAGCAGTGCAACGACGGTCATGTCCTCCCACTTGGGTCGCCGGCGAAATGTGCGTTCCGGCGAGCGACGGATTCGAGTGGGTCGACCGCCTCCGATCACGTATGGCGTGTACGTACTGCGGGTGCGACGTGACGGCCCACGACCCCGTCTACGTCGAAGAGGTGGTCGACGGCGAGCGAACCGAGACGGGACGGTTCTGCAACTACGGCTGTCTGGCGGCGTACGTCGACCAGGAGGGACTGACCGAGGGGACGGCCTGCCGGATCTAGCTTTCGAGGGCGTCACCGACTCTCGGTGTCGACGACCGACGGACCGTCGTCGAGTCGGACGACGAGTTCGTCGCCGTCGCAGGGCGCCACGACTTCGGCCCGCCACGGGTCCGTCGAGACGACGGTCGTTCGCTCGTCGGACGCGGCGAAGGGAAGCCGCCAGATGTGACGCTCGAAGACGTCGGTGCCGTGGTCGTGGAAAAAGGAGACCACGGCGGGGTGTGAGACGACCAGTCCGCCGAGACGGGTGTAAATCGCCCCGTCACAGGTCTCACAGGCGTGGAGGACGCGGTGTTCGATGGCGGGGTTGTCGCGGTGGGGCATGTCCTCGTCGGCGGCGAGGACGCGCGCGCTCATCCGCCCGCAACACCACGGACAGACCCCCTTCGACATCGACGCTATCTCGCGTTGGATGCGCTCGTTGGCCGCGCGCAAGACCCCCTCGGTCGAACGCTCGCCGAGACTGCTCGGCGGGAGGAAGTACTTGTAAAACACCGCCTCGCAGTCGGTACAGCGGACGCGGAACATGCTGTCGCGGTAGGCGGCCACCTGCGTGGCGCCACAGACGTGACACGCGCCGTCGAGTTCGAACGGGTCGATGCGGACGCTGTCGGTGAAGGTGCCGGCCTTGATGGCCTGATACACCCGGACGCCGGGATAGGAGAGCCGGTAGCCCTCGTCGGTGTGTTCGACGAACTGGTCCCGGAGTCTGTCGAGGTGGTAGTTGAACCGGCCGCTCCCCGAGACGTTCGCGCGACGCCGGAGTTCCGAGAAGGGAAGCGTCTCCGGGACGCCCGGCGTCGAGGCGTCGCCCAACGCCTGAATTATCTTGATTCGGGTCCGGTTCGCCAACAGCGTGAACGCGTCGTCGGGCGTCAACTCCGCCGACTCCTCGTCCGCCGACTCCTCGTCTCCCGACTCCACCCCCCGTTCGCGTCGGTGTGCTCCGTCATTCCCCGTCTCGTTCGTGCGGGCTGAGTGACATAGCTCTTCCGCAGTGGCCATGGTGAACCACGCGGGGGTTTTATCCACGTGACGCCTGTGACTCCTGACGGATGTCGGACACCGTCCTCGACTATCTGGCGCGGTCGACCAGTCGTCGGGAGGTACTCGTCGCCTTCCGGGACCACGGTCGACTCACGCCGCGCGTACTCGAATCCCACGTGTCGGTCTCCCGGCGGACCCTCAAGCGGACGCTCGACAACATGGCGTCACGAGGGTGGATTCGAGCGGTCGACGACGGCTACGAACTCACCGCCCTCGGCGCGACCGTCCTCCGGGCGTACGAGTGCTTCCACGAGCGAACGACCGCCGCCGCCCGCCTCTCGACGTTTCTCTCTCACCTCCCCTCGTCGTTCGACCTCGACCCGACGAGACTGGCTGACGCGAACCTCGCCGTCGCCACCGAAAACGACCCCTACGCGCCCGTCGACCGACTGATGGAACTCCGTGCCGACGCCAGTTTCGTCCGCGAAGCCGCCCGGTTCCTCTACGAGGACAGCGTCCGCCAACTCACTGCCCGCGCCCACGACGACCCTCCCGCCCGCGTCCACCTCGTGTTGATGACCGACCCCGACGTCTCCGTGGCGCGCCCGGTGGGATTCGAGAAACTCCTCGACGCTCCGTCGGTCGACTGTCGGTTCGTCGACACCGTCGACTTCCTCTTCGGCGTCGTCGACGACCGCGCGTTCGTCGGTGCGACCGAGGACGACCAGTTGCGCGTCTTCGCCGACACCGACGACGTCGCAGTCGTCGAGTGGGTCGAACGCCGGTTCCGCGCGCTTCGAGACGCCGCCGACCCTCCGTAGACGCCTCTCGGGAGTCTCGGACGCGTTCGGAGGGTTCCCCGTTCGAGCGACGACCCACGGGGGTTGCACGGCGAACCGACGTGACGCGGTTGGCTACGATACTCCCGACTACTTCACCAGTTCGAACGTCGTATCTTTCCGCTCGGAGTTGCGGTGGAGTTGGAGTTCGCCGACGCCGAACGTCGCCGTCAGCGTCCCGAGGGGCCACTCCGCCGTATCGAAACTCATGGCGTCCTCCCACGTGTTGAGACCCGGGGACTCCACCTCGCGGTCGACGTGTTCGAACGTTCGGAGAATCCGCTCGTCGCCGTCGTAGACGTCGACGCCCTCGCTGAAGTGGGCGGTGCTGGCCGGGATTCGCATCCGGTAGCGGTAGGCCACCACCGCCGGTTGCCCCCGGTGGAGGGTGTCGATTGCGTTCTCGGTGATGTCGCCCGGTTCGCTCCACGTCGAGACGAGGTTCACGTCGAGCAACTGCGGTTGGTACGTCCGTTCCGGCGGCGTCGGCGTCGGTTCGGGCGTCGCCGTGGGCGTCGCCGTCGGCGTGGGTTCGGGGGTCGAATCCGGTACCGAGGAGTCGCCGGCGGACCCGGTCGCTCCAGCCGTCTCCGTTCCCGTCGGCGTGTTCGTCGACCCGCATCCCGACAGTCCCGCCATCCCGGCCCCGAGAGCCGCCAGCAACGAACGTCGATGCACGCCCGGTACTAACCGCCACACGTGCATAAAGGACTGGGTGGCGTCGACCGCAACCCCTTACCGCCCCGCACGCCAACCGTCGGCCATGTTCACTGGCATCGTCGAAGACGCGGGCGAGGTGGTCGGCGTCGACGACGCTGACGGCGGGCGCCGCCTCCGAGTCGCCCACGACTTCGCCGACCTCGAACACGGCCAGTCGGTCGCCGTCAGCGGCGTCTGTCTCACCGTCGAGGCGTTCGGTGACGACTGGTTCGAGGTGTTTCTGGCCGACGAGACGGTGGAAAAGACGTATCTCGGGTCTGTCGGCGTCGGCGACGCCGTCAACCTCGAACGCGCCCTGCCGGCCGACGGCCGTCTCGACGGCCACGTCGTTCAGGGTCACGTCGACGCGACGACCACCGTCGCCGGCGTCGAATCCGTCGGCGACGACTGGCGTTTCACCTTCGAGTTGCCCCCGGACCTCGCGCGGTACGTCGTCCCGAAAGGCTCCGTCGCCCTCGACGGCATCAGCCTCACCGTCGCCGACCTGCGCGACGACGAGGGCGTCTTCGACGTGGCCGTCATCCCGACCACCTACGACCTGACGACGCTCTCTGCGAAGGCGGTCGGCGACCCCGTCCACGTCGAGGTTGACGTGGTTGCGAAGTACGTCGAACGCCTCACCGAGGGCTACTGAGAGGGATTCTCGTCGCCGCCAGGAGTCGGTCGGTCCACCGGTCCACGTGGACCGATTCCGAGCGCGGACGCGACGATGCCCCTTCTGCTTACTCGAATTCGGTCTGCTCGGAGACGAACGCCGACTCGTCGACCGTCTCGTCCTCGTGGACCTGCTCGTAGGTCTGCGTGTAGCGCCGTATCTTCCGCAACAACAGGAGACCGAAGATGCCGTCGTAGACGACGACGTAGACGAGGAACGAGGGGAGTTGCGGCAGGCCCGTGCCGATGGCGACCAGTGCCGACCCCACGCCGACGGTGGCGTTGTAGGTGGCGTGGATGAGCGCCGCGATGATGAGACCCTTGATGACGATGGGACCGCGATTGCGGGGGTTGAACTTCGCCAGTCCGAGGTAGTAGCCCGCGAACGCCGAGTAGATGACGTGGCCCGGCCCGGCGAGGGCGCGGACGGCCGTGATGCCGCCGCCGGCGCCGATGAGTCCCAACCCGATACCGGCGTTCACCGGCGACGCACTCAGGTTGCGCGTGATGTAGAGGGCGTTCTCGATGGTGGCAAACCCCAGTCCGGCCATCGCGCCGTAGACGGCGCCGTCGATGACCGCCTCGAAGCTCCGGTGGCCGTAGGCGTAGAGCCGAACCGCGAGCAGTTTCATCGTCTCCTCGACCGGCCCGACGACGACGTAGAAAAAGAGCACCGTCCCGGCGATGCCCACGCCAGATAAGACGCCCTGGAGGAAACTGTTGAGGACGGCCGCGAAGTTGGCGGTCAACACGCCGAGGAGGAACGTCGCCACGAGCAAGGAGAGCGGTTCGTCGCTCGTCACGTCGCTGTGCCAGACGTAGGCCGCGAGTCCGAGCGCCGGGAGCGCCGAGAGGAGCGTCAGCATGCCCACCTGCGGGTCGGTCAGCGCACTCAGCCCGCCGATGCCGACGAGGATGAGGAGGGCGAGCAACACGACGAACAGCCGGGTCGACGCGACCAAGGCCCGATAGATGGCGACGGCGAGTCCGTCGAGCGAACTCCGCTCGTCCCACGTGGCGACGTCGTAGAGGTCGACCGAGTCGCCCGCCTTCTGCTCGACGGGGTCCCGTCTCCGTTCCATATCACTCCGTTTTCCGCCAACGCCTAATCTCTTGGCCCCGAGCGGGTGGTAGTGTTTCGTTTGGAGCATTGTGCCAGCGAGCCAAGCTTTGGAGCCACTTTTCGGCGGTTTCCGATTCAGCGTCTCTGGAGCAGTTCGAACACGACGACGTTCGAGGCTTCAGCTCTCGAAAAATCCGTTCGATGGCGTTCCGATTTCCGTGGCGACGCATCTGAAATCGAAGCCCTGCTCGGGAAAGCGCAGGGTGGAGGCGTTTCTCGCCCTCGACATCGTGTTTTTGCCGAAGTTCGCGCCGGGAAATCTTCGTGAGAGCGGTCGTAGGTGTCGCAAACAACCGGACGTGAAGCAGTTCGTTCGACTGCGGACCGGCGGCGTTACCGAGAGCTACGCTCTCGTTCTCCAATCAGAACGCAAGGCGTTCTGATGACGGATTTGGGTTCGCAAGTAACGTCCGTTCGACGGCCACGAGCGATGCCCAGACGACCGAGGCGACGCCGTGTCGGCTGAGAGCTGATCGGTCGGATCGTCGCAGACGCCGTGTGGTCGTCACAGACGCGACGGAAGGAAAGCCGGCTCAGAGGAGCGTCTCGTAGGCGAGCTCGCCGTCGAACGCCCGCTCGAGTATCCGCGTCATGTCGTCCAGTCCCGTGATCCGCGGGTTTCCGGTGAGACTCCCGTCCTCGAGCGCCTGCTCCGCTAGCGCCGGGATGGCGTCGCGCTCGGCCGCCGTCTCGGCGAGCGTCCGGGGGATGCGGACGGCGTCGCCGAGTTCGCGGACGGCTCGAACCGCCTTGTAGGCCTCCGTGCGGGTCCGGTGGCCGGGATCGACCACCTCTCCGAGCGCCGTCGCTATCTCACAGAACTCCGCTTCGACCTGCGGGAGGTTGTACTCCATCACGTACGGGAGGACAATCGCGTTGACGAGCCCGTGCGGGACGCCGAAGCGACCCCCGACCTGGTGGCTGAGGGCGTGGACCGCGCCGAGTCCGGCGCCGTTGAACGCCATGCCTGCCTGCGTGCTCGCTCTCGCCATCGCCGCGAGTGCGGCCGGGTCGCCGCCCCGGTACTCGACTGCGCGGGTGAGGTGGTCGCCGACCTTCTCGATCGAGTCGAGCGCGAGCGCGGAGGTCTGACTCTGCGCTTTGATCGAGACGTACGCCTCGATCGCGTGCGTCAGCACGTCCATTCCGGTCGCGGCTTTCACCGCCGGCGGGGCGCTCGCCGTCAGCTCCGGATCGACGAGCGCGACGTCGGCGAGGAGCTTCACGTCCCCGATCTCCTCTTTGACGTCGGTCTCTGCGTCCTTGACGATGCACCAGTGGCCGACCTCGCTGCCCGTCCCGGCCGTCGTCGGGACGTAGACGCTCGGCGGGGGCGCCACCGGGACGTTCCCGCTCCCCACGTAGTCGAGGATGTGGCCGCCGTTCGCGACGACGATCGAGGCGGCCTTCGCGGTGTCGATGGAGGATCCCCCACCGATACCAACGATGAGGTCCGCGCCGGCCTCCTCGAACGCCTCGGCCGCCTCGTGGACGATCACGTCCGTCGGATCGGGGCGGACGCCGTCGAATATCTCGTACGCCTTTCCGGTCTCCTCGAGCGAGTCGAGGACGGAATCGAGGACGCCGGCCTCGCGGACGCCCTCGTCGGTCACGACGAGCGGCCGTTCCGCGCCGAGTTCTTCGACGTACGAGCCGACCTCCGCCGCCGCTCCACGGCCGAACACCACGCGATTCGGCACGTTCCATTCGGACAGTTCCTGTGTCATGTGTGTTCGTCTCCCGGGGTCCTCGCGTGCGTGATTCTCCGTCTCTCACGGACACCGAAGACGTGAGGGAAGTACTGGCACTCAGATGATACCCGTTACGCCCCACACCTATGAGTCTTTAAGTGCGTCCGATGAGGTCGATACGTCCCGGTCCAGCGGATAGAGCGGCCGCGGGACGTGCTCGTACTCGAACCGCGAGAGGTCGGGCGAGCAGAGTCCGGGCGCCGACACCTCGCGGACCGCCTCGACAAGCGGCTCGAAGCCGGCGCGGAAGTGGACCGTGCTCTTGAGGACGACCACGTTCGCCCGCTCGGGCGTGACGCCGTTCGACCGGAACGCCTCCGGATCGTAGGGCTGCTGGCGGTGCGATCCGACGACAACCGTGATGCCGCCGACCTCGAAGACCGCCGTCCGGCCGAACGACACCTTGAGGCCGGTCGACATCGGCCCCCGATTCCGATAGGTGCCGTCGGAGAGCAGGCGGACCCGTGCGTCGACTGACACCGGGTCGCCGTTCGCCTCGACGTGGCCGCCCAGCTCGACCGTCACGCGCTCGCCGACGCCCGCCTCGATCGCCGCCTCGACAGCGGCCGGATCGACGATCGTCGCGAGCACGACGCCCTCGGCGTCGGATTCGAGCAGCGCCGCTAGGAGGACTGTCCCGTCCTGTGCGCTCCCCCCGCCGGGGTTGTCGGCGACGTCCGCGAGCAACAGCGGCCCGTCGTGGTCTCCGTCCGTCCACGATGCCGCCTCGGCCGCCGCCTCGGCCACGCCCGTGTACGTCCGGTCGAACTCGTGACGCCGATTGGTCGCCTGTGTGGCGATCGCCGCACAGGTCTCGCGGGCCTCCGCCGCGCGGGCCGCGTCCGTCACGCCGACGACGCTGAACCCCGCCTCCGGGACGTCGGCGTACGCGAACCCGCCGAAGACCGAGACGTCGGGGAGCGCCTCGCTCTCGTCCGCAGCCGCGTCCGCGAGCAGCGATCGCATCGGTTCGATCTCGGTCCGCAGCGGCGGCAGCGG
Source organism: Haloplanus sp. (assembly GCA_042216635.1). GTDB lineage: Archaea > Halobacteriota > Halobacteria > Halobacteriales > Haloferacaceae > Haloplanus. Next base: position 3,620 of record JBDGTR010000042.1, on the reverse strand, counting down.
CGGAAGCAGCGGCGCCCGCTCGACGACGACGCAGGGGTCAATATCGCCGTCGAACGTCGCCGCGAGCACGCGAGCCGCCTCCTCGCCGGTCGCCCCGATGTCGACGTGGGGGTAGGTGTCGTAACCGAAGAGGCCGTCGGCGGTCGCCGCCATGCGCTCGCTGACGTTGGCGTGGAGGTCGAGCGTCGCGAGGATCGGGATGTCGCCTGCGGCCGCGCGAACCCGCTCGAGGATCGCGCCGTCCGCGTCCAGGGCGTCCGCCGTCACCATCGCCCCGTGGAGTCCGAGGAGGACGCCGTCCGGGTCGGTCGTCTCGACGGCCTCGACGAGCCGGGTCACGAACGCCTCGAAGGCCTCGGTCGTCACGACGCCGCCGGGCGTCGCGTTAGCCGCCACGGTCGGGACGACGTCCCAGTCGCGCTCGTCTGCGACGCGGAGGAATCCGCCGAGGTCCGTGTTGGTGTCCTGAAACTCGGGGACGATCTCGTCGCCGAAGAAAAACGAGGTATCCGCGAACGCAGCAGAATCCGTCTCGAGCGACGAGAACGTGTTGGTCTCGTGTTTGATCCGTGCGATGACCACCGTCTCTCCCGTCATCGGTAGGGGTACGCCATCCCGTCGTGTTCGACGACGACGCTGTTCACGGTCGTGAACGCCTCGACGCCCTCGATACCGCCCTCACGTCCGATCCCGCTTTCCTTGTTCCCGCCCCACGGGCTTTGGGGCATCGAGACGGGGTAGGTGTTGATCCCGACGAGACCGTGGTCGAGGCGGTCGGCGACGCGGGTCGCGTCTAGCCCCTCGCTCCAGATCGAGGCCGCGAGCGCATACCGCGAGTCGTTCGCCACCTTGATCGCCTCCTCGGTGGAGTCGACGGTCAGGATCGAGAGCACGGGCCCGAAGATCTCCTCGCTGGCGATCTCCATCTCCGGCGTCACGTCCTCGAAGACGGTCGGCTCGACGAAGTGCCCGTCGCGCAGTGCGGGATCGTCCGGGACGCCCCCGCCGGTCAGGAGGGTCGCGCCCGCCTCGACGCCCGACTCGACGAAGTCGAGGACGTCGTCCCGTGCCGCGGCAGAGATGAGGGGCCCCATGTCCGTCGCCGGGTCACCCCCCGGCCCGAGGGTGATCCGCTCGACGATCTCGACGAGGCGCTCGGTGAACGCCCCCTTTACGTCCTCGTGGACGAGCGCGCGGGAGGTGGCGACGCAGTTCTGTCCGGCGTTCGAGAAGATCCCCTGGGCGACGCCGCGTGCCGCGTTCTCGACGTCCGCGTCCGGGAGGACGACGGCCGGCGCCTTCCCCCCGAGTTCGACGTCGACGGGTGTGACGTGCGCGGCGGCCGCCTCTAGGACCTGCCGGCCGACGCCCGTCGACCCGGTGAAGGTGATCGCGTCGACGTCCGGGTGGTCGGACAGCGCCGCGCCGACCTCGTTCCCCGGCCCCGGGACGAAGTTCACGACGCCGCCGGGGAGTTCTTCGGCGAGTCGCTCTCCGTACCACATCGTGGACAGCGGGGCCAGACTCGGCGGCTTCACGACGACCGTGTTCCCCGTCGCGAGTGCCGCTGCGACGCCGCGCGAGCCGAGGAGGAGGGGGTAGTTCCACGGGACGACGTGCGCCGTGACGCCGTACGGGACCCGCTTCGTGTAGTTGAGCCGGTTCGACGGCGTCGGGACGGTGTCGCCCCGGACCTTGTCGGCGACGCCCGCGTAGAAGCGGAACTGCTGGGCGGTCTCTGTGACCTCGCCGGCCGCCGTCGGGCGGCACTTCCCGGTCTCGGCGACGAGGAGGTCCGTCAGTTCGTCGCTCGCCGCCTCGATCTGCTCTGCGACGGCGAGCAGCGCGCGCTCGCGCCGCCCCGGATCGGTCGTCGCCCACGCGTCTCGGGCGTCCCGCGCCGCCTCGACGGCGTCGGCCACGTCCGACCGCGTTCCCGTCGAGACCCGTCCGACGGTCTCTCCGGTGGCGGGGTCCTCGACGTCGGTCTCTGCTCCCGTCCGGGGGGCTCCCGCGATCAGCATCTCGAAGCTATGCATGTCTCCCACGACCGGCGTGTCGGGCCTAAGCGTTTCCCGGGCGATGTGGGATGGTTTATAAGCGCCGGCCGTCGTCGACGTCGTCCCCGCAGCCCTCGTCGCCCGTGCCGCGAACGCGTGCCGCGAGTCGGCGGAAGTTGACGAGCGTCTCGGGGGCCGTGGAGTCCGCATAGCGGAGGCCGTTCGTCTCCCACCCGAACTCGGGCTCGAAGCGCTCGCGGGCGAGGTCCGGACGGAGTTCCGGGTGGTACTGCACGGTCCAGACAGGCGCAGAGCGGTGCCGCGTCGCGAACGTCGGACAGTGCGCCGCGGTCGCGATCCGCTCCATTCCCTCCCCTCGTTCGATGACGTGATCCCCGTGGACGACGGGGACGACGGGTTCGACCCCGCCGAAGAGCGGGTCGTCGTCGAACGTCGCGCGAACGAGTCCGGCCGTCGTAGAGCACCGTTCGACGCGCCCACCCAGCGCGACGTTGACGAGCTGGTGGCCGAAGCAGATGCCGAGGAGGGGGACGCCCCGGTCGAGGAGGTCGCAGACGTACGCTGCCTCTTCTTCGATCCACGGACGGGTCTCCGCCTCGTAGACGCCGGCCGCGCTCCCCGTGAGTACCACGCCCTCGACCGCGTCGTCGATCGCCGGGAGCGTCTCCCCGCCGTGGAGGTTGACGACTTCAACGTCCCCGAGGTGGCGTGCGATCTCGTCGGTCAGGCCGGTGTACGTCAAGGAGAGCAGGTTGTCGACGACGAGGATCACGCGGTCCTCACCTCGCTCTGCGTCGTCGGTCCCGAGAGCGTCATCCAGCGTGAAGTAGGCCTGTCCATATCGTTCGAACCGGCTCAGTCAGTCCTCTTGCGTCCGCGATACACCGGGATTTTCGCACTTTTCCGACCTGCAGGCTTGGATGTCTTTCAGTTTGTGCTCGGGAGGAACGTCGACCGTCGGACTCTCGTCGACGAAGTTGACGGGCCCCAGCTTGAACCTCGCTAGGTGGACGGGGAGAACTGGCCAGTCCTCGGGCCGACCGACGTGGTTCACCCCTAACGGGTAGCAGAGGACGATATTCTCTCTATCGATCGATCGGTCTTCGCTCGTCCACTCAGGGAGTTCCTCGCCGCCGGAGCTCTGATTGGGGTATTCCCCGGCAGAGACCCGCTCGTCGTCCCGGAAGGGGGTCGCCCAGAGATGGTTGTCGATGAAGCCCGAGCGCTCCACGACACTGGAGTTATATCGGGCACACGCCTCTACGTTCTCCCCGGGCTGTACTACGCTCTCCTTCCGCTCGATGTCTCCGCCGTTCTCGTCGTACTCGAGGACGGTCTTCTTCGGTGGTTCATCGAGGTCGATTTTGGTATATCTACTCTCGTCGGAGACGCCCTCGCTTTCCTCGAATGTATCCCGTGTCTCAGTTATCTCTTCGGCGGTGAGTGGGTCGGAGGGGTGTCTCACGGTGCTGGTTCCTGTGGTGTCATCGTAACCCGTGTTCCAACCCCTAAATGTTAAATTGTAACACATATCCAGTCACACGGTCGGTACTTCCCAACCGACGTGAGCAGCGGAGCTGAAGCGTCGCTCTGATTGAG
>JBDGTR010000015.1:0-52868 GCA_042216635.1 Haloplanus sp. | reverse complement strand
TCTCGAAGCGCCGAGAACTGGGCCGAATCGGCACGCTTCCCGCCGAATTCGACGGCGTTGGCGTTCCTCTCAGCGGGATTCGAGGAACGACTCGATGCGGGCCATCGCTTCTTTGAGTTCGGACATGCCCGTCGCGTACGACACCCGCATGTGGCCGGTGCCCTCCTCGCCGAAGACGCTTCCGGGCACGGCCGCGACGCCCTCCTCGTGGAGGAGGTCCTCGGCGAACTGTTCGTCGTCGTAGGGCGCCTCGGGGAACGCGTAGAACGCGCCGGTCGCCTCGAAGCAGTCCAGTCCCATCTCGCGGAACCGCGAGATGACGAACCGCCGGCGGCGGTTGTACTGGCGGCGCATCTCGTCGACGTCCTCCTCGCACTGCTCCAGCGCTTCGAGTGCGGCGTACTGGGCGGTCGTCGGCGCCGAGAGCATGGTGTACTGGTGGATGCGGTTCATCGCGTCGACGACCTCCGCCGGGCCGAGGGCGTAGCCCAGTCGGAGGCCCGTCATGGCGTAGGCCTTCGAGAAGCCGTTGAAGACGACGGTCCGCTCTCGCATTCCGGGGAGCGTGGCGATGGAGGTGTGGTCGCCCTCGTAGGTGAGCGCCGCGTATATCTCGTCGGCGAGGACGACGAGGTCGTGTTCGCGGGCGAACTCGGCTATCTCTTCGAGTTCCGACTCGGTGGCCGTCGCCCCGGTGGGGTTGTTGGGATAACAGATGACCAGCGCCTCGGCGTCGGCGGCGCCCGCCCGCCGGAGGTCCTCGTAGGTGAGCACGAAGTCGTTCTCGGCGCGCGTCGAGACGCGGAGGGGGTCGCCCCCGGAGAACTGGATGCCCGGCACGTAGGAGATGTAGGCGGGCGACTGGACCGCCACGGTGTCGCCGGGGTCGACCACCGCGCGCATGGCGAGGTCGACCGCCTCGCTCGCGCCCGTCGTCACCAGAATCTCCTCGTCCGGGCCGTATTCGAGGTCGTACCGGCGGACGTGGTCGCCGATTGCCTCCCGCAGGTCGCGCATCCCCCGGTTGGTGGTGTAGGAGGTCCGCCCGCGTTCGAGCGAGTGGATGGCGGCCTCGCGGGCCGTCCACGGCGCGCTGAAGTCCGGTTCGCCCACGCCCAGCGAGATGACGTCGTCCATCTCCTCGGCGAGTTCGAAAAACCGTCGGATGCCGGAGGGCGGCGTCGCCCGCGCTCGCTCCGACAGCTTCATGGCGAAATCGACAGCCGGTCGTCGTCGTCGCTGTCGGTGAACTCGACGCCACGACGCTTGTAGGTCTCCATGACGAAGTGCGTCACCGTCTGTGTGACCTCCGGGATGGGCGCTATCTGCTCGGAGACGAACATGGAGACGTCGCGCATGGAGTCGCCCTCCACGATGACGTCGAAGTCGTAGTTCCCGGAGACGAGCTGGAGTCCGGTTACCTCGTCGAACTTCGTGATGCGGCGTGCGACGTCCGCGTACTTCGTCTCGCGGTCGAGTTCCAGATTCAGTTCGACTTCGGCTTCGACGTGCTCGGTGTCGACGTTGTTCCAGTCGACGACGGCCTGATAGCCACGGACGGCACCCTCGCGTTCGAGTTCGTCTACGAGGGCCTCGACCTCGGCCTCGGACGTCCCGAGTTGCCGCGCGAGGTTCGCCGTGCTTTCACGGGCGTCGGCGAGGAGCAGGTCGAGCAGTTCCAGCTTCTCGTCCATACACCACCTCTGTCGAGCATCGTTGAAAGGGTTTGCTTACGCGTCAGTATCTCCGTACACAACGGCCCTCGGGTGGTGGCGACCAACGCAAGAAGCATAGGCCGGGGCGTCGTGGAACTGACATGGCCCTCTCGGACGTCTTCCTCAGCCCGCTTGGGTTGCTCGCCCTGCTGTCGGTGGTCCCCGTGGTCGTCCTCTACCTCATCCAGCCCGACCCCCGTCGGTTCGAACTCCCGACGCTCCGACTCCTGCTGGAAGAGGACCGCGAGGACGCCGCCAACCCCCTGCTCGAACGGCTCAAACGGAGCCTCCTGCTCGCCCTCCAGTTGCTCGTGCTCGTCGCGCTCGCGGTGTCGCTCGCGTCGCCGTACGTCACCGTCTCGCGGAGCCAGACCGTCGAGGAGACGGTGTTCGTCGTCGACGGGAGCGCGAGCATGGCCACCCGCGACGCCGGCACCACCCGGTTCGCCCGCGCCGTCTCCGCCGCCACGGACGACGCCTCCGGCACCAACTCCGTCGTCTTCGCCGGCGAGGATAACCGGGTGGTGCTCAGGAGCGGCGGCCGCGACGAGGTGGCGTCGACGCTCGACGCCCTCTCGGTGACCGACACCGCCGGCGACCTCCGGGGCGCCATCTCGCAGGCCACCTCCATCGCCGGCGAGAACGCCCGCGTCGTCGTCTATAGCGACTTCGCCGACGACGGCGCGTGGCCCGACGCCGTCCGCTCGGCGCGCGCCCGCGGTCTCACGGTCGACCTCCGACAGTTCGCCGGCGGCGGCGCCGACAACGTCGGCATCGTTGGCCGGTCGTTCGCCGGCGGGAACGTCACCCTCTCCGTGAAGAACTTCGGCGACCGACAGGTCACCCGCACCGTCACGCTCGGCAATCAGCGACGCTCGCTCACGCTCGGGTCGGGCGACGTCGGCTCCGTCACCCTCGGCGTCCCCGCCGGCGGCGCCCGCGCCACCCTCTCGCCCGGCGACTCCTTCCCCACCGACGACGCCGCCTACGTCGCCGCTCCCGACGACGCCACCGTCGACGTTCTCGTCCTCACCAACGACCGCAACCGCTACCTCCTCACCGCGCTGTCGGTGATGCCCGAGGTGTCGACGACGGTTCGGGAACCGCCGCTCACCGTCTCGACGGACTACGACGTCGTCATCTACAGCAACCTCGACTCCGAGAGCCTCCTGCGTGGCAACGTCGAGGCGGGGCGCACCGTCGTCCAGAACGGCGGCGGCGTCGCAATCGCCGCCCAGCAGTCGATGCCCGACACCTACGGCGACCTGCTCTTGCTCTCGCCCACCGGCGAGGCGTCGAACCCCACGGTCGGTCCCGTCGCCAGCGACGAACTCACGCGCAACGTCGACTTCCCGCCCCCGGAGACGTACCTCACGGGGTCGCTGAAGTCGGGCACCGCGCTCGTCCAGACCGGCGACGGGACGCCACTGCTCGCCACCGAGCAACGCGGTCCCGGACGCGTCCTCTACTACGGCTACATCGAGGACGCCTCGGCGTTCAAATACAACTACCAGTACCCCGTCTTCTGGAAGCGCGTGGTGTTCTACCTCGCCGGACGGGAACCCCTCAGCGAGTTGAACCGCGCGACCGGCGAGCGCCTGCAGTTCGCCAACGAGACGACCGTCCAGACGCCCGGGGGGACCGTCACCGCGCGGACCGTCCGCCTCGACCACGCGGGCTTTTACGCCGTCGGCGACCACCGCGTCGGCGCCTCGCTCTACAGCGAACGCGAATCCGACGTGGCGGCCGAACCGCTTGACGCCCGCGACGACGACGTGGGCGCGCTGACGCGCGAGGAAGAACAGCAGGTCCCCCGCCCGCTGACCGGGGTCGTCGCGCTGGCGGCGCTGGTGGTCGTACTCGGGGAAGTCGCCTACCTGCGGCGACGGGGTGACCTCTGATGACGGGAGTGGCGCTCCTCGCGGCCCAGTACACCCTCCCCGACGGCACCGTCCTCGGTCTCGAAACGCCGCTTCTCCTCGCGGTGCTCCCGGTGGCGGCCGTCGCCCTCTGGGCGCTCACCTTCTACGGGACCGACGGCACCGCCTCGACGCGGAGCAGGCGGCTCTTTTTCCTCTCGCGGCTCCTCGTCGCCACGCTCGTCGTCGTCGGCGCGGCCGGTCCCTACACGGTGGTGACCAGAGAGACCAGCGGCGACCCGCACGTCTCGCTCCTCGTCGACCGCTCGGACAGCATGAACGTCTCGCCGCCGGTCGCAGACCGGGTCGCTGAGGACGTGGAGGCGGCGGGCGTACCCGTCACGGTGTCGACCATCGCGGAGGGCACCGACTCCAGAGTCGGCGACGGCATCGCCGCCAACCTCCGCGAGAACGGGTCGGTGGTGGTCGTCTCCGACGGCCGGGTCACCGGCGGGCAGGACCTCGCACAGACCACCGAGTACGCCCGGTCGCTCAACGCCACCATCAGCACCGTCGCCACCCGGCCATCGCGGACCGAACGCTACGTCACCGTCGCCGGGCCGTCGAAGACCAGCGTCGGCGTCGAGAGTCAGTTCCTCGTCCAGGTCGACGGCGTCCAGACCGACTCGCCGGTGTCCGTCCGGGTCACCGTCGACGGCGTGCCGGTCAAGTCCGCGTCGATACGCGAAGGCTCCGGGCAGGTGCCCGTCTCGTACACCTTCTCGGAGACGGGCGACCACCGCATCACCGCCGAAATCGACGGCAACGACGTCTTCGACGCCAACGACGTCACCCGCCACACCGTCCGCGTCGTCGACCGACCGAAGGTGCTCTACGTCTCGCGCGGGAACTACTCCCTGCGCCAGTACCTCTCGGAACTGTACGACGTCGAAACCGCCGAGTCGGTGCCGGACGACCTCGACCCCTACTACGCGGTGGTCGTCCAGAACGTCGCGGCGGGTGACCTCGGCAACGTCGACGAACTCCAGCGGTTCGTCATCGACGGCAACGGTCTCGTGATGGTCGGCGGACCCAACTCCTTCGAGAACGGCGGCTACGACAACTCCTCGGTCGCCTCGATGCTCCCCGTCACCTTCGGCGAGTCCAGCCCCGGCACCACGAACATCGTCCTCCTCGTGGACGTCTCGGGGAGCACCGGCGAGGGGATGCGCGTCCAGAAGTCCATCGCGCTCGACGCCCTCTCGCAACTCGGCGACGAGAACACCGTCGGCGTCGTGGGCTTCAACTATCAGGCCTACGCCGTCGCGGACTTACAGCCGTTGAGCCAGAACCGCGCGGAGGTCGAAGACCGGATTCGACGCCTGCAGGCCGGCGGCGCGACGAGCATCGCCAACGGCTTACTCGGCGCCGAGGAGATGCTGGGCGACCGGCGCGGGACGGTAATCCTCATCAGCGACGGCCGGGACGACGAGTCCAGAGTGCCCGTCGTCGCCGACAGCCTCGGCCGGCAGGGCATCCGCGTCGTCGCCGTCGGCGCGGGGTCGAACCCCAACGAGGAGGTGCTTCGCACCATCGCCGAGGAGTCCGGCGGCAACTACTTCCGCGCCACGGAGACCGACCGCCTCCGACTGCTCTTCGGCGGTGGCTCGAAACGGTTCGAAGGTCAGGGGCTGACCGTCGTCGACTCCGGGCATTTCATCACGTCGGGCGTGAGCTTCGAGTCCAACCCCGGACAGGTCAACGACGTCTCGATGCGCCCCGGCGCGGACTTCCTCGTCGCCGGTCCCGACGGGACGCCCGCCTTCGCCTCGTGGCGGTACGGACTCGGCCGCGTCGTCACGGTGACGACCTACGGCGGCGACGGCGGACTCGACGGCTTGCTCCAGCGCCCCGACTCGCTGGCGGTCACGAAGTCCGTCAACTACGCCATCGGCGACCCGCAACGCAAGACCACCGGCGTCGCCGACGTATCGGATACGCGCGTCGGCGAACCGACGACCGTCGTCTACCGCGGTCCCTCGCGGCCCTCGGGGACGAACCTCACCTTCCACGCCGTCGACGACGGGGTGTACGAAACCACGGTGACGCCGACCGAACCCGGCTTCCACACCGTGGCGGGCGCCACCTACGCGGCGAACTACCCCGCCGAGTACGGCGGCTTCGGCGCCAGTTCGGCGCTCGGGTCGGCCGTGCGCGCGACCGGCGGCAAGCAGTTCGCCCCCACCGACGGCGAGACCATCGCCGCGTTCGCCCGCGAGCAGTCCACCCGCGTCCGCGACGTGCGCCAGTCGTGGAACTGGGCGTTCCTCGCCGCCGCACTCCTCCTCTTTCTCGGCGAGGTGGTCGTCCGGCGGCTTCAAGTGTACAACGGGCGTACTCGGAGTGAGAGTGGCTTGCCATGACCCTGATTGGCCGTTCGATAAACCTCGCCCTCGTCGGTCTCGTCTGCCTGACCGTCGCCGGAACCGCCGGTGCGACGCTGTATTATCAGGAGTCCGTCCAAGAACTCGACGCACAGAACACGCAACTCCGCCAGCAAAACGAGCGCCTCCGGTCGAACCTCTCGGAGACCGAACGCGAACTCAAAGACGCCCGCCAGCGGCTGAACGAACTCAATCAGTCGCTCAGCACGACTCGCGGTGACGTCGACCAGGTCGCAGGCAACTTACAGGAGACCCAACAGCAACTCCAGGCCACCGAGGAGGAACTCTCCTCGACCAAGAGCGAACTCTCCTCGACGCAAAACGACCTGCAGGCCGCCCGCCAGCGAGTGAACGAACTCCAGGGCGACGTCCAGCGTCTCGAAGACCAGCGCCAGAGCCTCCAGTCGCGGGTCAACAGCCTCGAATCGACCAACCGGAACCTGCGCGACCAGACCGAGTCGCTCCAGGACCGCGTCGACGAACTCAACGACGACATCTCGTCGCTCGAAGACAGCGTCGACTCGCTGAAATCGGAGAACCAGGACCTCCGGCAGGAGAATCGGAACCTCCAGAACGAGAACGCGGACCTCAGAAGCAGATTGAACCGGGCGTGTGCCGTCATCAACGGCACCAAACCCTCGGCCTGTGGGTAAGATGTCGGGCGACACTGCCGACGCCGGCGACGCCACGGACGCGAGCGACCGCACGGACGCCGGCGACGCCGAGACCCGAACGACCGGGCGGATGCGCCGTGCGCTCACGGAAATCCGGCGCGAGGGCTGGAAGGTGGCCGCCATCTACGGCGTCGTGGACGCGGCGCTCGTGACCCTCCTGGTCAACCTCGTCGTGACGTTCGCCCGGCCGTCCGCGCTCCCGGCGCGCGTCCCGTTGCCGGCGGCGGTGGTCGACGCCCTGCGCACCTACGCCGGCGCGACGCTCGCGGAGCCGACGGTGTCGAGCGCCGCCGTCGTCGGCGCCGCCGCCGGTCTCCTCGCGTTCGCCGTCGAGGTGGCGGTGCGGACGCGCCGACCGCTCATCGAGCAGTTCGAGGCGGCCAACCCCGAGGTGCGCGAGTCGCTTCGCACCGCGCGCGACGCCCTCCGCGACGGCCGCGAGTCGCGCATCGCCCTCCGCCTCTACGAGGACGTCCTCGCGGGGGTGAAAGGCTCGTCGAGCATCGGTCTGGTCGACCTCCGTCGCGTGACGGCGACGGTGCTCATCGCCCTCGTCGTGAGCGTCGCCACCATCCACCTCGCGGTGGTCGACATCTCGGTGCTCGGGGGCAACGGGGCGGGGACGCAGAACCCCTCCGGCGGGACGAACGCCGACTACGGTGGTCTCCAGGACGGGTCGTCCATCCTCGGCGAACCCGAGGACGTCCAACCCGGCGAGCAACGACTCGAAACCAACATCGACACGAGCGGTTCGGGCCAGGGTGAGGGGACGGCGTCGGCCGAATCCTACGCCGACAGCGGCTACGCCGGCGGGGAGTCGGTCCAGAGCCAGCGGGCGGGCTTCGCCCAGCAGGAACGACTCGAAGACGCCGACCTCATCCGCGACTACAACCTCAAAATCAGGGAGCAAGAAGACGAATGAGCGAGACGGAGACCGACATCGACGCGATACAGGAACGACTCGGCCGAGTCCGCGAGGAGGTCGGCAAGCGAATCGTGGGGCAACACGAGGTCATCGAAGGGTTGCTGGTCTGCATCCTCGCGGACGGCAACGCCTTACTGGAGAGCAATCCCGGTCTCGGAAAGACGTCGATGGTGCGGACCATCGCGTCGGTGACCGACCTCGACTTCTCCCGCATCCAGAACACGCCGGACCTCATGCCCTCGGACATCACGGGCACCGAAATCATCCGCGAACGCGGTGGCGACCGCGAGTTCGTCTTCGAGCGCGGTCCCGTCTTCGCAAACGTCGTCCTCGCCGACGAAATCAACCGCGCGACGCCGAAGACCCAGGCCGCCCTGCTCGAAGCCATGCAGGAAAAGCAGGTGACCGCCGCCGGCGAGACGTACGACCTGCCCCGTCCGTTCTTCGTGCTGGCGACGCAGAACCCCATCGACCAGGAGGGGACCTACCCGCTCCCGGAGGCACAGACCGACCGCTTCCTGTTGAAACTGCTCGTCGATTACCCCTCCTACGAGGAGGAACGCGACATCGTGAACCTCTATACGGGGGGCGCGGCGGCGCCCGCCGTCGAGCGAGTGTTGACCGACGCGGAGATACGCGAGGCCCAGCAACTCGTCCGCGAGGTGCCCGTCGCCGACGACATCCGCGACGGCGCCATCCGTCTCGTCCGGGCGACCCGCGAGGCCGAGAAGGTCGACTTCGGCGCCAGTCCCCGCGCGAGCATGGGGCTGATACTCACCGCGAAGGCGCGGGCGTTCCTCCACGGCCGCAACCACGTCTCGTGGGAGGACGTCGAGTCGATGGCACCGCAGGTGCTCAGACACCGCCTCCTGCTCGACTTCCGGGCCGAACGCGAGGGCACCACCACCGACGAGGTCATCCAGTCGCTCCTCGCGGACGCCGAATGATAGACCCCTCCTTCCTCGACGAACTGGACCGCTTCGAGGCGTCGCTCGAACGGCGCACCAACGCGCTCCAGAAGGGCGAACAGGTCTCCGAACACGTCGGCGAGGGGTTGACCTTCAGCGACTACCGGCGCTACTCGCCGGGCGACGACACCCGCCTCATCGACTGGCGACTCTACGCCCGCACGGAGGAGTTTTTCATCAAGCAGTTCGAGGAGGAGCGCAACCTGACGGTCCACGTCCTCCTCGACGGGAGCGCCTCGATGGACTTCGGCGACGGCGCGGAGAACAAGTTCGAATTCGGCGCGAAACTAGGACTCGGCTACGCCTACCTCACCGCCGAGGAACACAACGAGTTCCGCTTTTCCACCTTCGGCGGGCGAGTGGACCGCCTCGATACGGGCAAGTCCAACCGGGGGGAGGTGTTGCGCCTCATCGACCAACTCAACGAGACCGACCCGACGGGCGAGGCCGACTTCGAGAACGCCCTCGGCGAGTACGAGGAGGCCATCCACTCGCGGTCGCTGGTCGTCGTCGTCACGGACTGCATCGGCGACCTCGACGGACTGGCGACGGGGCTGGCGTCGCTGTCGCGCAACGAGGTGATACTGGCGCAGGTGCTCTCGCCGGCGGAACTCGACCCGGACCCCGGCGGCGACACCATCTTCGAGGACCCCGAATCCGAGTTGACCCGGCGCACCTACTTCGGCGGACGACTGGCGTCGCAGTACCGCCAGCGAATCGACGCCTTCGTCGACGACGTGGCGGCGCGGGCACAGGACCTGCGCGTCGACCACTCGCTGGTCAGCACCGACGAGGAGTTCTTCGACGCCTTCTCGACGGTCTGGGTCGGGTGACCCCGCTTCCGAACGTGCCGCGAGCGCGGAGATTAAAGCCCTGTGGGTGATAGGAGGCGCCATGTCACTCGAAACGATGGAACCCGACGCGGACGCGGACGTAGACGACGGCGTCGCCGAGGCGCTGGGCCGGGACGGCCTGCGCTACCTCGTCTGGGGTGCCGACTGGTGTGGCGACTGTCAGCGACAGTTGCCGGGGTTCGCGGCCGCACTCGACGCGGCGGGCGTCCCCGCCGACCGAATCGAGCAGTACCCCGTCGACGACGACAAACGGGGCGAGGGCGTCGACGCGTACGGCGTCGAGTTCATCCCGACCGTCGTGGTCGAACGCGACGGCGAGGAAGTCGCCCGGTTCGTCGAGGAAGAACCGGTCACCATCGCCGAGTATCTCGCCGACAGCCTCGCCGACGAACGCGCCGAGGCGTAACCGTCGCGGGCCGGAGGGTCTCTGTCGTCCGTGGTCGAGAGCGGTGCGACCGACCGCCTCGATGGTCCCGCCGACGCGCGAGTCGTCACTCCTCGGCGAGCCACGACAGCGCCGCGTCGAGGTCGGTCTGTGGCGGCGAACAGGTGAAGGACCGGCAGGCGTAGACGGTCGGGTCGCCGTCGCGGGCCGCGCGACCCTTCCAGATGGGCGGCGTTTCGGCCAGCCCCAGCGCGTCTAGCCAGTCGTCCAGTTCGTCGTCGGTGGGGGGACGCGGCGCCCACACCGACGTGGGGAGGTAGGCGTCGGCCAGCGTCTCGCGCCACTCGGCGGGAAAGCCGTCGGCCGCGACGGTGAGTTCGACCGGGCCGCGGGCGTGGGCGTCGGCGGCGGCGACGAGCGAGGCGTGTTCGAGCGGGCTTCCCCGAATCCGGTCGGCGTGCGTCGAGAGGATGCGCTCGGTCACGTCGCCGAAGCCCTCCTCGGGCGCGAAGGCGTCGAGGTCCGCGAACAGGCCGGCGGCGACGCCGAGACTGGAGGGCGTCGACTGGTCGTGGAACTCCTGTGGCCGGGTGACGAGGGTCTCGCCACCCTCGGGAGTGTAATAGAGCGTGCCGGCGTCGTCGTCCCAGAACGCCTCGCGGACGGTCCGCGCGAGGTCGAGTGCGAAGGCCAGCCACGCCACGTCGCCGGTGACGCCGTAGGTGTCGAACGCGCCGCGCGCGAGGAAGGCGTAGTCGTCGAGGTAGCCGTCGACCTTCACGTCGCCGTCCTTGAACCGCCGGTGGAGACGCTTCGAGTCGTCGTCCCACAGGCGTTCGCGGGCGAAGTCGAGTGCGTCGGTGGCGGGACCGGCGAGCGCCGGGTCGAGGACGCGCGCGCCGGCGGCGAACGCCGAGACGACCAGCCCGTTCCACCCCGCGAGCACCTTCTCGTCGCGGGCGGGCCGGGGGCGCGTCTCGCGGGCGTCGAAGGCGGCGGTCCGCGCCGCCAACACGCCGCGTTCGACGGCGTCGACCGAAAGGTCGAACCGCTCTGCGAGGTCGGCGTAACTCGCCTCGACGGTGAGGACCGTCGTGCCACTGCGGAAGTTGCCGCCGCTCATGACGCCGTAGCGCCCGCAGAACAGGTCGGCGGCCGTCTCGGGGTCGACGCCGACGTCGTGGGACCAGTCGGCGGCGTCGACGGCGTCGTGGACCTCCTCGGGCGTCCAGACGTAGAACGCGCCCTCCTCGGCGTCGGCGTGGTCGAAGTCGTCGGGGACCGACCCGTCGCGCCGGGACGCCGGCGGGAGGCTCTGGGCGTCGAGCGTGCTGAAGAATCCCCCCTCGGGGTGTCGGAGTTCGCGTTCGAGGAAGGCGAACGTCTCCTGTGCGACCCGGGCGTAGCGGTCGGCGCCGGTCACCTGATGGCCGGCGAGGTAGACCCGCGGGAGTTCCGCGTTGTCGTAGAGCATCTTCTCGAAGTGCGGGACGGTCCAGTCGCTGTCGGTGGCGTAGCGGTGGAAGCCGCCGCCGACGTGGTCGTAGAGACCGCCTGCCGCCATGGCGTCGAGCGTCTCGACGGCGACGTCGAGTGCCGTCTCGTCGCCGCCCAAGGCGTAGGCCCGGAGGAGCAAATCGAGACGGCGAGGCTGGGGGAACTTCGGGCCACCGCCGCCGCCGAAGCCGCCGTGTTCCCGGTCGGCGCTCCGAACGGCCGCCGCCGTCGTCATCGAGAGGAGGTCGGCGCCCGGCGGTTCGCCGCCCGATTCGGGCGTGGCTTCGAGTTCGTCCGCGATGGCGTCGGTCCACTGGTCGGCCCGACTCTCTATCTCCTCGCGGTTCTCGCGCCACGACCGCGTCACGTCTTCGAGGAGTTGCTGGAATCCGGGGCGGCCGCGTTGCGGTTCCGGGGGGAAGTAGGTGCCGACGTAGAAGGGTTTGCCCTCCGGGGTGAGAAAGACCGACAGCGGCCACCCGCCGCCGCCGGAGACGAGTTGACAGACGGTCTGGTAGACGCTGTCGACGTCCGGTCGCTCCTCTCTATCGACCTTGATGGGGACGAACTGCTCGTTGAGGAGGTCGGCCACCGCCTCGTCCTGGAAGCTCTCCGACTCCATGACGTGACACCAGTGACAGGCGGCGTAGCCGACGGAGAGGAAGATGGGCACGTCTCGCTCGCGGGCGGCCGAGCGCGCCGCTTCGTCCCACGGTTGCCAGTGGACCGGATTGTCCGCGTGCTGTTGGAGATACGGACTCGCCTCCTCGTCGAGGCGGTTTCGGTCCGTCGGGGCGTTCATACGTCTCACTGTACCTCCGCACGGGTAAATCCAACAGAACGGAACGAGGGGCGAAGGTTGAAACGCCGCTCGCGCCAACGGCCGACATGGACGCCGAGACGTTCCGTGCGACCGTCGCGGAGACCAACGCGGACGAACTCGACCGCCTCGGGTCGCCGGCGCTCCTCCGGGCGCTCACGGGCGGCGACCCCGACCCGGCGGCGCTCCTCTCTGCCGCCGCCGAGAGCGAGTACGCCGCCCGCGAGACGTTCCGGGAGTGGGCACGGAGCGCCGCCGACGCCGACGCGCGGGCGACGTTCGAGACCGTCGCCGAACGGGAAGCCGAACACTTCCGGCGGGTGCACGCGGCGGTCGACGGCACACTCGACCCGGCGGGAAGCGGTCCGATGCACGCCTACCTCCGGGGACGGGACGCGACTGTCGACCGGGTCGCCGGCGGGATGGTCGGGCGGACGCTCGTCAGCCTGCGGACCCACGACCGCTTCGTCGCCTACTTCGCGGACCGCGACCCGGGGCGGGCGGCGCTGTTCCGCGACCTGCGCGCCGAGACGGCGGACTGTCTGGACGACGGACTGGCCGCCCTCGACGCGCGGTGTGAAGACTGGGAGCGCGCGGAGGCGGTCGCCGGATACGTGATTCGGCTGGCGGTCGACGACCTCGACGCCGCCGTCGAGTGGTAGTGTTCACAGTCACTGACGACCGATTTCGGGTGGCTCGACGGGACCGTCGAGGCGCGTCGAGACGTAGCCGTGAACGAGCGCCGACGCCGCGAAGAGACCGACGACGAGCGTCATCCAGACGAGCGTCGAGACGTTGGCGAACGGCGGGAGACCGACCCAGAGGGCGGCGAGGAGACCACAGCCGATGACGGCGACGAAGAGGTAATACTGGCTCCACGGAATCTCGTCGGCGTTGACGATTTCGAGGTAGATGTCGATGTCGTCGACGGCGCCGGTGGGTTCGACCCGTCCGCTCTCGGGGTCGAACGTGACCATCCCGGTCCGTTCGAGTTTGGGGAGATGGGACTGCTGGAGTGCGGTGTAGACGCGCTTTCGCTCTGCGGGCGTGACGTCCGCTATCTCGCTGTCGTTCTCCCACGCGGCCACCTGTTCGGCGAGCGACCCGATGGTCGACCCGTCGTCGCGCGTCAGCGCGTAGAGGGTGTAGCGCCGCCGTCGGTTCGACAACACGTCGAAAATCTCGTGTTCGGTCGGTCCGGCACGGTCGGTAGACTGGTCGGCGTCGTCCGACTCTCGAAAGACCCCCCTCTGTCCAGTCATCGATGGTCGCACCACCGTATGGAGTCTAATGAGGTATTAAACTTTTTTTTACGTCCATGTCCGTGTCGAATACGCCGGCGAACGGCCGACGTGCCGTCGACCGGAGGGGGTGAGGCGTCGCACCCGCGAACCACAAGACACGAAACCCCCGCACGCGTTCGACCGGTATGAGCAACTATCTGGTCGCCATGGAGGCGGCGTGGCTGGTCCGCGACGTCGAGGACGTCGACGACGCCATCGGCGTCGCAGTCAGCGAAGCGGGCAAGCGCCTCAACGACCAAGACAAGGAGTACGTCGAAGTGGAAGTCGGCGTCACGCCCTGTCCGGCCTGTGGCGAGCCCTTCGACTCCGCGTTCATCGCCGCCAACACCGCGCTCGTCGGTCTCCTCCTCGAAATCGAGGTGTTCAACGCCGACGGCGAGAAACACGCCACCCGCATCGCCAAAAGCGAAGTCGGCGGCGCCCTCCGGGACGTCCCGCTGTCGGTCATCGAAGTCGTCGAAACCGAAGCCGACGAGGACGACTGAGCGGTCGAAAGCTATTTTAATAACCCTGAGTTATCCGACGGCATGGAACTCCCCACGCCGCAGGACCTGCGGGAGCGCCGGACGGCGCTCGACCTGACACAGAGCGCCCTCGCGGAGATGGCGGGCGTCTCCCAACCGCTCATCGCGCGCATCGAGGGCGGCGACGTCGACCCGCGCCTCTCGACGCTCCGACGCATCGTCAACGCCCTCGACGAGGCGGAAGGCGACGTCGTGCGGGCGAGCGACCTGATGCACGTCGACGTAGCGAGCGTGGCGCCCGACGACGCCGTCGCCGAGGCCGAACGCACGATGGAAGAGGAGGCGTTCTCGCAACTGCCCGTCCTGCAGGCCGGCATCCCCGTCGGCTCTATCAGCCACGGCGACGTCATTCAGGCCGGCGAGAACGTCGGCGACCACCCCGTGAGCGAGGTGATGAGCGAGTCGTTCCCCACCGTCGCGCCCGACGCCACCGTCGCCGAGATACGGAACCTCCTCGACCACTACAAGGCGGTGATGGTGACCGAAGGCGGCGAGGCGGTGGGCATCATCACCGAAGCCGACATCGCGGCGCAACTCTCCTGAGCTTTTTCACGGAGGACGCGACCACCCCGTCCCGTGACCTGACCGTCCGCCCGGGACCGGCCTGCGGTCGCGCGTCGAACCCGTCCCGGAAGCGTCCTCGGCGCCAGTTCGCTACAGTTCCAGCCCGCGAATCGATACGCCCGACCCTTCCTCGACGCGGCCGACGACTCGCCCACCCGTCGCGCCGGCGAGCGGTTCGGCGTTCTCGGGCGAGAGCGCGGCGACGAAGCCCGTCCCCATGTTGAACGTGCGGTGCATCTCCGCGTCCGCGACGTCGCCCTCTCGCTGGACGAACTCGAAGACCGGGTGGGCGTCGAAGGGGTCCTCGACGACGTACCGGTGGTCGCCGAGGCGTTCGAGGTTGGTCCACCCGCCGCCGGTGACGTGGGCGGCGGCGTGGACGTCGTGGTCGCGCATCGGGTCCAGCAGGTCCGCGTAGATGCGCGTCGGTTCGAGGAGTGCCTCGCCCAACGTGTCGTAGTCGCCGAAGGGACAGGAGTCGGTGTAGTCGTGACGACGGGTGACTGCGGTGCGCGCGAGGGTCAGTCCGTTGGAGTGGATGCCCGACGATTCGAAGCCGACGAGGGCGTCGCCGGGTTCGGCCCGGCCCGAGAAGGTGGCGTCTTTCGCGGCCAGTCCCGCGCAGGTGCCCGCGAGGTCGAGACCCTTCACCACCTCGGGCATGACGGCCGTCTCGCCGCCGACGAGTTCGACGCCCGCGCGGTCGGCGCCGGCGGCGAGTCCCTCGCCCACCTGCTCTGCGAACGTCTCGTCGGGGTCGTCGACGGCGAGGTAATCCACGAAGGCCACCGGGCGGACGCCGGCCGCGACGAGGTCGTTCGCGTTCATGGCGATGCAGTCGATACCGACGGTCGAGTAATCGCCCAGCGCCTCGGCGACGAGGAGTTTCGTCCCGACGCCGTCGGTGGCGAGCGCGAGATAGCGGTCGCCGATGTCGAGGAGGCCGGCGTAGTCGCCCTCGCCCTCGCCAGCGGCCCCGACGAGTGCGGCCGTCGCCGCTTCGCTGGCCTCGATGTCGACGCCCGCGTCCGCGTAGGTGAGTCCCTCTTGCTCTCCCGACTCGTCGTGGTCGTCCATACGAGAGACGGTGGCGGCCGGCCGCAAAAGCGCACCGTTTGCCGGGGAGACTTTTGGTGGTCGCCGTGACAGTGAGCGTATGGACCGGAGGTTCACCGTCGGGGCGGGACTCTCGGGCGTCGGCGTCTGTGCCTACGTCGTCGGCGTGTTGGTTCCCTACCCCGGACGGGCGTTCTCGCTGACGGCCGTCATGGTCGGTATCACGTTCATGGCTATCGGCGAACGGGAGGCGCCGGCGTGACCGTACGGACGCTGGTCTACGACGACGACCACGTCGAACGGCGAGAGACGACCGACGTCGAGTCGCTCCGGCGGGCCCGCACGGCGACGGGAACGACGTGGGTGCGCGCCTCCGACACCACGCAGGCGGAACTCGACCGCCTCGTCGAGGTTTTCGGCATCCACGACCTCGAAATCGAGGACGTCACCACCAACGTCCGACCGAAGGTCGACCTCTACCCGGACCACACGTTCACGCTGGTCAAGACGGCCAAACTCCGCCGGGGCGAGACCACGTTCGAAGAGGAGATCCGCGACCAGCCGGTCGGGCTGTTTTTCGGTCACGACTGGCTGGTGACGGTCGCGCCTCAGGAGTCGTCGTCCGTCGACGCCGTCTGGGAGCGCGTTCGCCGCGAAGAGCCGCGCTTGCTCCAACGCGGCGCCGACTTCACCGCCTACCGCGTCCTCGACGACGTCGTCGACGGCTACTTCACCGTCCTCGACGAAATCGGCGGCGACATCGAGGCGGTGGAAGACCGCATCATCGACGAACCGGACACGGAGACGCTCACCATCCTCAACAGCCTGCGCCGCGAGTTGCTCTCCATCCGTCGCATCGTCTGGCCCACCCGAGACGCCGTGGGCGTCCTCTCGCGGGGCGACTCCGAACACGTCCAGGAGACGACCGAGAAGTATTACCGCGACGTCTACGACCACCTCGTCCAACACGTCGAACTCGTCGAGACGTACCGCGACCTCGCAAGCGGCGCGCGCGACATCTACCTCAACACGCTGTCGCAGTCGACCAACGAGGTGATGAAGCGCCTGACGGTCGTCGCCACCATCATCCTCCCGTTGACGTTCGTCGTCGGCGTCTACGGCATGAACTTCCAGGGCGGACAGTACAACATGCCCGAGTTGGGGTGGACGTTCGGCTACCCCGCCGTCCTCCTCGGGATGACGCTGACGTCGCTCGTGTTGCTCCGGTATTTCCGGGCCGAGGGGTGGCTGTGAGGTCACTGGCCGGGAAAGAGGAGCAACCGAACGCTGACGAAGACGAAGTAAGCGGCGACGAGGGAGACGCCGTCGCGGCGAGTGAGTCGGTCCCGCGCGGCGCTCGCGGCGTAGACGCCGACGGCGACGACGAGTTTGAACGGGAGGTCCCAGACGACGACCGACGGCGGGACCGCGTACGTCGAGAGCGTGCCGCCGAGACCGACGCCCAACAGGAGGTTGACGACGTTGCTTCCGACGAGGGTGCCCACCGCGACGTATGGCGCGCGCCGGCGAATCGACTGGGCGACGGTCGTCAGTTCGGGGAGTGCGGCCGCCAGTCCGAGGGTGACGACGCCGACCATCGACCCGCCGAGTCGGAGACCGTCGACGGCAGTCTGCACCGCGTCGAGGACGACGAACGCGCTCACGAAGAGGGCCGCGACGCCGAGGACGACCACGGCGACGTCCCGACGGACGTCCGCGCTCTCGGTCCGTGGGAGGTTCGGCGTCCGCGTCCGGTGTGAGATGCTGTAGGCAGTGTAGGCGGCGTAACTGACGAGGAGGAGGAGACCGTCGACCCGCGAGACGGTGCCGTCGGCCGCCACCGCGAGTGTGAGGAGGATGGCCGCCACCATGGGGAGGTAGTTCTCCCGGAGGAACGACCGGGGGAGTTCGACCCCCCCGTATCCGACGAGGAAGACGCCGAACAGTAGCGTCTGCTGGGCGGTCGAGGAACCCATGTTGCCGCCGAGGGCCGTCGCGGAGGCGACGCCGTACTCGAACGTCCCGGCCAGAATGCCGACCGAAGCGGTGATGTGGGCGGCGAGTTCGGGGAGACTCGTCCCGACGGCGACGACGGTCATGCCGAGGAGGGCGTCGGAGACGTCGTAGTGGCGGGCGAGTCGGAGCGACCGCGCGACGACGAGTGCGGCGGCGCGAACGAGGACGAACAACGCGGCGCCGCCGACCAGAAGCGTCGCTACGAGGGCCGTCGTGACCGCCACCGTCACCACCCGGTCGCCTGCGGGGGGCGCAGACGGGACGCGACCGTCGTCACATGTACATCCGGTCTTCGGGACGTTGGCGCTCCTCGACGGTCTCCAGTCGCTCGGCGAGGTCGCGGTAATACTGCTCGACGGTGGCGGCGAACTCCGAGAGGGGACCGGCGTCGACGCCGAGGTCGTACACCCGGTCGAACGTCTCGACGAGGCGGACGGCGGCGGCCACGTCGGGCGCCTGGGCGTGGACGGGCGTGATGAAGACGGCCGTGCGGAGCGGCGATTCGATGCCCCGGTAGGTGAGCGCGCCGTTGACGCCGTCGAGAAAGCCGGTCCCCATCGGGTCGACGCCGACGCCGTCGAGTCGTCGCTCGCGGTAGTCGTCGGAGGCGACGTAGAAGGTGTCGTGTCCCTCGGGTCCGTGGGCGTAGGGGACGCCCGCGAGCACCACCACCTCCTCGACGCCGTGGCCGTCGGTCCACTCCAGAAGCGAGGCGGCGAAGGCGTCGGCGACGGCGAGCGGCAAGAACAGTTCGTTGACCAAGACCGTCACGTCGAGGTCCGGCCGGGAGTAAAAGCGGGAGTGGTGTCGCGGCCGTCCGCTCTCGAAGGGAGTGATGGCCGGAAGCGCCTCGGTCGTCACGTGGCCGGTCTCTTCGAGTTCGAGGTGGTCGACGAGGTAATCGACCGCCGTGAGACCGGCGAGACCGAACGACGCGAATCCGGCGACGACGGTCTTCGAGGGACGGCTCCGGTCGGTGATGCGAAAGTCGGCGTCGCGGGCGGGGAAACTCGCCATGCGGGACGATACGTCAACTCGACTATTAGTCGTTGGTGCCGAGGGCGGAGAACGACGGCGGCGAACGTCGTCACGATGCCGTCGGTGGCCGACGACTCCGGGGAGGGAGCGACCGGACTCGACGTCGTCGCCAAGCGGTCGTTCGAGCATGGCAATCACTCCCCGCCCGGAAGCCTCACTCGTTTCGTCCACACAGCTATTTGACACTCCACGACGAACGACGAACCACGAACGATGCCCGACCACGTCCTCGTTCCGTTCGACGGCTCCGACCTCTCGGTGCGCGCCCTCGACCACGCGCTGTCGTCGTTCCCGGACGCGGCGGTGACGGTGCTCTACGTCGTCGACCCCATCGACCTCGTCTACGAGGCGGAGGCGGGGGGAACGGGCGTCGCCGAGGAGTGGTTCGCGGCGGCACGGGAGGGCGCCGACGACGTCCTCGACCGCGCGCAGGCGCGGGCCGACGAGGACGACGTGACGCTTTCCCGTGAAGTAATCGTCGGCGCGGCGGGCCGGGAAATCGTCCGCTACACCGAGGACCACGACGTCGACCACGTCGTACTGGGGAGTCACGGCCGGGAGGGGTTGTCGCGGGTGCTCCTCGGGAGCGTCGCGGAGTACGTGGTGCGGCGGGCGGCCGCGCCCGTGACGGTCGTACGGTGATCAGAAGCCGACGCCGAGACCGAAGACGACGACGGCGGCCGCCGCGGCGGCGGGGAGGAAAGCGAGGGCGAAGGCGACGGCGCTCCAGTCGAGGACCGTCCGGCCGTCGAGCGACCCGATGGGGAGGAGGTTGAACGCCGCGAGAAAGAGGTTGATAGCGACGCCCCGGCCACCGAGAAGCGAGACGAGGGGCGACCCGCCGAGGAGACCAGCGAGGTAGACGGGGACGAACAGGAGGGCGAGCAGGAAGTTGGTGGCGGGACCGGCGAGGGCGACGAGACCGTGTTCCCGGTCGGAGAGGTGGCCCCGGTGGTGGACGGCCCCCGGCGCGGCGAAGACGAACCCGAGGAGCGCGCTCATCACGGCGAGAAAGAGCATGCCGTAGTCGGCGCGGAACTCCGCGACCTGTCCGAAGCGGACGGCGACCACCTTGTGGGCGAGTTCGTGGAGCAGGAAGCCGAGACCGGCGGTGAAGAGGCTGACGACCAGCGGGACGACGATACCGCTGGTGAGAAGCGAGCGAACGCCCCGGCCGCCGCCGGCGAAGAAGATGGCGAAGGCGACGCCCAGTGCGAGCCACGCCACCGCGAAGTCCTGCAGTTCGCGCGAACTGAACCGGAGGTCGGTCACGTCACGGACCTCCAGAGGAGTTCGGCGCTGTTGCGCGCCCCTTCGACCATCAGGTGCGAGACGCCGTCGACGCCGCCGATTTGGGCGGCGAACAGGGGGAGGACGTAGACGGCAAAGAGCAGGCTTGCGACCATGCTCCCGACGTTGGTCATGGCGACGACCATCATGAGTCGAAAGAGCGGCACGTCGAACATCTCGCCGACGATGCGGCGGATGGGTTTGGTCTCGTCGGAGAGGAGTTCGTTGAGCGTCGAGATGTCGGCGACGTTGACGGGCGTATGCCGGAGTTCGACGTAGCCGGTGAACCACCCCGGCGCGAGGAGGGGGTTGACGGAGGTCATCCACGCGACGGCGCCGCCGACGAGCGCGGACCCCCAGCGCGCGCCGGCGAGTTTGGCCAGTCCGGCCGCGAAGACGCCGTTGACGACGAACCACGCGGCGAACAGGCGGAGGAGGAAGCCGTCGCGGACGCCCGCCATGGCGAGGAGGACGAAGAAGGCGACGAAGGCGGCCGAGACGAGGACGCCAACGGCCTTCAGCCACGGGACGCCGCCGCCGGAGTCGGTCCCGACGAGCGACGCCTTCGGCGGCAGAGTCCCGGGGTCGTCGAGGTAGGCTTCGATGCCCTCGCGGTGGCCGGCGCCGACCACCGCCACCACGTTCGCGCCCGCCGCGCGCAACGCGACGAGTTCGTGGGCGATGTAGGCGTCGCGTTCGTCGATGAGCGCTTCGGCCCCGCCGGGGCTGAACTGGCGGAACTCCTCCATCATCACCGTCACCACGTCGGCGTCGGTCAGCGACGCCATGTCGAACTCGTCGATGTCCTCCTCGGCGGCGCCGTAGCCGGCGCGGTCGGCGAGGGTCCCGGCGAGGAGACCGACGACGACGCCGCCGGTGAGACCGAGCGTGAGGCTCCCCACTGCGCGGGCGACGAACGAACCGAGGTAGGTGGTGACGACGCCGTCGGCGAGACCGAGACCGAGACCGCCGACGAGACCGGCGGCGACGCCGACGCCGACGGCGGCGTACAGCGACTGCTCGGGGTCGAGGGCCACGTCGCCGAGCGTGTCGACGACGAAGCCGACGACGGCCGCGAGCAAGACGGCGCCGGTGATGCGGACCAACAGGAACTGCGAGACGCCGAGCGCGGGACCGAAGAGACCGACGAGGGGTCCCGCGACGACGCCGACGAAGAGACCGAGTGCGAGACCGACGCCCCGACTGTCGGCGAGACCGAAGAGGAGTCCGCCGACCATCCGCAGTTTTTCGAGGAATCCCATCCGCGCCCAGAACCGCTGGATGGTGGTCTGGATGTCGCGGTCGACCAGCGCCACGTCGATGCCGAGGTCCTGGGCCGTCTCGACGGCCGCCATCATGTCGGCACCGGGCTGGATGTCGAACTTCTCGCCCAGTCGCGTCTGGACGTACGAGAGCATCCAGTACGCCAGGAACTGAAAGACGGTGTTGCCCCGGAGCAGGTCGCCGGCCTCGATGTCGTCGGGCGTCTCGCCTCGCATCTGGCGGTAGCGCCCCTCGTCGAGTTCCACCGCGACCACGTCGGGTCGCTCGGATTCGATGGTCGCTTCGACCTCCCGGACGCTGTCGGCGGAGACGTGCGCCGTGCCGACGACGTGGACCGACCCCTCTCGGGAGGCCGCGCGCTCGCTCATTGCCCTGCGGTACTGGGGCACGCTTTTTACCCTTGTCGGAGACGGACGGAACATGACCTCCATCGAGAACGCGGAGTCGCTGGCGACGACGCCGGCACGGGAGACGGCACTCGACTGCGTACGCGCCGGCATCGACGCCGCACACCCCGAACGCGTCGTCGCCGACTCCGTCTCGCTCGACGGCGACGCCCTCCACGTCGCGGACGCGACCTACGACCTCTCGGCGTTCGACCGCGTGGTCGTCGTCGGTGGCGGGAAGGCCGCCGACGGCGTCGCAGACGCCCTCGAAGCCATCCTCGGCGACCGCATCGACGCCGGCGCCGTCGTCACGACCGACCCCGGGTCGGGCGACCGAATCGACCGCCTCCCCGGCACTCACCCCGTTCCCAGCGCGGAGGGCGTCGAGAGCACCGACGCCGTCGCCTCCCTCGTCGCCGACGCCGACGACCGGACGCTCGTCCTCGCGGTGGTGACCGGCGGGGCGAGCGCCCTCCTGCCGTCGCCGGCGGGGGGCATCTCGCTCGACGACCTCAAGGCGACGACCGACGCCCTCCTCGACGCCGGCGCGGAAATCGGCGCCCTCAACGCGGTGCGCAAACACCTCTCGACGCTGAAAGGCGGCGGTCTCGCACGCTCGGCCGCGCCCGCGACGGTAGTCGGACTCGTCTTCAGCGACGTGGTGGGCAACGACCTGAGCGTCATCGCAAGCGGCCCGGCCGCGCCCGACGAATCGACCTACGCCGACGCCCTCGACGTGTTGGAGCGCTACGGCGTCGACCCGCCGGCGGCGGTGCGTAACAGACTCGAACGGGGCGCGGCGGGGGAGTTGCCGGAGACGCCCCGCGCCGACGACCCGGTCTTCGACCGGGTGGACAACCACGTCCTCGCCGACGGGTTCACGGCCATCGGCGCCGCGCGCGAGGTGGCCCGCGAGGCGGGCTACGAGACGCTCGTCCTCTCGTCGTCGGTCCGGGGCGAGGCGCGGGAGGCGGCGCTGACCCACGTCGCCGTCGCCGAGGAGGTGGGCCGGACGGGCAACCCCCTCGCGTCGCCGGCCGTCGTCCTCTCGGGCGGCGAGGCGACGGTGACGGTTCGCGGCGACGGCGACGGCGGGCCGAACGGGGAGTTCGCGCTGGCGGCGGCGCTGGAACTCCCCGACGGCGCGACGCTCGCCTGCGTGGACACCGACGGTCACGACGGGAGTAGCGCGGCCGCCGGCGCGGTGGTCGACGCCGACACCGTCGACGACGTCCCCGCCGCCCGCCGCGCACTCGCCGAGAGCGACGCCTTCGGCTACCTCGACGGCCGGAACGCCGTCGTCCGCACCGGTACGACCGGCACGAACGTCAACGACCTCCGAGTGCTGGTCGTGGAGTGAGGCGCGTCACGCGTTCGTGAGCCGTGAGTCGTCGGCGTGCGGGGACGCGGGCCTGCGACCGGGAGACGGGCCGCCCGCGACCACCTCGCGCGACGGGTCCGAGACCGAACCGCATCGCTTATGCGTTTAGGCTCGCCTAAAGACTCGTGATGGCAGTGGATCCAACGACGGCGCCCGAGGAAGTCGAGGCGGCCGTCCCCGAACTGAACGCCTGCGTCTCCAGTCCGGGGCGGGTCGTCTTCGTCGAGGCGGGCAATTCGGACGGCTGGTTGGCGACCGACTACACGGTCGAACCGACGCGGTAGCTACTTCGTCGCCGCGTCGAGGACGAGCGTGTCGTCTTCGAGGTAGTGTTCGAGGTGGTGGGCGTGTTCTTCGAGGTCGAGCAACTGCTGGCGGAGCATCTCGGCGGTGGCGTGGTCGCCGAGTCCCTCGGTGAGTTCGACGTGGTCGCGCACCGCCTCGATGATGTCGCCGTAGATGTCCATGTCGTTGCGGAGCGAAGTGCGCACGTCGTAGACGTCGTCGTCCTCGGGGGCGACGGGGGCGTGGTCTTCGAACTCGGCGCCGCGGGCGAGGGGGACGCCGCCGAGGGCCTGAACGCGTTCGGCGAGTTCGTCCGCCGCTTCCTCGGCGTCGGCGGCGGCCTCGCCGAGATAGAGGTGGAGGTCGCGGAACTCGGCGCCCTCGACGTTCCAGTGGTGTTTCTTGAGTTGGTGATAGAGGACGTACGTCGACGCGAGGTCGGTCTGGAGGGCGTCGACTATCTGTTCGACCTTCTCGGATTCGAGGCGGAGGGCCTCGCTCGCTTCGACCGAACCGGCTTCCCGTCGGACGGTTTTCTGCGTGTTCATTGCGTCAGTAGGTACGTCGTCCATCCACTTACATTTTTGCTCGTCGGCCACCTCTATTCGACGTTCACAGGCTTTACAGGGCCTGAAACGTCGATACTCTGCAATCGAAAGTGAGGCGCGGCGGCCTGCTCGTGAGAGCAACCTTTGTAGCCCCCGGTGTCGTACGACGGGGCATGGCCGACCTGTTGCCCTCCCGTCCCGACACGTCCGCCGCAGAGGAGGCCGAACCGCGCGTCATCGGTCTCGACAGCGACGACGCAGACGCCCTCCTGTCGGCGCTCTCGTCGGACACGGCTCGTGAGGTGTTGGCCGCACTCCACGAGACGCCCGACAGTCCCGCCGCCGTGGCCGACCGGGTCGACACCTCCCTCCAGAACGCACAGTACCACCTCGGCAACCTCGAAGAGGCCGGTCTCATCGAGGTCATCGACACCGTCTACTCCGAGAAGGGCCGCGAGATGAAGGTGTACGCGCCCACGGACCGACCGCTCGTGGTCTTCGCCGGCCGCGAGGAGGAAAGCGCCGGACTGGAGTCCGCGCTGAAGAGCCTCCTCGGCGCCGTGGGCGTCCTCGCTCTCGCCAGCCTGTTCGTCCAGTGGCTGGTCGAGGGCTTCCCGTCGTTCGGGGCGGCGAGTGGTGGCGCCGGTGGCGCCGGTGGCGCCAGCGGCGGCGCTCAAGGCGGCGTCTCGACGATGAGCGTCGAGACGGCCGCCGCCCACACCGGCCCGCAGTTCCCGCCGGGACTGCTCTTTTTCCTCGGCGGGGCGACGATTCTGGCCGTCGGCGCCGTCGTCTGGTACGTCCGTCGCCGGCGCTGACGACCCGCCGCTCCCGTAGCTATTCATACCTCCCTCGCCAAGTTACTGGCATGGACCACACCGCCGAGGTGACCGGAATCGGGGTCGGGACGATCGAGGACGGGTCGAACGTCCCCGCCGTCATCCTCTCCGCGCGCGAGGAGTACCTCCCCATCGTCATCACGGCCGACCAGGCCCGCGCCATCCAGCTCGCGCTCTCGGGCGAACCGTTCGAGCGACCGCTCACTCACGACCTCCTGGTCGAGATTCTCACGGAGTTCGGCGGCGCCGTCGACGGCATCCGCATCGACGACCTCGCCGACGGCACCTTCTACGCCAAGGTGGACGTCGAGCGATACGACGACGGCGAGGCACAGAAGTTCGTCTTCGACGCGCGCCCGAGCGACGCCATCGCCCTCGCGGTCCGGGTGGAGTGTCCCATCGTCGTCTCCGACGAAATCCTCGACGCCGCCGGCCGCCCGGAAGACGAGTTCGAAGTCGACCGCATCGACGACGTGGACGACGACCGGTAGCGGTCGGCACGCTCATCACCCACCGGGTCACAACCCTTCTCACATGCCCGCATCCGACGCCGCGACCGCGACGCTGGCGGAGTCACACACCGAGATGACCGAGATGCTGTTGCCCAACGACACCAACACCCACGGCCGCGCGCTGGGGGGTGTGGTGCTCCACTGGATGGATGTCTGTGGCGCCATCGCCGCCATGCGCTTTGCCAACGAAGGGGTCGTCACGGCCTCGATGGAACACGTCGACTTCAAGAGCCCCATCGACCTCGGCGAGGTGGTCGTCGTGGAGGCGTACGTCTACGGCGCCGGGCGGACCAGCCTCGAAGTGAAGGTGGACGTCCGCGCGGAGAACCCCCGCACCGACAGCGAACGCGAGACCACCTCCTCGTTTTTCACCTTCGTCGCCGTCGACGACGACGGCGACCCCACGGCAGTCCCCGAGTTGGACTGTCCGACGGAGGGCGAACGCGCCCTCCGCGACGCCGCCCTCGACGAACGGGCGTCGCGGATGGAACGCCTCGTCGACCGGGTCGAAGAGTAGGCGACGGTTTTTGCCCGTCGGCGACCAACGCCGACCATGCTCGACGTGGAGACGCCCCCGCCGCCGGAACTGAACGCAGTCGACCCCAACGAGTACGACGACGCGACGGTGTCCGCCGACGCCGACTACCGCCGCGAGGAACTCGAAGCGTTCCTCCACGAGGGGGCGTGGGACGACGCCTTCGCCCGGTGGGCCGCCGAGACGCCACTCGACGAGTCGGAGTGGGCCATCGTCCGCGACCTCGACCTCCTCGCCGCGTTCGACTTCTTCTGGGACGACTTCGCCGACCGCGTGGGCTACCACGCGCCGGGGCTTCCCGAGGACTGGAAGGAGCGCTCGCTCCACCCCGCGCTGGACTCGTGGGCGACCGTCTCGGCCATCAACGCCGCGATGACGGAACTCGGGCAGGTGGTGAGCGACGTGTTGAAAGACGAGTGGGTCGACTGGGAGGCAGACTACGAGGCGCCCGACGACCTCCCCGACTTCTAGAGTCCGAGGACCGACCCGGCGTCTACCGCGCCCGCCGCCAGTACGCCTCCGCGCCGCCCCACGCGACGGCGACGGCGAGGGCCAGTATCGCCCCGACGAAGCCCCACGGCGACAGCCACACCGGCCGGTACCACGGCGCGCGGTGTGCCCACCACGCCGCCAGCGTCTCGCCGGGACCTTCCAGCGGCGTCCCGTCGGTCAGGCGGTCGAGCATCGCGTCGGGCGTGTGGCGGTTCGTCCCCGGCGACAGGCCCGCGCCGCCGTGGACGGAGTAGGTGCCGTCGACCCCCTGTTCGGCCATCGTCGGCCCGTTGGACTCGTCGCCCGTGCCGAGGCGTTCGGCGTCGTAGGGCGCCCACGTGGCGTAATACTCCCAGACGACCCGGCCCCTCGGCGTCACCTCCACGACGCGGTTACCGAGCGTGTCCACCACCAGCGTGTTG
The DNA here is from genome assembly GCA_042216635.1 of Haloplanus sp. GTDB lineage: Archaea > Halobacteriota > Halobacteria > Halobacteriales > Haloferacaceae > Haloplanus. Next base: position 26,251 of record JBDGTR010000015.1, on the reverse strand, counting down.
CCGTTGGGGAGGCGGTCGGCGTCGCGGGGCCACGTGAAGCCGTCGACGGCCCACACCTGCGTCCAGTTGCCGTCGCGCCGGGCGTACTCCACGACCCGGTCGTTCTCGCTGTCGGCGACGAGTATCGTCGGCGTGCCGTTCGGCCCGCGCAGGAAGTCCGGGTTGTGCTGGGCGTAGAGGACGTCAGTCTCGTCGTCGGCGCCGAGGCGCATCTCGACGTCGCCCGTCGTCCGGTTGACGAGCAACACCTGGTCGAAGTTGCGCGGCGAGACCAGCAGTCGGTCCTCGCCGACGACTTCGACGTCGTTGACGTGCGTCCAGTCGGGGTCCATGCCGTCGGCCGTCGAGTTGGGGAAGTGGTCGGCGAACGACCACGACCACGTCACCGCGTGCTGTGAGCGATTCCAGACCACCACCCGGTCGTGGCTGACGCCCGTCTCGGGGTCGTAGGCGCGCATGTTCGCCACGACGAGGCGGTCGTCGTCGAGGCGGTCCACGTCGTGGGTGTCCTCGAAGGGCAGGCGCTCGGTCCAGACGCGCGTCTTCGTCTCGGGGTCGAGTTCGTAGACGAGGGTCTCCCCCTCGCCGGGGCTCACCACCAGCAAGTTGCCGTCGGGAAGCGGGTCGACGTCGTAGAACCAGTGGCTCCGCTGGCGGTCGCCGTCGTACTGCCACGCGAGGGTGCCGTCGGGGCGTATCGAGAGGAGTCGCGGCGGTCGACTCAGGTCGTAGTGGCCGCCGAAGTGGACGCCCTGCGTGCTGACGACCGTCGCGTTCTCGGGGCGACGCTCGATGTGGCCCGCCTGGAGGGCGCCGTCGGTACCGGGGTCGTAGGTCGCCACCGAGTGTACGGGCAAGAGCAGACAGACGACGAGCGCAAACAGGAAGGCCCGCCGGTGGGGGGAGTCGGGGAGGGCACCCGAGAGCGAGTCGGGCAGGGAGTCGGGAACCGAGACCATACGCCGACGACGACCCCCGGTGGACTGAATCCTGCGGTTTCGCGTCGCGGCGTCACCACCGCGCGGCGTGACCACCGTTTTGATATACGCGCGGGGACAGGGACGGATATGGACGACGTCAGCGACCAGTACGTCCCCGGAGACGTGGAGTCCTCGGTGGACACCTACTGGGACGACCACGACGCGTACGAGGCCGCCACGGAGGCCCACGCGGACGACCCGCCTTTCTTCTTCGTGGACGGCCCGCCGTATACGAGCGGTCAGATGCACCTCGGGACGGCGTGGAACAAGACGCTGAAAGACGCCATCATCCGCTATAAGCGCATGCGTGGCTACGACGTCACCGATCGTCCGGGCTACGACATGCACGGCCTGCCCATCGAGGTGAAAGTCGAGGAGGAACTCGGCTTCGACTCCAAGAAGGACATCGAGGAGTACGGGATGGAGGCGTTCATCGAGGAGTGCAAATCCTTCGCCGAGCGCAACCGCGAGAACATGGACGCCGATTTCCAGTCCATCGGCGCGTGGATGGACTGGGAGAACCCCTACAAGACCATCTCGCCGGAGTACATGGAGGCGACGTGGTGGGCGTTCCAGAGGGTCCACGAGAACGGTCTCGTCGAACGCGGCAAGCGCGCCATCAACCAGTGTCCCCGGTGTGAGACGGCCATCGCCGACAACGAGGTGGAGTACCACGAAATCGAGTCGCCCTCGATTTACGTGAAGTTCCCACTGCGGGGGAGAGAAGGGTCGCTCGTCATCTGGACCACCACGCCGTGGACCATCCCCGCCAACACCTTCGTCGCCGTCGACGCCGACATGACCTATCAGGCCGTCCGGGCACAGAAAGGTGGCGAGAGCGAGGTCCTCTACGTCGCAAAGCCCTGCGTCGAGGACGTCCTCAAGCAGGGCCGCTACGAGGATTACGAGGTCGTCGCGGAGTTCACCGGCGAGGAGCTGGTGGGGTGGACGTACGACCACCCCCTCGCCGAGGAGGTGCCCGACCACGCCGCCTTCGAGGGCGCCGGCGAAGTCTACACCGCCGAGTACGTCGAGGCCGACCGCACCGGACTGGTCCACTCGGCGCCCGGCCACGGTCAGGAGGACTTCCAGCGCGGCCGCGAACTCGGATTGGACATCTTCTCGCCGGTTCGCGGCGACGGCACCTTCACCGAGGAGGCCGGCAAGTACGAGGGCACGTTCGTCCGCGACGCCAACGACGACATCATCGCGGACCTGGACGCCAAGGGGTTCCTCCTCGCGTCGGGCACCCACCGCCACCGCTACGGGCAGTGCTGGCGGTGCGATACGGACATCATCTTCCTCGCCACCGACCAGTGGTTCATCACGGTCACGGACGTCAAAGACGAACTCCTCGCCAACATCGAGGACAGCGAGTGGCACCCGTCGTGGGCGCGGGACAACCGCTTCCGTAACTTCGTCGCCGACGCGCCGGACTGGAACGTCTCGCGCCAGCGCTACTGGGGCATCCCGCTTCCCATCTGGGTGCCCGAAGGGGAGGAGAGTCCGAGCGCCGAGGACGCCCTCGTCGTCGGCACGCGCGAGGAACTCGCAGAGCGCGCCGACCAGTCGGTCGACCCCGAGACCATCGATCTCCACCGCCCCAGCGTCGACCCCCTCACCATCACCGAGGACGGCACCACCTACGAACGCGTCCCCGACGTCTTCGACGTGTGGATAGACTCCTCGGTGGCGACGTGGGGCACCCTCGACTACCCGAGCGACGACTCCCGGTTCGACGAACTCTGGCCGGCGGACCTCATCGTGGAGGCCCACGACCAGACGCGGGGGTGGTTCTGGTCGCAACTCGGCATGGGAACCGCCGCCCTCGGGCAGATTCCCTACGAGGAGGTGTTGATGCACGGCTTCGCAAACGACAGCGAGGGCCGCAAGATGTCGAAGTCGCTCGGCAACATCGTCACGCCCGAGGAGGCCATCGACCGCTTCGGGCGCGACCCCCTGCGGGCCTACCTCCTCAGCCACGACCAACACGGCGCCGACCTCTCCTTCGAGTGGGAGGGACTCGGCGAGATTCAGTCGACGCTCAACATCTTCTGGAACGTCTTCCGGTTCCCCCTCTCGTATATGGCACTGGACGACTACGACCCCGCCGAGGCGGACCTCTCGGCGGGCGAGTTGACCGTCGTCGACGAGTGGGTGCTCTCGCGCCTGCAGACGGTCGAAGCGGAGGTGGCCGAGGCGTGGGAGGAGTACGCCCTCCACGACGCCATCAACGCCGTCCTGGAGTTCGTCACCGAAGACGTCTCGCGCTTTTACGTGAAAGCCATCCGCGAACGCATGTGGGAGGAAGGCGACTCGGAGTCGAAGGTGGGCGCGTACGCGACGCTGTCGACCGTTCTGGACGAGACGATTCGACTGCTCGCGCCCTTCGTCCCCTACCTCGCAGAGCGGATGTACCAGCACCTCGACGGCGAGGCGACGACGGTCCACCAGCTCGCCCACCCCGAGGTGGCCGAGTCGTGGCGCGACCCGGACCTCGAAGCCCGGATGGCCGTCCTCAGAGAGGTAGAGGAGGCGGCCGCCAACGCCCGCCAGCAAGGGGGGCGAAAGCTCCGGTGGCCCGTGCCGCGGGTCGTCGTCGAAACCGACGACGAGGACGCCGCCGAGGCCGTCCGCTCGCTCTCTGCGCTCCTCGCCGACCGGGTGAACGCCCGGTCGGTCGAGGTGGTCGACGCCTTCGAGGAACTGGTCGAACGCGCCGACCCGCAGATGGGCGTGGTCGGGCCGGCCTTCGGCGCCGACTCGCAGGCCGTGATGGAGACCGTCGAGGGCGCGTTCCGCGAGGAACTCGAAGACGCCGAGGGCGAGACGCCCTACGCCGTCACCGTCGACGGCGAGACCTACCACCTCACCGAGGAGATGGTCGAGTTCCGCGCCGAACCGCCGGCGAACGTCACCGGCGCCGACTTCGAGGAGGGCACCGTCTACGTCGACACCTCGCTCACCGACGAGATAGAGGCCGAGGGCTACGCCCGCGACGTCGTCCGCCGGATTCAGGAGATGCGCAAGCAACTCGACCTCGACGTCGAAGAGCGCATCCGCACCCACGTCGCCGTCGCCGACGACCGGGTCGCCGACTTCGTCGACGACCACCGCGACTTCATCGCCACGGAGACCCGCACCGACGAGTTCGACGCCGACGCCGACGAACTGGTCGAGGAGTGGGAGGTCGAGGGCGTCACCGTCACCATCGGCATCGAGCGGTTGGAAGCCGAGCAGACGGCGGCCTGACGCCGGCGCGTCGCGTCCTCGCCCGGCGAGGGCGGTCCCGCCCTCACCACGTCAACCCTTCGTAGACGAGACCGTCCCGGCGCTCGATTATCCGCCGGCCGTCGACCACGACGGGCGTCGCCATCGCGTCGAACTCGGCGTCGAGGTCGGCGAACGCCGGCCAGTCGGTGACCACCAGCGCCGCACTCGCGCCGTCGAGCGCCGCCGCCGCCGAGTCGGCGCAGGTCAGGTCCGGGAAGCGTTCGCGCATGTTGTCGGCGGCGACGGGGTCGTAGGCCACGACGGCCGCGCCGCGGTCGCGCAGGCCCTCGATGACCTCGATGGCCCGCGAGTTGCGCACGTCGTCGGTGTGGGGTTTGAAGGCGAGACCGAGCACCGCCACGCGTTCGCCCGAGACGTCGACGTGGCGGTCGAGCAAGTCGAGCATGCGCCGGGGTTGGCGGTCGTTGACGTTCATCGCCGCCTGCAGGAGTTCTGGTTCGTACCCCTTCGCGCGCGCGCCGGCGACGAGGGCGGCGACGTCTTTCGGGAAGCAACTCCCGCCGAAGCCGACGCCCGAGCGGAGGAATCGCTCGCCGATGCGGTCGTCGAGACCGATTGCCTCGGCCACCTCGTAGGCGTCGACGCCGTACTCCTTACAGACGTTGCCGAGTTCGTTGATGAGGCTGACCTTGGTGGCGAGGAAGGCGTTGTTGGCGTATTTCACCATCGCGGCCTCACGGGTGCCAGTGCGGACGACGGGAGCGTCGGTGCGGTCGAGAAGCGGCGCATAGAGGCGGTCGAGGGCGTCGAACGCGCGGTCGTCGTCGGCGCCGAAGACGAGTTTGTCGGGGTCGAGGAAGTCCGCGACGGCGCTCCCCTCGCGCAGGAACTCGGGGTTGACGGCGACGCCGAAGTCGTCGCCGGCGGTCAGGCCGGACTCCGCTTCGAGGGCGGGCGTCACCACGTCCTCGGTGGTTCCGGGGAGGACCGTGCTCTTGACGACGACGACGGGGTAGGAAACCGACGAGTCGGCCAACACACTGCCGAGCGATTCGGCGCCCGCCTCGACGTAGGCGGCGTCGAGACTGCCGTCGTCGTTCGAGGGGGTGGGGAGGGCGAGAAAGACCGCCTCGCAGTCGGCGAGGGCGGCGTAGTCGGTGCTCGCACGCAGGGTCGACCCGGCGTGGCGCGCGACGAGGTCGTCGAGTCTCGGTTCCGAGACGGGCGACTCGCCGGCGTTCAGCGCCGCGACCACCGTCTCGTCGACGTCGACGTTCGTCACGTCGTGACCGAGTTCCGCCAGACAGGCCGCGAGCGTCGTCCCCACGTAGCCGCTCCCGACGATTCCGACGTGCATGGCGGGAGGGAGGCGGGGTCCGACAAAGAGGGTTGGGATGCGCGGCCGGTCAGACTTATTGGGAATCGCCCCCATGGAGGGGGCATGCGGATACACTCGGCGGTCGTACTCGCGGCCGGCGAGGGGACGCGACTGCGGCCCCTCACGAAACATCGCCCGAAGCCGATGTTGCCGGCGGCCAACCGCCCGATTCTGGAGTACGTCCTCGACGCCCTCGTGGAGGCGGGCGTCGACGACCTCCACCTCGTCGTGGGGTATCAACGCGACCGGGTACAGGAACACGTCGGCCCGAACTACCGGGGACGGACGGTCACCTACCACGTCCAGGAGAAGCAACTCGGGTCGGGCCACGCCGTCTCGTGTGCGCGCGAGGCCATCGACGCCGACTTCCTCGTGGTCAACGGCGACGAGGTGGTGACGGCGGCGATGGTCGAGGCGGTGGTCGACGCCCACACGACGGCGGACGCGGCGACGCTGGCAGTCGTCGAGAGCGACCGCGCCTCGGAGTACGGCGCCGTCTCCCTCGACGGCGCGCGCGTGACCGAACTGGTCGAGCGGCCCGGAGACGACTCCTATCGCCTGTTGAACGCGGGCATCTACGCCTTCGGTCCCTCCGTCTTCGGGGAGTTGGCGGACGCCGACAGACGGGACGGCGAACTCGACCTGCCGGACGCAATCGGGCGACTGTTGCGCAGGGAGAACGCGGTCCGGGGCGTCCGCGTCGACGGCGTGTGGTCGACGGCGACGTACCCGTGGGACCTCCCGACGGTGGCACAGGACCTCCTCGCACGCGGGCTGGTGGACGAACCCGAACGCGAACCCGGCGTCTACGTCGACGAGACGGCGACTGTCCACGACGACGCGACGCTTCGGGCGCCGGTCGTCGTCGGGCCGGACGCCGTAATCGCGCCGGGCGCGGTCGTCGGCCCGAACGCCGCCCTCGGCCGGAACGCCACCGTCGGCGCGGGCGCCGTCGTCCAGCGGTCGGTGCTCGACATCGACGCCCGCGTCGGACCGAACGCGACGCTTCTCGACGCGGTGACGGGTCAACGCGCCGTCTTCGAGGCGGGTGCGACGGTCCCCGGCGGCGAGGCGGACGTGCGCGTGGGGGCGACGGTCCACGAGGGGCGGCGACTCGGCTGTGTCGCCGCCGACCGCGCCCGTGTCGGGGGTGGGGCGACCGTCGCGCCGGGAACGCTCCTCGGCGCGGACGTGGTGGTCCACCCCGGCGCACACGCGAGCGGCGTCGTCCGCGAGGGAGCGGAGGTGGTTCGGTGACCGGCGTCGGAAGGGAGGCGGGGTGAGCGCCCGATGTGCGGCATCGTCGCCTACGCCGGCGAGAGGGGCGCGACGCTCGACGCGTTGCTCGACGGTCTCGCCAATCTGGAGTATCGGGGCTACGACTCGGCGGGCGTCGCCGTCGGCGGCGACGACCTGCGCGTCGAGAAGCGCGCGGGGCAACTCGACGCCCTCGTCGGCGCCCTCGACGGCGCGTCCGTCGAGGGTTCGGTGGGCGTCGGCCACACGCGGTGGAGCACGCACGGCCCGCCGACCGACGCCAACGCCCACCCCCACACCGACGACGCCGGGCGCGTCGCCGTCGTCCACAACGGCATCGTGGAGAACTACCAGTCGCTCCGGGACGACCTCGAAACCGCCGGGGTGACGTTCACCTCCGAGACGGACACCGAGGTGGTGCCCCACCTCGTCGCGCGGGGTCTCCGGTCGGGTCTCGACCCCGAGGCGGCGGTCCGGGACGCGGTGGCGAAACTGGAGGGGAGTTACGCGCTGGCAATCGTCGTCGCGGGCACCGACGCGGTGTTCGCCGTCCGCAACGACTCGCCGCTAGTCCTCGGCGTCGGCGACGGCGAGACCTTCGCCGCGAGCGACGTGCCCGCGTTTCTCGACCGCACCCGCGACGTGGTCTACCTCGACGACGGCGAGTTCGCCCGCCTCGACCCCGGCGGGTGGCGGGTCACCGACGCCGACGGGCGAGTGGTCGAGAAGGCGGTGACCACCGTCGAGTGGGAGGCCGAACAGACCGGCAAGAGCGGCTACGACCACTACATGCTCAAGGAGATACACGAACAGCCCACGTCGCTCCGGCAGTGTCTGAGCGGCCGGGTGGACGAACTCGGCGGGCGGGTGACCGTCGCGGAACTCGACGGGGTAGGCGACCCCGCGACCGTGCAGTTCGTCGCGTGCGGTACCTCCTACCACGCGGCGCTCTACGGCGCGGACCTCCTGCGGCGGGCGGGCGTCCCCGCGACGGCGTACTACGCCCACGAGTACGCCCACTCGCCGGCGCCCGTCTCGGAGTCGGACCTCGTGGTGGGCGTGACACAGAGCGGCGAGACGGCCGATACGCTCGCCGCCCTCCGGGAGGCGGCGAGGCGAGGCGCCGAGACGCTGGCGCTGACGAACGTCGTCGGGAGCACCGCCGCCCGCGAGTGCGACCACGCGGTCTACCTGCGCGCCGGCCCGGAAATCGGCGTCGCCGCCACCAAGACCTTCTCCTCGCAACTCGTGGGGCTGAACCTGCTGGTCGAACGCCTGACCGACCGGAACGTCGAGGCGCGGCGTGACCTCGTGGCCGCCCTCCGGGACGTGCCGAGTCAGGTCCACGAGGTGCTCGCGGACTCGACGGCGGCGTCGGTGGTCGAGGCGTACGCCGACGCGCCCGCCTTCTTCTTCGTCGGCCGCGGCCTCAAATACCCCGTCGCACTCGAAGGCGCGTTGAAGTTCAAGGAGGTGACCTACGAACACGCCGAGGGGTTCCCGGCCGGGGAGTTGAAACACGGCCCGCTGGCGCTCGTGACGGCCGAGACGCCCGTGTTCGCCGTCGTCACCGGCGGCGACGTGCAGGCGCGAAAGACCGTCGGCAACGTCAAGGAGGTCGAAGCGCGCGACGCGCCGGTGGTCGCCGTCACCGACGGCGAGAGCGAGGCCGGCCGCTACGCCGACCACGTCCTCTCGGTCCCCTCGACCCACGAGCGCACCGCTCCCTTGCTGGCGAACGTCCAACTCCAACTCGTCGCGTACCACACCGCCGCGCGGCTGAACCGCCCCATCGACAAACCCCGCAACCTCGCCAAGAGCGTCACCGTGGAGTGAGGTGCCGGAGCGAGACCGGAGCGAGACGACGACGCCGCAGCCCCTTTGCCCGCCGTCGCCGACCTACTCCCCATGCAGACCGTCGTCCTCGCGGCCGGGGGAGGCACGCGCATGCGCCCGTTGACCGACGCGCGCCCGAAGCCGACGCTCCCCGTCGCGGACCGCACGCTCGTCGAACGCGTCGTCGCCACGGCGGCGCGGGCGGGGGCGAGTCGCGCCGTCGTCGTCGTGGGCGAGGGTGCCGACGCCGTCCGCGCGGCACTCGCCGAGGCGCCGGTCCCCGTCGAGTTCGTCACGCAGTCCACCCGGCGCGGCACCGCCGACGCCGTCCGCGTCGCCCGCGACGCCGGCGCTCTCGACGACGCGCCCTTCGCAGTCCTCAACGGCGACGTCTGTTACGACGAGGCGTCGCTCGCCCGCCTCTACGAGTCGGGACCCGCCGTCGGCGCCGCCCGCGTCGACGACCCCGAACAGTACGGCGTCCTCGACGTGGCGGACGGGCGCGTCGTCGGCGTGGTGGAAAAGCCCGCGAACCCCGCCTCGAACCTCGTCAACGCCGGGGCGTACGTCTTCCCCGCCGAGGCGCGGGCGTGGCTCGACGTCGGCGAGAGCGAACGCGGCGAGTGCGAACTCATGGACGTCCTCGCGCGGGTCTGTGAGGAACGGGCGGTGACGCCCGTCGCCGTCGACCGGTGGCTCGACGTGGGGCGGCCGTGGGACCTCCTCGCCGCCAACGAGTGGGCGCTCGGCGAACTGGAGCGTCGAATCGACGGCGAGGTCCACCCCGACGCCGACCTCCGGGGGTCGGTCGTCGTGGAGGCGGGCGCACACGTCGACGCCGGCGTCGTCGTGGAGGGACCGGCACTGATTCGCCGCGACGCGTCGGTCGGCCCGAACGCCTACGTCAGGGGGGCGGCGCTGGTCGGCGAGGGGGCGAAGGTCGGCCACGCCGTCGAGGTGAAAAACAGCGTCCTCATGGCGGGCGCGACGGTGGGTCACCTCTCGTACGTCGGCGACAGCGTCCTCGGGCGGACCGTCAACTTCGGCGCGGGGACGACGGTGGCGAACCTCCGGCACGACGGCGCCGACGTGCGCGTGCGGGTGAACGGCGAGACCACCTCGACGGGTCGCCGGAAGTTCGGCGTCGTCGTCGGCGACGGCGCGAAGACGGGCATCGACACGGCGCTGAACGCGGGCGTAGTGCTGGGGTCCAACGCGCGGACGGGACCGGGCGAGACGGTGACGCGAGACCGGGGGCGAGACGGTGACGCGGAGTGAGCGTCGCGGGCCGTCGGGCGGGAGCGGTGACGTCTCGTGCGGGACGGCCGAACGCCGACGACAATCACTATAGTGCGCCGGCCCGGCGGTGGCGGTATGGTTCCGCCGCTCGCTCTCGACGTCGACGGCACGCTGACGGACGCGTCCGCGCGCATCGACCCGCGGACGTTCGAACCGCTCCGGTCGTGGGACGCCCCGGTCGTGGTGGCCACGGGGAAGGCCTTCCCTTACCCGGTTGCGCTGTGTCACTTCGTCGGCCTACCCGAACGCGTCGTCGCCGAACACGGCGGCGTCGTCTACGCCGACGACGAGGTGACCGTCACCGTCGACGGCGAACGAACCCGCGAGGCCGCCGCCGAGTTCGTCGCGCGCGGGGGTGACCTCGGGTGGGGCGAGACCGACACGGTCAACCGCTGGCGCGAGACGGAGGTGGCGGTGAGCCTCGACGCCGACGAACGCCTCCTCCGGGAAGTCGCCGACGAGTTCGACCTCCGGGTCGTCGACACCGGCTTCGCCTACCACCTGACGACGCCCGACGTCTCGAAAGGGCAGGGTCTCCGGGCGGTGGCGGCGACGCTCGGCGTCGACCCCGAGCGATTCGTCGCAATCGGCGACAGCGAGAACGACGTCTCGACGTTCGAGGTGGTGGGGGAGTCCTACGCGGTGGCGAACGCGGACGAGACGGCGCGGGCCGCCGCCGACCACGTTACCGAGGGGTCGTACGCGGCGGGAACGCTCGAAGCCCTGGATGCGATACGGGCGGGCGAGGCGTAGGGCGACCCAGAGGGGGGTGTCGTCGGCGTTCGTCGCGGCGCCTCTCGGAACCGTTCCACGTGGGTCGGGAGACGGACCGACTCGGTCCGGGTGGCGACGATACCCTCTCACTCAACGGCGTCGGTACACCACGCCGCGAAGGCGTCGGTGGCGTCGGCCACCTCGACGCGTTCGACGCAGGGCACGTCGGAGGGGTGGGCTTCGAGGACGCGGGCTTCGAGGTCCGGATAGCGCGCGGCGGTGGTCTTCGCCAGCAGAATCGCCTCGTCGTCCTCGTGGACGTCGTCCCCCCAGCGGTAGACGGAGAAACAGGGGACGACGTTGACGCAGGCGGCCAGTCGCTCGTCGACGAGCGTCCGCGCAATCGACCGGGCGTCGTCCGGCGGGGCGGTGACGTACGCGGTGGGCATCACAGTGTTTATTGAGACCGTTTACCGCCGGTCCGCCGGACCGGGGCGGCGAACCGGCGGGAGTGACTCACAATGAACACTATCAGGCGTCGGCCGAGTCGAGTTCCTCCTCGATGGGGACGAAGGTGCCGTTGATGTCCCAGTCGTGGAGGCAGTAGACGTTGCCGACGACCCGTTCGCCGTCCTCGACGGCGATGCGCCACGTACTCGACGCGTCGTTCCAGCGTTCGTGCCGACCGCACCGCTCGCAGCGACGGTCGGTCGGTCTGCGGATGGTGACGGGCATAGACGCCCTAGAACCGGCGGGGAATATAATCCTAACTGGGTCGGCGCGACGCGGTGAGCGGCGGAATGAGACCGACTCCGACCGTCGTGACCGAAGACAACGGTCATATACCCCACCTGCAAATGCAAGGTACGATGCGCTGTTCGCACCCGGACTGTTCGTGGCGGGCCATCGCGCCCTCCGACCGCGCGGCGTGGACGCAGTACGCCGAACACCTCGTCACGGAACACGCACGGACCGTCGACGCGGACATCCCCGAGGGGATGGTCCAGATAAAACTCGACGGCGCCGACGAGTGGGTGACCGCGACGGTCGAGGAGGCGCGGGAACTCCACGACGCGGTCCACGAGGAGTAATCCGAACGTACCCGACCGGCGGTGGCCTTACTCCCGCCCCGTTCGGCGCGGAGGCGTCGCAGTCGGGCGAATAAGGCGGCCTTTCCGAGCGGTACGCTCGCCGTCTGCGGGCTAACGGGGTCATAACAAAGCCACGAGCGACACTCCTCCCGGGTGGAGGTTCAACCCACATGGCAAAAGAGATCGCCTGCCGCGACGCCGGCTACGACTGCGACTTCATGATTCGCTCGGAAAACGAGGACGAACTCATCGAGTTCGTCCAGGAAAACGCCCAGAAGACCCACGACGCGGACATGTCGCGGTCGGACATCAGGGGCGCGTGGAAGACGGTCTGAACGACACAGCGCGTCGAGAGACGCGTCGGTCGGGACCGAGCGCCGGTCCGCGACCCCGCCCCTCGACGGGCGACTATTTGTCGGTGGCCCGAGTGGGCCGGATATGGGCTTTCACACCTTCGACAGCGACCGGGCCGACGCGCTCGAAGACGCCGCCGTCCGGTATCGATTCTGCTCGCGCGAGGAACTCCACTCGCTGGTCGCCCCGCACGCGGGGATGACGCTCGCGGACCTCGGGAGCGGAACGGGCTTTTTCACCGACTACCTCGCGCCCCACGTCGACCGCCTCTACGCCGTCGACGTGCAGGCGACGATGCACGACCACTACCGCGAGAAGGGCGTCCCCGAGAACGTCTCGCTCGTGGCGGCGGACGTGACGGACCTGCCTTTCGCCGACGACGGTCTCGACTGTGCGTTCTCGACGATGACGTTCCACGAGTTCGCCGAGGCGGCGTCCGTCGCGGAGGTGGCGCGGGTGCTCCGACCGGGTGGCCGACTCGTCACCGTGGACTGGGACCGTCGCGGCGACGCGGAGGCCGGACCGGACCGCGCGGAGACCTACGGTCTCGACGACGCGGTCGAGATGCTCCAGTCGGCGGGGTTCGCGGTCGAACGCGCCGAGACCCGCCCGGAGACGTTCCTCTGTGTCGCGCGCTGGGAGGCCTGACGACCCCGCGATGCCGGACCATCGCTACCGAAAGACAACATTGAAACCCGTGCTGTGTGTACACGTGTAACAAGATGAACCGAAACGGCATCGACCCGTACAGTCCGAAGCGTGGCTACTACGAGTGCGTGGCGTGTGGCTACCGCGAGACGAGCGAGAAGCGACTGCCCGCGTGTCCCGAGTGCGGGAGCGACGTCCGCAACCTCGCGGTCCCGCGCGGCGAGTGAGCGGTCAGTAAGCGGTCAGTAGTCGATACCGTCGGTGTAGCGCTCGACCAGTGCGACGAGTGCGCCGCCGACGAGGGCGGCGAGTGCGAAGGCGACGATAGTCTCGACCGTCCAGACGCGGCCGGCCGCCGCCAGTTTCTCCCCGGTTTTCACCACCGGCGCGCGGAGTGCGCCGACGATGAGACAGACGAGGAAGGTGAGCGTCGCCCGTCGGTACGTCGAGAGCGCCCAGCGGACGGCGTGCGTGACGGTGAAGAGACCGACGACGGCGCCACAGACGAACGCGACGACGGTGGTGCCGGGGTCGAGGAGTGCGCGCACGGACCCGCCGGTGGCGAGGGCGGCCGCGGCGTCGACGAACGCGCGCAGGCGACCCACCAGAAACTCGTACTGTCCGAGGACGACGAGGATGAGCGACCCGGAGATGCCCGGGAGGACCATCGCGCTGATGGCGACGGCGCCGACGAGGGCGGTGACGAGGAGGCCCGAATCGAGGGCGGCGGCGACGCGCCCGGAGGCGACGAACGCGAGGGTGAACCCCGCGACGGCGGCGCCGACGCGCCCGGGCGTGTCCAGCGACACCTCGTGGCGGAGCACGACGGCGGAGGCGGCGATGAGACCGAAGAAGGCGCCGAAGGTGAGGACGGGCGCCGCGTCGATGGCGACGTCGAGGGCGCGGGTCACGACGACGACGGCGGTGACGATGCCGCTCCCGAGCGACAGCAAGAAGGCGCCGTCCATCTCGCGGACGGCGTCGCGCGCGTCGGCGCGGTTGGCCGGTCGAACCGCCGCGAGGACGCGCCGAACCCGTCCGGGCGTGATGGCGGTCACCGCGCCGATGAGTCGCTCGTAGATGCCGACGATGAGCGCGATGGTGCCGCCGGAGACGCCGGGGACGGCGTCGGCGGCGCCCATGCAGACGCCCTTCGCGTAGACCACGAGCCACGGGCGGAGTCGTCGCCGCATCCGCGCGTCAGTCCCTGACGGCGACGCGCCGGTCGGTCGTCAGCGACGGCGACGACGTCGCGGGCGAGGTGGGCGTGGTCGGCGACGTGGGCGACTGCGAGGAGGGCGACGTGAGCGACGGCGCCGACGACGCGGACCCCCCGTCACTGCTCGTCACCGACCGGGGCGCCGACAGCGAACTCGAGTTGTTGCCGCCGCCGCTGGTGACGTTCCCGATGTTGAGGTTCTCGAACGGGTTGTGGTGTTCGAGTTCGACCTGCTTTGCGCCCGCGACGTCGCCGTTGACGCGCCCCTCGCTCACGCTCACGTTCGAGCGCATCTGCGTGATGGAGCCGTTGTACTTGACGATGGGCGTCTCGATGGTGTACGGCCCGGTCGCGCGGACGCTGACGTTGGTGTAGCCGTTCTTCGGGCCGTACTGGTCGTACCCCGTCGTCGAGTACGGGAGCGTCATGGTGAACTCGCCGTTCTCGTTCGTCGTGACCTTCTGGCGGTAGGTGAACGTCTCGTTGGTCGTCGGGACGCGCATCGGCACCGTCGCCCGGACGGTCGTGTTCGCGGGCAGGCCGTCGCCGGTGACGGTCGCGCCGGGGACGTGTTCGAAGGTCTTCACCCACGAGGGGGTGTGGACCGTCTGGGCCCGCGGCGGCACGCCGGTCGTAGCGAAAGTGTACCGGGCGCCCTGTTGGTACGACGCCGAGCGGTTGGCCGACGAGTTGCTCACCTTCACCAGCCGGTAATGTTCGAGCGCGGGCACCCGTTCGGTGGGATAGTCACCGATGCCGCCGATCTGGGAGGTGGGGTCCTGTTCGGTGTAGTTGCGCGCGGCGGACATGTTGTCGAACTGTTTGACGAGGGAACTGTTCCCGCGCGGCGGGCCGCGAACGGTCACCTGCCGGTTGCCGAGCTGGTACGTCCGTGGCTCCCAGTCCACCACGACGGGTTGGGGCTCCATCGCACTCCCGTGGTAGGCGTAGAGACGCACCATCAGGCTGTCGTAATACCGCTGAGTGCGCAGGTAGGTGTTGCCCCGGAGGTTCTCGGAGTAGACCACCCGGTAGAAGTCGCTCTGGGAGACGTTCGAACGGTCGTACCAGACGACGGGTGCGCCGAACTTCGAGCGCGGGTTGACCATCTGCCAGTCGACCATCACGTACCGCGTGCCGCCGGCCTCGGTCGCGCGGTCGCCGAGGGCCTGCTGAGCGGAGGATTCGTTGGCAGCGAGCAGGTAGTTCGCGGCGTCGGTCGCGCCCTGCTGGAACGGGTTGGCGTTCGGGATGCGCTCGCCGCGAACGGTTATCCAGTGGCCGTAGTCCCACCACGACTGGACGCCGTAGGCGCCTTCGGGATACTGGTAGTCGTCGGTCAGTTTGTAGGTGCCGTAGGGGTCCATCCGGTTGTTGGCACCGCCGAGCGTCCCGGGCGCGGGCGTCTGCCGGCGCATCCACCGGAGGCTCCCGTCCCACTCGGTTATCGCGCCGGGACCGTTCTGCTGACCGGCCTTCCACGCGGTCGTGCTCTTATCGAACGAGGCCCGGCCGGTGTTGCGGACGCTCATCGGCACGATCAACACCGGCGTTATCACGAGCATCACCACCGCGAGGACGGCGAGTATCTGATAGCCTTCGACGTCGCGGACGGCCTCGGCCGAGGGGAGACGGAGGCCGAGGTAGTCGATGACGACCCCGAGGAGGTAGGCGTTCATCACGGCGACGACGGGCGCGAGGTAGTAGTTGAACCGGACCTGCGTGAACGCCGCCGAGGTGATAAAGGCCGCCCAGATGAGCACGAACAGGCGTTCGCCCTCGTAGCGGTGCTGGAGGACGGCGCCGAAGAGGATGAGCGCGATGAGCGCGACGCCGACGAGTTCCGAGACGGTGCCGAGGGAGTCCGCGAGCGTCGTGAACGGTCCCGGCAGGACGTAGAGGAGTCCGACGAGCACGAGCGACCCGACGGCGAAGCCGACGCGACGGGTGTCGCCGTCGCGGACCAGCGGCGCCGCGACCAGCCAGATGGCGGCGGCGACGCCCGTGAAGAACGTAAAGCCGTAATCCGAGAGGATGCGCTGGGTCTCCGACATCGACAGCCGCCGAAGGGTGTCGGGCGCGAGATACGGCTGGGCCTCCGAGATGGTCCGCGTCGCGGCGCCGGCGCTGAAGCCGATGAACCGGAGCGAGTTGTGGACGACGGTGCCGAACAGACTCGGCAGGGCGACGGAGACGAGACCGACGCCGACGGCGATGATGCCGACGACGCCCACCGGGTAGTAGATGCGGTCGACGTCGGCGTCGTCCCACAGGCGCGCGAGACCCGCCATGAACGCGGCGCCGGCGGCGACGCCGAAGGAGATGGTCGGCTGGAGCAGGGAGAAGTCGGTCGTGCTGAAGCCCACCGTATCGAACGGGACGAACATCAGGAGCCCCGCCACGACCATGGCGACGACGGCGGCGAACGCGACGGGTTCGGGCGACCCGCCGTTGACGTAGTCGGAGACGAGCTGGTAGACGAGGTAGGTGCCGAAGACGCCCACCAGCAGGACGCCCGGGGGCCACACCCACATGTAGAGGGCGACGCCGACGCCGGCGAGGGCGCTCCACTTGAGTGGCGTGCGAAGCGCCTCGAAGTCGCGGTCCTCGATTAGTTCCCAGACGGGTTTCTCGCGCTGGGCGACGGAGATGGCGACCATCAGGCCGAGGACGGCCAGCGTCTGGAACAGCGGTTCGACGACGTTGTGGTCGGCGAAGCCGACGAGGCCGCGCTGGAGGAAGGTGCCGGGGAGGAGCATCAGGACGGCGGCGCCGAAGAGACCGCTGACGCGCCCGCCGAGGCGCTCGCCGATGTAGTAGACCGGAACGGCGACCAGCGCCCCGAACACCGGCGGCGCGACGAGGAGCACCTTGGCGACCAGTTGCGGGGAGGGACTCCCGAGACCGACGACCAGTGCGACGGTGGCGACTAGCTGGTCGTAGAGGGTGCCGAACTGGCCCGCGTTGGTCCCGTACGGGAAGTTGGTCATCGGGTCGAACGGCATGGTGAAGGGCCAGTGGCCGACCGTATAGCGCACCTGCCGGAGGTGATACCACGCGTCGTTGCCGGCGAAGTACACCTGCCCGTGCCTGATGAACGCGTCGTACGATTCGAGACGTATCGCCATCATCACCGCGACGACGAGGGCAAGAGCGGGGACGTGATACCAGTCGAAAAAGAGGTCTACGACGGAGGAAGCCTCCTCGCTCACGAGGGAGGAAGACTCCTGTCTCTGCTCGTCGCTCATTGGCGGAACGGACTTGGATTACGGCCATAAACTTTGTTATCTACTGACGGCCGAAATCGGTATGAACGACCGCTATCGCCCCACAGCGGGCGGACAGCGCGCCCACAACGGAAACGCTTATTCGCGGCTCGCCGGAAAGGCCGACCGATGAAGGCGTCGGTCGTCGTCTGTACCTACTCGATGGACCGCTACGACTCCTTCTCGGAGACGGTCGAGAGCGTCCTCGACCAGCGCTACGACCCGCTGGAAGTCGTCCTCGTCGTCGACGGCAACGAGGCCGTCTACGAGCGCGTGCGCGCCGACTTCTGTGGACTCGACGGCGTCGTCTGTCACTGCAACGAGGAAAACCGCGGCATCTCCTACTCCCGGACGAAGGGCGCGGAGTTGGCCTCGGGCGACGTGGTGGCGATGATAGACGACGACGCCGTCGCCCACGAGGACTGGATTCGCCGTCTGGTCGACGTCTACGAAGCGACCGACGCCGTCGCCGTCGGCGGCGACGTCCGGCCGGACTGGCAGACCACCCGACCCGCGTGGTTCCCGGCGGAGTTCTACTGGCTGGTCGGCTGTGTCGAACCCGGCTTCGCCACGGACGGCGAGGAGGTGCGCAACACCTACGGGTCGAACATCTCCTACCGCCGTGACGTCTTTCTGGAGGCCGGCGGCTACGACACCCACACCGGCCGCCGCGGCGACAAACACATCCAGGCCCACGAAGCCCCCGTCTGCATCCGCATCGCCGAGGAGACGGGCAAGGGCGTCGTCTACGCCGACGACGCCGTGGTCGACCACAAACTGTTCGACTACCGCGGCGAGTTCCGGTGGCTGGTCGCCCGGTCGTTCTGGCAGGGGTATTCGAAGCGCGTGATGGACCTGCTCTACCCCGACAACGCCGGCGACAAGAACGACTATCTGGCCTACCTGCTGGCCGAACGCGTCCCCGGTCGGCTGAAGGGACTGACGACGAACCCCTCCGTGGCGGCCGTCCTCCAGATACTCGTCATCTTCGTCTTCACCGGCGCGGTGGGGTTGGGCTACCTCTACGCGCTCGTGACCCCCGGTCTGCTGGAGAAGGTCCAGACCGTCGAAGAGGAGGCGTAACTCGGGTCAGTACGTCCGGCCGCGGAGGTCTGGACCCGTCTCGGAGTCGGCGTCGCCCGTGACGAGTTCGGCGTCGTGTTCGAGCGCCGTCGCCGCGAGTCACCTCTCGGACGCGTCCGGCGTCCGTCCCTCTAACCGTCGTTCGGCCTCGTCGCGGTCCTCGGGGTAGCCCACGTCTATCCGCCAGCCGTCGATGCGGATGGCGTCGATAGTGCGACCCGAGCGGATGAGCAGGTCGATGGCCTCGCTGATTTCGAACTCGCCGCGATTGGATGGCTGGACGAGGTGACAGGCGTGGAAGATGGCGGGCGTGAAGGTGTAAAAGCCGGTCATCACCAGATTCGAGGGCGGGTCGTCGGGCTTTTCCACCACCTCGACGATTTCGCCGTAGTCGTTGGTGACGCAGACGCCGTAGCGACTCGCCTCCTCCCACGGCACCTCCTCGACGAGGAAGGCGGCGTCCGCGCGGTCCTCACGCTGGCGTTTCACCACGTCCGCGAGGTTGGCGTCGAAGACGTTGTCGCCGAGCATCAGCATGAAGTCGTCGTCGACGTGTTCTTCGACCGTCAGGAGGGCGTGGGCCAACCCCTTCTGTTCGCGCTGGTGGGTGTAGGTGATGGGGACGCCACGGAACTCGTCGCCGTAGTGGCTGATGACGTCCTGTTTGCGGTAGCCGACGACGACGACGAGTTCCTCCGCGCCGAGTTCGACCAGTCGCTCGAAGCAGTGCGTGAGGAGGGGTTCGCCCGCGACTTCGACCATCCCCTTGGGTTTGTCCTCGGTGAGGGGGTGGAGACGGGTGCCCTCGCCGGCGGCGAGTACGACTGCTTGCATGCTGGCCCCTTCGCGCCGGTGTTTGTATAATTCTACTGGTAGACCGCGCTCACCGGTCGAGCAGGTGGGTGTGATACCACGCGACGTAGTTGAGGCACTTCCACAACGGCATCCGATACTCCCGCCGTTCGCGCCGGTGGCGCTCCCACATGTCGAGGACCGTACCGGCGTCGAGGTGCGGCGTCCGGGCGAGATTCTCCTCGGTCAACCACGCCTCGATGACCTCGTGGCCTTCCTTGAACCACTCCCCGACGGGCACGGTAAAGCCGTGTTTGCTCCGGTCGAGCACGCGGTCGGGGACGACGTCGTCGACGGCTCGCCGGAGGACGGGTTTGTACGCCCCGGCGTCGAGTTTCGTCCGCTTGGGAACCCCCGCCATCAACTCGACGATGCCGTGGTCGAGATACGGCACGCGAGCCTCGATGGAGGCCGCCATCGTGGTGTGGTCGACCTTATACAGCAGGTGGTCCGGAAGGCGATACCGAACGTCGAACGCCTCCATGCGTTTCAGCTGGTCGTCCCGGTCGTCGATAGCCGCTTTGATATCCTCGAAGTCGTCGACCGGAACGCCGTCGAGATACGTCTCCGGGGGGTCCTCGTACCACCGCGCGTCTTCGACGACGGCCGTCCCCTCGTCTCCGAGCGACGAGAGGTATCTGAAGTATTTGCCGTACCTCCCGGCGTGGGCGCCGACGGTCCCGACGGCGTCGAGGAGAGGCCCCGGCACCCGCTCGACCACCGGTTGGTGGTTCGAGACCCGGCGGTAGCGGCCGTACCCGCCGAACAGTTCGTCGGCGCCCTCGCCGGTCAACACCACCTTGAGGTCCCGGCTGGCGCGTTCGGCGAGGAGGAGCGTCGGCAACGTCGCCGGGTCCGCGAGCGGTTCGCCGTACCGCCGAATCACGTCGCCGAACGCCTCCATCGAGGAGAGGTCGACTCTGACTTCGGTGTGGTCGGTGCCGAACTCGTCGGCGACGAACTGCGCCGCGCCGCTCTCGTCGACCGATTCGTCGTCGAATCCGATGGAGTACGTCCGAACGTCGTCGACCACTTGGGACATCAGTCCGACGACGGCGCTGGAATCCAGTCCGCCAGAGAGGAACGCCCCCACGGGCACGTCGCCCATCAGCCGTTTCCGAACGCTCGCCTCCAATCTGTCGCGGACCCGCGAAGCGACGTCGTCGAGCGACCCGGTGGTCGGTCGCTGGTCGAGGCGCCAATACTGTCGGCGGACTGCCTCGCCATCTCGGACCGTCAGCGAGTGCCCCGGTGGAAGTTTCTCGACCGAGTCCAACAGCGTATCCGGTTGGGGCGTATACCGGAAGGAGAAATACCGGTAGAGCGACCGAGGGTCGACCGAGGCGTCGACGCCGGCGGCCAGTATGGCCGCAACTTCGCTCCCCCAGACCAGTTCGTCCACCCCCCGGTGGACGAACAGCGGTTTGATGCCGAGGCGGTCGCGGCAGAGAAACAACGTCTCGGCGTCGCTGTCCCAGATGGAGAAGGCGAACATGCCTTCCAGACGGGTGGGCATGTCGACGCCGTCTTCCTCCCAGAGGTGAACCAATACCTCGGTGTCGCAGTTCGTTCGAAAGCAGTGTCCCTCGGTCTCTAATTCGGCACGCAACGCCTCGTGGTTGTAGATTTCGCCGTTGAACGCGACGGTCACCGTTCCATCCTCGTTGCTCATCGGCTGAGACCCGTTCGACAGGTCAACGATGGAGAGTCGGCGCGCCCCCATAGCGACGCCGTCTCCCTCGTCGACGAACCGACCCTCGTCGTCCGGGCCGCGATGAACGATGGAGGAGAGCATGCGACCGAGACGGCGCGTATCGGCCGTCCCCAGCATCCCGGCGATGCCACACATTGATGCGACCAACAGTGGCCGGTGTTAAGTGTGTTCGCTTTCGACGGCCGTCGGTGGGTCCTTCCCCGACGCCGTCCGGTCTCACGTCTCGTCGAGGAGCGACCGGTAGATGTCGATCAGACGGGTCCCGATACGGTCCCAACTCACTTCCGCGACGGCACGACGACCGTCCGACCGGTCGCCGGCCCGTAGAACCTCCGCTAGCAGGTCGACCAGTTCGTCCTCGGAGTCGCCGACGCCGCCGACGGACACGTCGGCTAGTCGTTCTCTCACGTCGCCGACGTCCGTCGACACCACGGGCACGTTACAGGCCATCGCCTCCTTGACCGTGTTCGGCGACCCCTCGTGGCGCGACGTCAACAGGACTGCGTCTGCCGCGTTCATGTAGTACGGCACCTCGTCATGGGGGACGCCCGAAATCGTCCGCAACGTCGCGTCGATGCCCGTCCGGTCGGCGACGGCGTCGACGACGTGCCGGGCCAATGGGTAGTTCTTGCGCTCGTAGTCCGGCGAGTAGGGAAACAAGACGTTCGTCCCCTCGGCGCCCCACCCGACGCGGTCGCGGGCGTCGGTGCGGTCGATGGGTCGGAACGTCTCCATATCGATGCCGCTCGGGACGATGTGGGCGTCGCGCCCGAGCAACGTCCGCATCTCCGCGCTCCGAACGGTGATGGCGTCGGCCCGCCACGCGCAGGCCTTGGTGACCAGACCGTCGAAGCCGACGACATCCGACCCCCAGAGCGTGAGCAACACCGGCAACCGACGCTGGGTCACGGCGTACGGCGCAGTCAGGCCGTAGTTAGCGTGAATCAGGTCGTACTCGGCGCGCCGGAGTTCCCGGCGGACCATCGGGAAGAACTGTAGATACTCGCGGACGCCACGCCCTTGGCCCATCGCGCCATCTATCTGGTCTTCGCCCGGTACGACGAGGACGGTACAGTCGACGCCCTTGGATTCGAGCGTCTCTATCTGCTGGGTGAAGAATACCTCCCGGGCCGTCACGAGGTGTAACGCGCGAATATCGCCGTCGTCCGCCATCGACTTCCGAGAGGTGGAGTGCCACCGGCAAATAGGCTTCGTTCCGCTGGACCAGCAGGCGCCAGCCCGCGACCGCCCCACCTCGCTCAGTCGCCGACGACGCCCGCGAACAGGTCCTCGTACCGGTCGGCGAGGCGGCACAGAGAGTAGTGCTGGTCGAGATAACGCCTGCCACCCCACCCGAGTTCGGCCCGCCGGTCGGCGTTGGACGCCAGCGACGCGACGTCCTTGACGAGACGGTCCATCGACCCCGAGCGAACGCCGATGGGTTCCGAATCGAGGTCGCCGTCGAGGTCGTATTCGAGCGAGACGACCGGCGTCGCGTAGCGCCACGCCTCCAAGAAGACGTTGGGCAGTCCCTCGTACGTCGAGGTGTTGACCAGCGCAATCGCCCGCCGGTAGTAGGCGTTCATCTCGTCGGGGCGGACAAATCCCTCGAATCGGAGGTTGTCGACGCCGCTCGCCTCGGCGCGGACCTCCTCGAAGTACGCCTCCTCGTCGTCGTTCGGCGGGCCGACCATCACGAACGACACCGACGGAAGCGAACGAGCGAGGTCGAGATACAACTCGGGTCGCTTCTGGTCGCGGGCCATGCGTCCCACCCACAGCACGAACTCGCGGTCGTCGTGTGCCAGTACCGTCTCTTCCGGCGGCAGGTCGTAGCCGTTCGCAAGCACCGTCGAGTCGATGCCGTGGACCTCCGCCAGTACCCGTCGCTGGTGGTCGGTCTGGGAAGCAACCGCGTCGGCGGCGCGGATAGACGCGACGTACGCGCGCCGTCGGAGCGGGTGATAACGGGAGAGGTACGCCGGTTCGACGTCGGCGTCGCTCGACACCGCGAAGACGAACGCGGCGTCGGTCGCCCGGCAGTACGGCGCCACCGCCATCGAGAGGAAGTCGTTGCCGCGAACGTAGTACGCGTCGGCGCCGATTCGAGCGAGTGCGTACCAGACGAGCGACGCCTTCACCGGGGCACCGGTGGCACCGCGCACGTCGGGGACGTACTTCCAGACGTCGAGGCCCTCCCGCCGTTCGCATCGCGCGCCGCCGTACTGCCGCGTCAGTAGGGAGACGTCGTGGCCGCGGTCGCGGAGTTCACACGCGAGGAGGTACTGTTGACGCTCGGCTCCGCCCGCGTTTCGCTCCGCACCCGTCCCGAGATAGTTGTAGATCTTCGGCGAGACGAAACAGACGTGCATGCTCCCTCTATTCGATTCGCCGTCGGCGGACGACTCAAGTGTTGCGTCTCGCTAGCTCCCGAGGCGTCACTCGTCGACGTACTGTTCGAACCAGCGTTCGAGGAACAGGAGGTCCCAGAGTCGGTAGCCGTTGTCCTCGCGTTCGGCGACGTGGTCGTCAAGGACGGCCCGCAGGCCGCGGCGGTCGAACCGAGGACGTGCGCCGAGAGCGTCGAGGGCGTCTGCCGCGACCGGTCGCAGTTCCCCGCGGAACCACTCGGTGACCGGCACGCCGAAACCCTGTTTCGACCGCTCGACGACCATCTCCGGGAGCGCCTCTTCGAAGGCCCGCTTCAGAATCCACTTCTGGGTGCCGCGTCGCCACTTGTACTTCGCCGGGATGCGCGCCGCGAACTCCACGAACTCGTGGTCGAGAAACGGCGAGCGCACTTCGAGGGAGTGGGCCATGCTCGCGCGGTCGACCTTGACCAACAGGTCGTCGGGTAGGTACGTCCTGATATCCGTCGCCATCACGTCGTCGAGATACGTCGGACCGTCGGCCGCCGCGAACGCACGCCGGAGTTCGTCGGCGTCGACGGTGCCGTCGGCGTCGAAGACGTCTCGCACCTCGTCCGCCGATGCGTGACAGATGAAGAAGGCATAGAGGTCGGCGACATCTTCGAGCGAGATTTCGGTCCCCCGCCCGAGATACTGGAGGGGCGTCCACTCGCGGAGCGGTGTCGGGAGCGCGTCATACCCCGCGACGGCCGCCCGTCGAAGTGGACGGGGTACCCGCTTGAGCGTCGTCAGGAGTTTGTATCGGGTGTAGCGGTCGTATCCAGCGAAGTTCTCGTCGCCCGCATCGCCCGTGAGTGCGACCGTGATGTCGTCGGCGGCGATCTGCGAGACGTAGTAGGTCGGGAGCGCCGACGGGTCTCCAAACGGCATCTCGTAGTGGTCAACCAGCGCGGGAAAGACCTCCATCGAGTCGGGTTCGACCGTGTATTCGTGGTGGTCGGTGCCGTACACGTCCGCCACCTCGCGCGCGAAGTTGAGTTCGTCGTACGACTCCTCGCCGAATCCGATGGAGTAGGTGTGGACCGGCGAAGACGACAGGTCGCTCATCAGTGCGGTGACGACCGAGGAGTCGATGCCCCCCGAGAGGAAGACGCCGAGGGGGACGTCGCTCCGCATGCGCAGGCGCGTCGCCTCGCGGAGTTCCTCCGCGAGGCGGTCGGCCACGTGACTGGCCGACCCGGACAGTTTGTCCGCGAACGAGAGCGACCAGTACGTCTCGCGGCGGACGCCGTCCTCGGTGACGACGGCGTACTCGGCGGGTTCGAGTTGGCGAATCCCCTCGAATCCGGTCCGTGGGTTCGGGACGTACTGGTAGCGCAGATACGACCCGAGGGCGTCGTAATCGGGGGCGGCAGTGACCTCGTCGTCGGCGAGGATCGTCTTGACGGTCGACCCGAACCAGAACGCGTCGTCGTCGTGGCGGTAAAACAGGGGTTTCTGTCCGAGTCGGTCGCGGGCGAGGAAGAGACGTTCCTCGGCGGCGTCCCAGATGGCGAACGCGAACATCCCACGGAGATGCTGGAGACAGTTGACGCCGTGCTCTTCGTAGAGGTGAAGCAACACCTCCGTATCGGTCTCGGAGGTGAATCGGTAGTGGTCGAGGTCCGAGCGCAGTTCGCGGTAGTTGTATATCCCGCCGTTGAAGACGATCTGGACGGTGCCGTCGGCATTGCTCATCGGCTGACGCCCCGCGTCGCTCAAATCCAGAATGCTCAATCGACAGTGTGCGAGGACGGCGTTGGCGTCGGCGTACCCGTCCTGTGCGTTCGGTCCCCGGTGGACCATCGAGTCGTTCATCCGGTCGATTACGTCGGGGTCAGGACGCCCGTCGAACGAGATTTTCCCACCGATTCCACACATAGTAAAAGAACTCGTCACCGGCCCTTCGAAACTGTCGAATTTGAGTGTTGCGGTCGCCGGAGCGGACGCCTCGCTACCCATCGTTGACACCGTTGTCTGGTTTCGTCGGTCATCGACCCCTCGGTCAGCGTCCTTCCGGCGATCCCACGTGACGGCCGCTCACACGAGCGAGACGGCTTTCTCCCGCACGGTCGGCGAGAGGCCGACCAACACGGTGAGATACACGACGGCACCGAAACCGACGAGCAGTATTGTCGTAAACGTAGACGCCGGCACGCGGGAGAGAAGTACCCGGAGGACGAAGGCCATGCTGGCGGCGGCAACGACTTCATAGACGATGTCGCCGAACGGGAGCGACGGTGCTCCGATGAGTGCGGTGAGCGCGATGTAATTTGCTACGAGAGCGACGCTCATAGCGACGAGGCTAGCGACGGCGGCGCCGATCCAGCCGAACAGCCAGACGAGCAGGACGTTCAACGAGACGTTGGTGACGATGAATAAGACGTTGATACGGAACGTGGTATCTGGGTGGTCTATGGCGTTGAGGGTGCTTAGAAACAGCGATTCGTAGGTTGCGACGAGGCGAACCAGTATCAACACCAATAATACGACCGCACCGCGTTGGAACGCCGGGCCGTATATGGAGAGCAGACGCGGACCGACGACGAGCGCCCCGAAAAAGCCCGGAATCGCAAAGATGCCCGCGAAGGAGAGTCCCTCGGTGAGGTAGTGTTTGATACGTCCGTAATCCTCGGTCACGCCGAGTTCGCTCATCTCGGGAAAGAGCGTCCGGCGGATCGAGACGCTGATGAGTGCGAGTACGGTTGCGAGGTTCCACGACACCTCGTAGACGCCGATAAGCGTGCGGTTCACGAAGAAAGCGAGGACGATTGTGTCCATCCAGGTGAACGTCTGCCAGCGGAGTCCGGCGAGCCAAGAGTACCGGGCGTACTCGACCAGACTCGTCACGTGTCTCCATTTGGGAACGCTAGGTCGAACGACGGAGAGAACAAATGCAAGGAAAGTACCGACGGCGA
>JBDGTR010000046.1:0-55476 GCA_042216635.1 Haloplanus sp. | reverse complement strand
ATCAAGTAGCCACCGGCGCGCGGCGATGGGTCCCAACCTCTCTGTGGCCGCGTGCCATTTCCGACGTCGCGGACGTGTCTGCTCGCGGACCAATGCGGGCGAATCCGAGGCAGAACCCCGACCGCGGTCGGAGAGTGCCGCGAACGCGACGCAGTTCGCCGTCAACAAGCCAGTCACTCGAATTATCACAAACATATTATGGAGCTTCGTCCCGTAGTAGGGGGAGAGGCACACCACCGATGGACCACCACGCACACGCCCGGGCACCAGACGTCGGCAGGGCGTCGTATCCATGACCGACGACGACGGAGAGTCGGAGCCGTCGGCGCCGTTCGACGGGGTGGTCGAACGGTACCGGTGGACGGAGTCCGGCCGACCGAGCATGGCACTCGTCGACGCCGTCGCCGACGCGACGGACCGCGAACCGACTGAGATTGCGCCGCTCCAGCACTGCGTCGACACCGACGCCCTCGACGCCCTCTTCGACGGGAGCCTCGACACGGACCTCCACGTCACCTTCGAGTACGACGGCGTCTACGTGGTCGTCGAGAGCAACGGCGTCATCGAAATTCGCCGGCCGGTGACCGACGGGTGACGACGCGGTTCGGACGACGCACGAAACGATACGCTCGCCGGTAGGTTCCGATTCGTATATGAAATATATCACGATGCCGAGCCACGGGAGTAAGGACGGAGACGACCGAAACGAGGCGTTTCGGGGCGTCGGACGCTCGCATCAGGGATTCGACTGTCGGTGCCGACGGTGAGCTATCGCGTCCGCCGGACGGCGGTCCTCTCGGGAGTACGCCCGCGTCGCCGATTTTTCGACGTCGATACGGGCGATTGACGTGACGTACGCACACTCATATACGAATATTTATATATCGGGACAACAGACGCGATTGGAGGCGGTTCCAGTTCGGGGACCTTGCGACCGGGCACCCGCCGTCCGTTCGCCCGACCGGACGGCGACGTCGGGAACGAAACATTAGTCTGTCTGGTGGCTGAACCCACAGTCGATGACCGACGGTACCGCAGAGTCGGAGGAGTCGACCCCGGCGGAATCGACCGACGAGGTCGAGACGGAACTGTCGCGGGACATGAGCCTGTTCGACATCACGTTCATCGGCGTCGGAGCGATGATCGGCGCGGGCGTCTTCGCCCTCACCGGGTTCGCCGCCGGTCTGGCCGGACCCGCCCTCACGCTCGCGTTCTTCCTCAACGGCTTCGTCGCGCTGTTTACCGCCGTCTCCTACGCGGAACTCGGGGCGGCGTTCCCCGAAGCCGGCGGTGGCTACCTCTGGGTCAAGGAGGCGCTCGTCGACCCCAACGGCTTCTACGCGGGGTGGATGAGCTGGTTCGCCCACGCCGTGGCGTGTTCGCTCTACGCCGTCACCTTCGGCGTCTTCCTCACCGAGTTCGTCATCTACGGCACGTCGCTCACCCACTCGTTCGCGCTCTTTGGCTTTCTGACGCCCGACCTGATGCACAAACTCTTCGCCGTGTTGATGGTGGCGCTGTTCGCGTACATCAACTTCCGCGGCGCCGAGGAGACGGGGAAAGCCGGCGTCGTCGTCACCGGCATCAAGGTGTCGATTCTCGGCCTGTTCGTCGCGTTCGGTCTCCTCGCGACGTTCAACACGCCCCAGTGGCCCCAGAAGTTCCTCGGCAGTCCGAGTTTCGCCCCCCACGGCGTCATCGGCGTCATCGGCGCGATGGGCTTCACCTACATCGCCTTCGAGGGCTACGAGATAATCGTCCAGTCGGGCGAGGAGGTGGTGAATCCGGGCGAGAACGTCCCGAAGGCCGTCTTCTACTCGCTCGCCATCGTCGTCCCCATCTACATCCTCGTCGCCTTCACCGCCATCGGAGGCATTCAGGTGGTGCCCGAACTCGCCCAGCGCGCTGGCGTGCCACCGAACGCCCCCACGTGGCAACTGCTCGGCAACCTCGGCGAACTCGGCATCATCGAGGCGGCGGGCCAGTTCGTCCCCTACGGCGTGCCACTCCTGTTGCTGGCCGGTCTGACCGCGACGATGAGTGCGCTCAACGCCACCATCTACTCCTCGTCGCGGGTGTCGTTCGCCATGGGGCGGGACCGCTCGCTCCCCGAACTCTTCTCGGAAATCCACCCCGAGAAGCGCACGCCCCACCTCGCCATCGCGCTCTCGGCGGTGCTCATCGTCGTCATGGCGATTACCCTGCCCATCGAAGCCGTCGCCGCCTCCGCCGACATCATGTTCATCCTGCTGTTCGTGCAGGTGAACTGGACCGTCATCAAGATGCGCAAGACCCACCCGGACCTCGACCGCACCTACCGGGTGCCGTACATGCCGTGGCCGCCGCTCGTGGGCATCGTCCTCCAGTTCCTGTTGACGCCGTTCCTGCTCTCGGCGCTCGGCCTGCAGGTGGGTCTCGGTCCCGACTCCCACGGATTCATCGCGCTCGTGACGACCATCCTCTGGATGGCCGTGGGGCTGTTCGTCTACTACGGCTACTCCGAGCCGAAAGAAGCCGAGAAACTGGAAGCGGAGACCCCGACGGTGGCGACCGAACAGGCGCCGGCCTCGGAGCGCGACCAGCGGTTGCTCGTCCCCATCGCCAACCCCGAGAGCGTCGAGCAACTGATGCGGACCGCCTTCGACGTCGCGGACGACCGCGACGCCGAAATCGAGGTGATGAGCGTCGTGACGGTGCCCCAGCAGACGCCGCTCTCGGAGGGGCGCCAGTTCGTCTCGAACGAACGGGCGGTGCTCGACACCGCACTGGAGTTCGCCGAGGAGACCCGTCCCGACGTGCCCGTCAGCGGAAAGATTCGCATCGGCCACGACGTCTCGAAGGCCATCCTCAACACCGTCGAGGCCGACGACTCGGACGTCGTCTTGCTCGGGTGGCGCGGGCGCGGGCGCCGGCGAGACGTCGCCCTCGGGAGCAACGTCGACCGCGTGGTGACGCAGGCGGGCTGTGACGTCCTCGTCGAGCGCATCGGTCCGACCGGCCCGGTCGAGTCCATCCTCGTCCCGACGGCCGGCGGTCCCCACGCCGAGTTCGCCGCCGAAATCGCGCGCGCCATCGCGCGGTCGAACGACGCACGGGTGAACGTACTCTACGTCGCCGGTCCCGGCGAGGGCGACTCCGAGACCACCGAGCGCATCCTCGACTCGACGGCGTCGGTGCTCGAAGACGTCGACGCCGAGACGCTCGCCGTCGAGAGCGACGACGTGGTCGGCGAAATCGTCGAGCGCTCGGCCGACCACGACGTGACGGTCATCGGCGCCTCCCGCGAGGGACTCCTCCAGCAACTCGTCTTCGGCGCCATCCCCGAGGAGGTCGGGCGCCGGGCGAAAAACACCGTCATCATGGCGAAACGCGACCTCGGCATCACGTCGCAGGTAACGCGCTGGTTCCGGGGCTACCGGCGGTCGTGACTCACAATAAACACTATCACTCGGCGTCGGGCGCGGTGGCGACCCGCCGCCCGACGAGCGTCCAGTGGCGGCGCGTCGACCCGTCCGGGCGTCGCTCGCGCGTGACGTGATAGACGTAGGGACCGTGCGGACAGTCCGCACAGCCGGCGCCACAGGGTTGGCGTTTCACCACCTCGACGTAGCCCGGACGCTCCACGACGTCGACGATTTCCTCGCCCGGTCCCGCCGTTATCTCGGCCGACGGCGCCTCGCGCGACCGCAGGAGGTCCTGTGCGTAGAGCATCGCCTCCCGGAGGTCGTGGGCGCTCAACCCGTCCAACGTCTCGACGACGTGTGTCGGGAGGTCGGCCGGCGGACTCGGCGTGCCGGATGGCTCTCCCATACCCCCTCTCCGTGGGCCGGCGTCTTATATGTCTCGCACGCCCGTCGACCCGTTGCGCGACCCGGTGAACTGCTCCATCACGTCGCCGGTCATCCCCTCGCGGGAGAAGACCGTCAGCAGGTCGCCCGCGTGGATGGCGGTGTCGCCCCGCGGCGTGATGACGTCGCCGTCGCGTTCGATGGCGACCACTAGGACGTCGTCGCCGATGAGGTTCCGGTCGCCGGCCGCCTGCAGTTCGACTTCCGCGAGCGGTGCCCCCTCGGTGACGGTTATCTCGAACACCTCGGCGTCGCCGGCCAGATGCATGAAGTCCTTCACCGAGGGGCGCTGGACCGCGCGGACCAGATACTCGGCGATGAGTCGCTGGGGGTTCTCGATGACGTTGGCGCCGATGCGCCGGAACAGCGTCATGTGTTCGGGGTTCTGGACCACCGACACCAGCGAGGGGATGTCGAGTTCCTGTGCCAGCAACAGCACCATCATGTTGGTCGCGTCCTCGTCGGTGGTGCAGATGATGGCGTCGGCCTGTTCGGCGCCGGCGTCCTCGAGGGTCTCTTTGACCGTCGCGTCGGCGTTGAGGACGAGACAGTCGTGGGCCCGACCCACCGCGTCCGCGACGGCGTCGTCGCGTTCGACCACGACGACGTCGTGATTCGCGCCGGTCAACATGTCGATGACCGGCATGCCTATCTGCCCGGCACCGACGACGATGGCGTACATGGTGTGACGGTTCCCCCCTCGACGCTAAACTCTTTTGCACCGCTCACCGCGCGAGGCCCCGATAGAGGACGTTGCCGAGGAAGGCACAGACGTAGAGGACGGCGGCGGCCTCCGAGGGGACGGACCGTCCCGCGACTGCGAGATAGAGAATCACCGGCGGCCCGGCGAGGACCAGCAGGTCGAACAGATGGTCGTCGGCGCCGAACTCACAGACGACGCCGACGACGGGGAGTTCTTCGGGCGTCATGCGTAGAGACCAGCCCCGTTGAAGATGCGCCGGAGGAGGACGAGCACCGGGATGATTTCGAGCCGTCCGATCCACATGTTGAACGTGAGCATCAGTTTGATGATCGGCGACATGGCCGCGCCGGTGATGCCCGTCGAGAGACCGACGTTGCCCTGTGCGCTCGACACCTCGAAGAGGACGTTCGCCAGCGAGTAGCCCGACGGGCCGGACGGGAGGACGGCCAGCAAGACGAAGACGCCGACGAGGAGGAACACCACCCACAGGAACGCGATGATGGCGGCCTCCTCGAACTCGTGGGCCGCCTCCGTCTCCGAGAGCGTGCGGCCGTCGATGCGGACGTGGCGGACGGCGCTCTCGGGGTAGAACACGCCGCGGATGCGAAACCGGATGCCCTCGACGAGCGTCAGCGCGCGGACGAGTTTGATGCCGCCGACGGTCGACCCGGCGGCGGCGCCGACGACCATCCCGAGCGAGACGAGCAGTTGTGCCTCCGGCGACCACGTCTGGCCGAGACTGCCGGCGGTCTGGAAGCCGGTACAGGAGGCGGCGGAGACGAACTGGAAGGCGCCGTATCTGACCGCCTCGAACGCCGACTCGTAGGTGCCGTTGCCGAGCAACGTCACCGCGAGACCGAGGGTGCCGAGACCGAAGAAGCCGAACACCCAGCGGGTCTGGGCGTCGGTGTAGAGGTTCTTCAGGTCGCCCTGTAACATGAGGTAGTGAACCGGGAAGGCGATGCTCCCCAGTACCATCACGGGGATGACCGCGAAGTCGACGAGTGCGCTGTGGTAGGTAGCGATGCTGTGGTCGGTGACGCTGAATCCCCCGGTCGCCAGCCCGGTCATGGCGTGGTTGATGGCGTCCCACAGGGGCATCCCCGCCAGCCAGAGGACGAGTATCGAGAGGAACGTAAAGAGGATGAATATCCACCAGATGGTGCGGACGGTGGAGACGACGCTCGGGTGTATCTTCTCGGAGCGCGCCTCGCTCTCGTAGAGGGTGAGCGACCCGCTCCCCGGCCGGGCGAGGATGGCCGTCGTGAGGACGATGACGCCCACGCCGCCGACCCACTCGATGAACGAGCGCCACCACTGGAGGGTCGCCGGCAGGACGTTCTCGTGGGCGGCCATGGTGAGACCGGTGCCGGTGAAGCCGCTCATCGACTCGAAGAAGCCGTTGAGCGGGTTCTGGAACGCCGCCAGCGTCGACGTCATCTGCGGCGCGGCGAGCACCGAGGGGTCGAGCGCGACGGTCCACGAGACGAACAGGAAGGGAAGCGAACCGAAGGCGCCGACCAGAAGCCACCCGGTGGCCGCTATCATCATCCCGTGGAGTTTTCCGGTCGCGGGGGCGTCCCGGTAGCGCCACGAGAGCGAGCGCCCGACGGCAAAGGGGAGGAGACCGGCGAGGACGAGAGCCGGCACGGCGTAATACTCGCCCCAGACGACGGGGACGACCACGGAGACGAACATCATCCCCGAGAGCGCCTGCAGCATCCGGCCGAGGTCGCGTGCGACGGTTCCCCACTGCGTGGACATCCGTAGTACGAGAAATCCGCTACGGTCGTATATAGAGCGTGGTTCTCGACCGGCGCGTCACGCCGACCACGGGCCGACCCGTGTCGGACGGATTACGACGGCGCAGACGGCGACTCGGCGTCGGACGGCGAGTCCGAATCGGCGTCCGGCACCGACTCGTCGGGCGGGACGGCGTCGACGACGCGGACCGGATACCGGCGACCGCTCCGGTCGAACGCCGCAACCGCCGCCTCCTCCCACGGCGGCACGGCGACGAAGACGACTTCGTGGAGGTCGTCGCGCTTGGTCAGACGGAGGTCCGAGAGCGGGTGGGTGACGAACCGACCGTCGGTGCGCCCCGGTGGCGTCTGGAGGTCGAGTCCGAAGACGGAACTCACGGCGTTCGGTCCCTCGGGGAGATAGAGGTGGGTGAAGACCGACGCCGTCTCGGGGACGGCGTCGTCGACGCCGGTCAGTCGGTCGGCGGGCGTCGCGGTCAACCCCATCGACAGCGACTCGGGTTCCGCGCGCCGCGCGAACTCCAGGAGCGTATCGAGGAGTGCGCGCGTCACGTAGACCGGGGGGCGCTCCGCGTTCGGCACGGGGTCGGCGGGCGTGGGATGGCGCCGGCGCGAGCGCCCACCGACGACGGCGCCGACGCCCGCGAGCAGACCCAGCAGTTCGAGGTCGGCGTCGAGACCCACGCCCGGCCCGGAGAGCGGTCCCAACAGGGCGCTGTCGAGCGCGAATCCGAGCGTTCCGAGGACGACGAGGAGGACGCCGACGGCGAAGACGGCGACGGAAAGCGGGGAGTCCAGCCCGTAACGTGCGGTGTGCATGGTGGAGAGCGTCAGGTCCCCACGGAGGTGGTCTGTACGTCGAGGGTCTTCTGGAAGATCTGGCGGGCCGCCACCGAGCAGAGGAAATACCAGACTATCCACGTCCGCATCGGCCCGACCAGCGGTTCCTGCCACGCGACGGCGCTGGCGAGGGGGACGACCAGTCCCGTCTCGTGGGGTGCGAGGTGGCCGCCCCGGACCTTCCAGCGAAGCCAGAGGAAGACCGGAATCGTCAGGAGCATTATCCAGACCATGGGCCGAAACTGGAGTTTGAACATGCCGAGTTGGTCCGAGGCGGCGTCCATCTGTTCGGTCTCGACCCGTTCGAGTGCGTCCTCGTCGCCGCGCTCTTTCGCCGCCGCCTTGCGCTCTCGAAGCTCGTTCATCCGGTCTTTGTACCGCTGGAGTTTCTCGGCGTCCATGAGTTTCGCCTGTAAGACCGTCGAGTAAAAGCCCGTGACGAGCGCCAACAGCAAGACCACGGCGTAGAAGGGAAGCGCGTGGGTCGCCGGCGCGAGGACGACGTCGTCGAGAGACGCGATGACGTCCCGGATGCCGGTGTTCCAGTAGCCCATGAAGAGACCGAGCGTCGCCACGCCCGCCACCTTGTCGTACCACTCCCACGAGTCGTCGTCGGGGACGGGAGCGACGTCGGCGTCGTCGGCGTCGTCAGCGTCCCTCCCGTCGACCGACTCCTCACCGGTCGAAACCGCGCGTTCGACCCGGTCGGGGTCGGCGAGGACGAACCCGTCGTCGCCGCCGACGAGGACGCCCGCTCGAATCAGTCGCCCCCACTGGTCGGCCGAGAGGGCGTCGCGGACGTCGGCCCACTGCAGTTCCTCGCTCCCCCCGTCACTGCGTTCGAACGCGACGGACAGAGCTTCGCTCGCCGCGGGGTCGTCGAGAAACGACTCTAACCGTTCTGCTGACATGCCGTTACGCTCACCTCGCCGCCGACAGTTATGAACCCTTCCGTTTCGGCGACGGGCGTGGGGCGGGGGCGAATCGGCGCGCGCGAGAGTGTTTCGCGTGCTTGTTTCCCGCTGGGTCGCCGGGCCGGCCCGGCGACCCAGCGGCAGTGACTCACACCACACGCTATGGGTCGGCGGCGACGGGACCGCTCGACCCGCGTTGACAATCACTTAGGGGTTGTCACCGGGGCGGTGGCAATCGTTGCCGAACCGAACCCCTTACTTCGGGGCGCCACCGAGTACGAGTCATGGAAGCGGCAGTCGTAGCCGAGGGCGTGTCGAAACGATACGGCGACACCGTGGCGCTCGACGACGTCTCCCTGTCGGTCGACGCCGGGCAGGTGTTCGCGCTGGTCGGGCCGAACGGCGCGGGGAAAACGACGCTCGTCCAGACGCTCACGGGCACCACGAAGCCGGATTCGGGGTCGGTGACCGTTCTCGGTGACCCGCCGTCGAAGGCCGGGAAGGGCCGCGTGGGCTACCTCCCGCAGTCGTTCACGCCGCCGGAGCGTCTGACCGCACGGGAACTCCTGACGTACTACGCGGGCCTGTACGACGACGCCCGCCCGGTCGACGACGTCCTCGCGGACGTGGGGCTGACCGAGGACGACGACACGTGGTATACGAACCTCTCGGGAGGCCAGCAACGGCGGGTCTGCGTGGGCGTCTCGCTGGTGAACGACCCGGACCTGCTCTTTCTGGACGAACCGACGACCGGCATCGACCCGGCGGGGCGACAGGCGCTCTGGTCGCTGGTCTCCGACCTCGTCGCCGACGGCACCTCCGTCTTCCTCACGACTCACTACATGGAGGAAGCCGAGGAGTTGGCCGACCGGGTGGCACTGCTCGATTCGGGCGCCATCGTCGAGGAGGGAGCGCCGGCGGCCCTCATCGACCGCTACGGCGGGGGGACGCACCTGCGCATCGACGTCGACGGCGAGGTGCCCGACGCCGACGCCCTCGGCGTCGACGTCGAGGTGACCGAGACGGGCGTGCGCGTTCCGAACGTCTCGCCCCGCGACATCGGCGACGTGGTCGACGCCCTCGACGCGCAGGGCGTCACCTACGAGACGCTGACGTGGACCCAGCCGTCGCTGGACGACGTCTACCTCCGACTCACGGGTGAGACGGTGACCGACCGCGCGAGCGAGGAAGTCGCCCCGACGGCCGGGGGGACGCGATGACGGCGCTCGCTCGCATCCTCGCGGAAGCGGGCACCGAGTGGCGGTCGTTCCTGCGCCGGCGGACGGCCGTCTTTTTCACCTTCGGCTTCCCGCTCATCCTCGTCGCCATCTTCGGCGCCGTCGTCCAGACCAACCCCACCGGCGGCGGCCTGTTCGGCCACCCCACCGGCTTTTACGTGCCGGGCTATCTCGCCATCGTCGTCCTCTTTACCCCGCTGTCGCGCATCGGGAGTTCCATCGCGCGCTACGAGGACGGCCACCGCTTCGAGAAGCTGGCGACGACGCCCGTGAGCCGGAGCGAGTGGCTGGCGGCACACACGCTGGTCAACACCGGCGTCATCCTCGTCGCCAGCGCAATCGTCCTCGTCGTCCTCGAACTGCTCGGGGGCAACATCGTGCTCTCGCCGCTTCTGGTGCCGTTCGTGGTGCTCGCAGTCGTGGTGTTCTGTGGACTCGGTGCCGTGTTGGGCCGCGTCGCCGACTCCCAGGACGGCGTCGTCGCCGCGAGCAACGCCGTCGCCTTGCCGCTTGTCTTCCTCTCGGAGACGTTCGTCACGCCGGACCTGCTCCCGTCGTGGTTCCGGCCGGTCGTCGAACTCTCGCCGCTGACGTACTTCGCACGCGGGGTGCGCAACGCGACGTACCTCCATCGGCCCGCAGGATTCGACCTCCTCGTCCTCGCCGCCCTCGCCGTCGCCTTCTTCGTCGTCGGTTCCTACGCCGTCCCCCAGCGAGGGTGAGTTCAGCTCAGCCCGCCGACTTCGGTGACCTCGTCGATGGGCGTCTGGTCGTAGGCCGCGATGACGTCCGTCCGCGTCGTGATGCCGAGTATCTGGCCGTCGCTGTCGACGATGGGGACGCGACCGATGTCGCGCATGACCATCCGGTCGACCAGCGTGAGGAGGTTGGTGTGTGGCGAGGCCGTCACCACGTCGGTCGTCCCGATTTCCTCGACGGGCGTCTCGGGGGTGACGTCTTCGGGGTCGGCCGCCTCGACGACGAGGTTGCCGCCGCTGGTGCGTAAGTCCTCGTCTCCGTCGGCGTCGGGGTCGGGAATCGTGAGCACGTCTTCGAGGTCCGACCGGACGAGCATGCCCGCGACGCGCCCGTTGGCGTCGATGATGGGCAGGCCACGGTGGGAGGTGCGCTGGAAGACGTCGAGGGCGTCCGCGATGGGCATCCCCTCTCGGATGGTGTCGACCTCACAGGACATCACGTCCTTGGCGGTGAGGTCTTCGAGGCTCCCGATGCGGCGTTCCTGCACCGTGATGCCCTTATCGCGGAGTTTCTGGGTGTAGATGGTCCCCTCGTTGAGGAGGAACTGCCCGACTTCGCTCCCGATGACGGTGACCACGAGGAGGGGGAGGATGATGGTGTACTGGCCCGTGAGTTCGAAGATGATGAGCGTCGCCGTCAGGGGTGCGCTGGCGGAGGCCGCGAAGACGCCGGCGGTGCCGACCAGTGCGTAGGCGCCCGCGCCCGCCGTGCCGGGGACGAGAGCGTTGACGAGGAGTCCGAACGCGCCGCCGGTCATGGCGCCGATGTAAAGCGACGGCGAGAAGACCCCGCCGGAACTCCCACTGCCGACCGACAGCGAGAAGCCGACGGCTTTCATCACCGCGAGGACGATGAACACCCCGAGGGTGAGTTCGCCCGCGAGACCGGAGTGGATGGTGCCGTAGCCGACGCCGAAGAGCCACGTCGCGCTCTGGTGGCCGTCGACGCCGACGAGGACGGCGGCGACGAGCACCGAGAGACCGAGCAGACCGCCGCCGATTGCGGGCTTGACGAACTCGGGGAGGTCGAGGCGGTGGAGAAAGAGGTGTTCGGTGCCGTAGAGGAGTTTGACGAGACCGGCGCCGACGAAGGCCATGACGACGCCCATCACGACGTAGAGGGGGTACTCGACGCCCGGCGAGACCAGTTGGTAGTGGACCGGCACGAGGAACTCGTGGACGCCGGGCGCGGCGGTAAAGCCGAGGATGGCCCGGGCGACGGCCGTCGCCGTCACCGCGCTGAGGACGACCAAGATGACGTTCTGGAGGTAGTACTCGGCGAGGAGGATTTCGAGCGCGAACATCACTCCCGCGATGGGCGTGTTGAACGTGGCGGCGATGCCGCCCCCGGCGCCCGCCGCCACCAGCGTCCGCGTATACCGCGAGTCGACGAACTTCCCGAAGTACGACCCAGCCGCGCTCCCGATCTGGACGATGGGACCCTCGCGGCCCAGCGAGGCACCGCTCCCGATGGCGATGCTCGACGCCAGCGTCTTATAGAGGGCTATCTTGGGGTCGATGCGACCGTTCTCGGTCATGAGGCCTTCGAGCACCTCGGGGACGCCGTGGCCGCGGATGGCCGGCGTCGTCGCCTTGATGACGAAGCCGACGAGCAGACCGCCGACCGCCGGGATGAGGAGATACCGGAACGGGCCGAGGACGCCGAGGAACGCGAAGACGTTCGGCAGGTCGACGCGCGAGAAACTCGTCACGGAACCGGGGTCGAGGGTGGCGCCGAAGAAGGCCTCCTGAGCGAGCCAGATGGTGAGTCGGAAGAGTACCGCGCCCAGACCGGCGATGATGCCGATGACGATTGCGATGAGGTTCAGTCGCAGGCCGTCCCCGTGAATCACGTCGCGCGTGCGCCCGACGATGGTGCGCGTCTGCTCGCGGACGCGCCGATTCGCCGTCGCCGCGGCGGTGCGGAGCGTCCGGGTCTGCGACCGGACCCACGCCCGCTTGCCCGGCCGGTCTTTGTAGTTGCCGGCGAACTCCACGGCGTTGAATCCGGTCATGAGAACCCCGAGACCGACGCTCACGTCGGTCAGCGGCGAGAGCGCCCCGGCGTCGCGGCTCAGCGAGAAGGCGACGAGCCACAGACCGAGGACGGCGGCGCCGCGGAGGGCGTCCGGGTGTTCGAGTTCGCCCCTCGACGTCCGGTATAAGTTGTATCCGCCGACGAGAGCGAGCATTCCACCGACGAACGCCGTGTCCGCGCGTTCGAGAAACAGTCCGCCGAACAGGAGCCCGGCACCGAGCAATCCGACTCCCGCGAACAGATTCAGTAAACTCGGCCACGTGGGGCGACCGCCCGCGTTGTCGGTCGTCCCCCCGACGACGTACCCCTTCGATTGACTACTGGTCATTAGACGACCTCTACCATCGTTAGCTACCGCTAGGAGCCGTCAGTACTTCAAGGATACTAATTTTGACAAAAGTCGGAACGACATTCAATAATATTCGAACAGTATATTTGTTATCGAAGATGTCTGCTGACGGGAACTACAGAGGATGTCCGCCGAAACCGAGCGTCGTCAGGGGGACGAATCCCGCCTCGACGCTATCGGCATCTAGTTGTAATTTCAACACGTATCAGATAACCGATAAACCCATATAGCGTACGCCGACAAACTGTGTATATGGTTGCGGTAGATACGTCCACCATCGAACTCACGGACGCCCAACAGACGATTTTATCGGAGTTACTGAATCTGCACAACGAACGCGGCGACGGGCCGGTCAAGGGCAAGGAGATTGCGGCCGCCATCAACCGGAACCCCGGCACCATCCGCACGCAGATGCAGAGCCTGAAGTCCCTCCAGTTGGTGAAGGGGATTCCCGGACCGAAGGGAGGGTACGAACCCACGATGAAGGCCTACGAACTCATCGACCTCGAACGCTCCGGGGAGTTCACGCCGGTCCCACTCCGCCGCGACGGCGACGCGGTCGACGGCGTGACGGTGACGGAGTTCGACCTCCTCAACCTCCATCACCCGGACAGCCGCGAGGCCGAAGTGTACGTCCAGGGGTCGATTCACGACCTCCGCGAGGGCGACTCGCTCACCATCGGGCCGACCCCCTCGGCACACCTCGTCGTCACGGGCGTCGTCGACGGCGTCGACGCCTCGAAGAACGTCTGTGTCATCGAAATCGAAGAGATGCAGTTCGACGACGCGGCCGCCTGATTACCCGAATATCTGGCGCATCATCGGGTGCATCTCCATCAACTGCTCTTCGGCTATCTCCTCGTAGAGCTTGTAGGTGATGCTCACCGTCAGCAGGAGCGACGTGCCCGAGATGCCGCCGATGGTCCCGAGCATGTTGGCGAGGACCGCCAGCAGACCGACGAGGACGCCCCCGAGGACCGCCACCTGCGGGATGTAGCGTTCGAGAACCCGCTCCATTATCTGTTGGTTGCGCCGGAAGCCCGGAATCTGCATCCCCGAGTTCTGAATCTGTTTGGCCGTCGCCTCCGGTCCCATGTCCGCCGTCTCCACCCAGAAGATGGAGAAGATGGCGCCGCCGACGAGCATGAAGGTGAGGTCGATGAGCACCCGGAGGATTATCTGCCACGGATGCTGGGTGGTGCTCCCGGCCCACCACATCCACTGACTGGGGCTGTGGATGGGGTTGAGGTAGTAGAACAGGCCGTCGACCGGCCGCCCGTTGGAGTAGACGCCGAGCCACGCGGGGAGACCATCGCCCATCTGACTGGAGAGGATGCGCCCCGCGAACTGGATGTTCGCCTGCAACGCGCGGACGAAGATCATCGGCAGGACGCTCGCGTAGATGAGTTTCACCGGGAAGCGCCCGCGGGCGCCCTTCACGCGGGCGTGTGAGAGCGGAATCTCGACGCGCACGCTCTCGGCGTAGACGACGATGCCGAAGATGAGCATCGTCGTCAGCATGGGCACGAGGTTGCCGACGCCGAACAGGAGCGCCTGCATGCCGTTGGCCGACAGGAGCGGACCGATGGTGACCTGTCCGAGCAGGATTTCTATCCACGTCGTCACGACGCCGGGCTGTTGGCCGCCGAAGCCGGGGACGGCCACCAGTCCGCCGACGAGTTTCTGGCTGACGCCGGCGACGATGAACAGGCCGACGCCGCTCCCGACGCCCCACTTGCTGATGACCTCGTCCATGAAGAGGATGAGGATGCCCCCGACGAATATCTGCGCGAAGATGAGCCACTTCACGGCGACGAGGGGGACGCCGAGCGCCGAGGCCACCTGCGGGTCGGCGGGGAGGAAGCCGCTGGCGAACACCATCGGCAGGCCGGTCAGGCAGATCATCACGACCACGAGGAACTTCTGGAGACCCTGATAGAGCACCTGGTCCCGTGGGTCGTCGGTGTCGAGTCCGAGCAGGTCGGCCCCGCCGAGCAGTTGCAAGACGATGCTCGCCGTGACGATTGGCCCGATGCCGAGTTGGAGGACGGTCCCCTGTCCGCCGGCGAGAATCGAGCGGAACTGACCGAAGATGTCGCTCCCCTGATTCGCGCCGAACAGGAAGACGTTCGAGAGGAAGAAATACAGGACGAGCGTCCCGGCGGTCCAGCCGAGTTTCCGCCGGAACGGGACGTGCGTGTCCGGTTGGCGGACGGTCGGCATCCGCGTCAACACCGGTTCGGCGGTCTCTTTCCAGCTCATGGGTGGGGGGCGGACGGACGGGGTACTCGACGACGATGCGGTCGGCGGCCGACGACGGGCATAGCGGTGGGAGATGTCATCTGTAGCGTTCGGTCGTCACGACCGGCGGAGACGGCGCGGCCGACTACCACGGGAGCGGTGCGACCTGTCGGGACGACGTTCGCTCACGGCTTCGACTCTAATAATAAAAATACTAGCGCTTCGGTGTCGGTCCGCGACGACCCGACGGTGGACACCCAACGGAGTTGGAACGGGTCGTGCGGCCGAACCGGGACAAGGCAGGGGGGGGAAGACTCCCGGCGACGAACGGGAGCGACCTGGAACGATGCGAGGGAAGACCGAGACGTTCGTCGCCGGGACGGCACGCTGTCCCGATGCGTGCCGACTCAACACTCCGAGCCGAGTGTGATAGGCGTTACGGTGCGAGCGACTGTCACCGTCGTCCGCACCGTGACAATCCCTGAGGGGTTGTTATCCGGCCGAAGCGCCACCGCGATGCGCCGACCGTTACCACGGACCGAGACGCCGCGATGTCAACACATTCACCCGTCGTCGTCCCCTCGGGTTCCGTATGGGTAACGACGACGGAGAGCTTGGCTTAGGTGGCGCAGTGTCTATCGGTCTCGGCGGCATGATAGGTGGGGGCGTCTTCTCCGTGCTCGGTCTCGTGGCGACCATCGCGGGGTCGGCCGCGTGGGCCGCGTTCACCGGGGCGAGCCTCGTCTCGATGGCCGCCGGCTACTCCTACATCAAGCTCAACGAACTGAGCGACCGGTCCGGCGGGTCGGTTTCGATGCTGGAAGACTTCCTCGGCAACTCGACGCTCTCGGGGATGGTCGGATGGACGCTCTTGCTCGGCTACGTCGGCGCCATCTCGATGTACGCCTTCGCGTTCGGTTCGTTCGCGGTTCGACTCCTGCCGATGGAGGCAGTGGCCGGCGTCCCGCTTCGGCCCCTCGTCTCCATCCTCGCGGTCGGCGTCTTCGTCGGCCTGAACGTCCTCGGCGCGCAGGCGACGGGCACCTCCGAGGAACTGCTCGTCGGCCTGAAACTCGTCATCCTCCTCGTCATCAGCGGGTGGGGACTCTACTACGGGTCGACGGTCAACTCGCTCGAACTCGGCTTCTCGCGGATGACGAACGTGACGTTCGTCACCGCCATCGCCATCTCGTTCGTCTCGTTTCAGGGGTGGCAACTGGTCATGTACGACCAGGGGAACATCAAAGACGCGGCAACGAACGTGCCCAAGGCGGTCTACATCTCGATTCTCGGTGCCATCGTCGTCGACAGCATGATAGCCATTCTGGTGACGAGTCTGGTGCCGACCCACGTCATCGTACAGGACCCCGAAATCGCCGTCGCCGAGGCCGTCCGCCCGTTCATCGGCCACGTCGGCTTCGTGGCCGTCGCCATCGCGGCGCTGTTCTCGACGGGGAGCGCCATCAACGGCACGCTGTTCAGCGCCGCCAACTTCGCGCGCGGCATGCTCTCCGACGGTCTGCTCCCGGACAAATTCGGCGACGCGCAAGCCGAGGGCGCCCCCACGCGGACGGTCCTCGTCCTCGGTGCCGTCGCCGCCGCCTTCACCGCCTACGGCAGTCTCGAAGGCATCACCTCCTTCGGGTCGCTCGCGTTCATGGTCGTCTTCGGTGCGATGAGCTACCTCGCCTTCCGTCAGCGCGACGAAGAAAACGTCTCACCCGTGATTCCGGCGGTGGGCGTCCTCGGAACGGTCGTCTTCTTCCCGCTGTTGCTCTGGCACCTCTACACCGCCGAACCCGGCGTCTTCTCCGCCGTCGTCGTCCTCACCGTCGCCGTCGTCGCCCTCGAAGTTGGCTACTTCGAACGGCAGTCCCTCGAAGAGGGATTCCGCTCGGTCGAGAAACGCATCTAACGGCGCGCCCGCTGGCTCCGCTTCCAACGCATATATTACCGTCAGCCCCGTTCGTTCTTCCGTGAACGTACGGTCGTCCTACACGTCGTCTCGATGTGAACAACGCACCGAGAGAGGTGTCGCCCCGTGGTCCTAGGCACCGACAATCGCGTCATCGCCCTCGGTCTCGCGCGGATGGCCGACGCGCTCGGTAACTCGTTTCTCATCATCGTCCTCCCGCTTTACATCGCCAGCGGACAGGTGTCGCTGGACGGACTCGTCGGCGTCCACGTCTTCGGTCTCGTCGTCGGCGAGGAGTTCCTCATCGGGCTGGTGCTCTCGCTCTTTGGCTTCCTGAACAGTTTCGGCCAGCCCTTCACCGGCCGACTCTCCGACCGGTCGGGTAAGCGGAAGGCGTTCGTGCTGTTCGGCCTGGTGC
The DNA here is from genome assembly GCA_042216635.1 of Haloplanus sp. Taxonomy (GTDB): domain Archaea; phylum Halobacteriota; class Halobacteria; order Halobacteriales; family Haloferacaceae; genus Haloplanus. The sequence continues at coordinate 38,451 of JBDGTR010000046.1, read as the reverse complement.
TGTTCGGCGTCGGGAGCGCGTCGTATCCCTTCCTCTCGAACTACTGGTGGGTGCTCATCGCCCGCGCGCTACAGGGCATCGGCGCCGCCTTCACGGTGCCGGCGACGGTCGCTCTCGTCAACGACTTCGCGCGCTCGGACAGCGAACGCGGCGGCAACTTCGGCGTCTTCAACACCTTCCGACTGCTCGGCTTCGGCTTCGGTCCCATCATCGCCGGTCTCGTCATCCGATTCGGCCCGTACGCGACGGTGCTGGGGTCGTTCTCCGGATTCGACGCCGCCTTCGGCGTCGCCGTCGCCGGCGCCATCGTGAGTTTCACGCTCGTCTCGATACTGGTCACCGACCCCGAGCGGGTGGAAGCCGAATCCGCAGACGACCTCTCGATTGCCGTCCTGGACCGGAGCGGGTCGACGCTGTTCGACTCGGTGTTCATCCTCGGCGTCGGCACCTTCTTCATGGCGACGACCATCGCCCTCTTTGCCACCCTCGAAAGCCCGGTGCGCGCGCGACTGCACGAGGGCACCTTCCTGTTCAGCATCCAGTTCGCGGCGGTGGTCATCGCCAACGTCCTGCTTCAGGTGCCGGTCGGCCGCGCGAGCGACACCTACGGCCGCCGGCCCTTCCTGCTGGCCGGGTTCGTCATCCTCGTCCCCTCGGTGTTCGCACAGGGCTTCCTGACCGACCCCTACCTCATGCTCGCGGCGCGACTGCTACAGGGCGTCGCCGTGGCGTTCGTCTTCGCGCCCGGACTCGCACTCGCCGGCGACCTCGCGGGCAAGTGGCGGTCCGGCACCACCCTCTCCGTGTTGACGATGGCGTTCGGTCTCGGCGTCGCAGTCGGTCCCCTCGCGTCCGGCTACCTCTACAACGTCGGCGGCTTCAGCACGCCCTTCACCTTCGGGACGGTGATTTCCGTCCTCGCACTCGTCCTCGTCTACTCGCAGGTCGAGGAGTCGCTGTCGACCGACTCCCCCACCGCGTCGCCGGCGGCCGCCGAGGACTGACAGTGTGTACTGTGAGTCGCTACCGCCGGGCCGCCGCCTTGGTCCGACGAACCGGCGGTACACAGCCACAATAAACGCGATGAGCGGGGGTATCGCCGGGGAGCGACCCCTCCGGACGGGGGCGAGAACCCTCACGAGTCCGCGCCGCCAGTTGTCCCCACTCCTCCCGTTCTCCCGCCGACGCCCACGCGTCGAGACGACTCTCCACACCGACGACGTCCGTCGGTTCGTCACCACGTCCCGTGTGTCGGCGACCCGTGAAGGGGAGTCACACGACTTCATCAGAGTTATAAGAGGAACCCGGTAAGGGTTGCTCGATGGCTTCATCAGAGCCAAGCCGATTCGTGACGCGCCGGAAATTCGCAGCGACGCTGACGGGGGTCGTCCTCGCCGGTTGTTCTGGAGGGAGTGGCGGAGATAGCGGCGGGGACGGCGGCGGTGGCGGTGATGGCGGGTCGACGCAGTCGCCGACGTCGACGCCCACGGCGACCCCGACGCCGACTGCAACGTCGACGGCGACGCCGACTGCCACGCCGAGCGAACCGGCGGACACGCACATCGAAGTCGGTCCCGGGGGGAAACTCCGGTTCGACCCCGACGCGGTCCGGGTCTCGAAAGGCGACGTCGTCCAGTGGAAGGCCATGTCCGGCGGCCACAACGTCTGTTGTAACCCGAAATACAACTCGCAGTGTCAACTGCCGGACGGCGCCGAACCGTTCACCAGTTTCAAGGACGGTCACGTGGCCACGACGCTGACGGCGGACGAGACGTTCCGACACAAGTTCACCACCGCCGGCGAGTACGTCTACGTCTGCATCCCCCACGCCAGTTCCGGGATGGTCGGCCGCATCGTCGTTCGATAACTCGCGCTCGCCGTGCGCGACCACGAGGCCACCAGCGGCGGCGCCGGATTAAGACGTCGCTTCGGCGTCGGGTCCGCTGTGCGAGACGACCTGCCAGTCGGCCGGCGAGAGTTCGTTGCCGACGAAGCCGCCGTATTCGGGATACGCCGTCAGCACGACGTATTCGACCCGGTCGGCGAGGTAGTCCACGAGGAGTTCGATGTTCTCGCTGGCGAGTGCGCCGAGACCGTCGAGCAACATGACCGGCACCCGGTCGGCGACGTCGAAGGCCTCGTGGCCGGCGAGGGCGGCGACGAACCCCAGCAGTTCGCGCTCCCCCTCGCTGAGTGCGTCCAGTGGCGTCTCGCGGCCGTCGCGCGCGACGACGACGTCGAAGGTGCTCGTGAGACGCGCCGTCTCGAAGCCCGTCTCGAACCGGTCGAGGAGGTCGTCGAGGGCGTCCGAGAACGCCTCGCGGGCGCGGCGTTTGACCGCGTCCTTGCGGTTGCGGAGGTCAGCGAGTTCCGTCCCCAGCGACTCGTACTCCTCGGCGAGGACGTCGCGTTTGTCCGCGCGCGCCTGTGCGTCCGCGAGGTCTTCGCGGGCGTCCTCTAGCGCCGCCTCGGTGTATTTCAGTTCGCTGTCCAGTTCCGCGACGCGTTCGGTCGTCGTCTCGACGTCGGCGGCGAGTTCCTCGATGCGGGCCTCGAGTTCGCGTCGTCGCGTCCGCGCCGCCGAGAGCGACTCCTCGTGGTCGGCGAGACGCGAATCGAGGTCGGCGATGCGCTCCTCCAGGTCCCGCTTTCGCCGCCGGTCGCGCCGCACCGCGTCGCGTTCGGCTTCGAGTTCCTCGACGCGTTCGCGGTACTCGTCGGTCTCGGCGTCGAGGGCCGCAATCCGGTCGTCGAGCATCTCGTGTGACACCTCGGTCAGGAGGTCCGCCCGCCCCTCGTCGAGGACGCGCTTGTTCGCCTCGAAGACCGACTGCAACAGTTCGCGGTCGCGCTCGACCCCGCGAAGGCTCTCGCGGACCGTCTCCAGTTCGGCGGCAACGTCGTCGGCCGGTTCGACCGACAGCGAGTCGAGTTCCGCCCGCGCGTCGGAGGCCCGGTCGCGGACGCGTTCGACGGTGGTCTCCAGTCGTTCGATGCGCGTCTCCACCCGGTCGCGTTCGGCCCGCAACTCGCCGAGTTCCGCACGGTCGTCGGCCGCCGCGCCGTCGTCGTCACCGTCGTCCAGGCGGCGTCGCTCGGCCCGAAGCTCTTCGAGTTCGGATTCGAGCGACGTGACCCGCTCCTGGAGGGCCGGCAGTCGGTCGGCGGCGTCCTCGGCGCGTTCGAGTTCGGCGTCGACCTGTTCGCGTTCGGCCCGCAGGTCCGCGATTCGCTCGTCGATGTTCTCGAAGTCGAGCGGCCGGGTGAGCAGGGCTTCGAGGTTCTCGCCGTCGCGGACCGCACGTCGGAGTTCGTTGTCCTCGTCGAGGAAGGCAAAGAGGTCCGCCCGCACCCGGTCGTAGTCGTCGGTGAGGTAGGGAGTACCGGTGCGGGTCACCGACCCGCCGGTGCGTTCGAGCGAGACGGTGACCTCGTGGTCGGGCGTCGAGAGCGCGACCCGGCCGGACGACTGGCCGTCGGTGAGCGCCGCCGCAGTGCCGAAGGCGGTTTCGATGCCCGCCAGAAAGCTGGATTTCCCCTGCCAGTTGCTCGCGCGGACGGCGTTGACGCCGGGTTCGAGTCGCGCCTCGGCGCACCGAATCCCGGCCACGTTCTCGATGGAGAGTCGCCACGTCATCCTCAGAAGGCAAGCGGGAGGAGTTCGAACAGCAATGGCTGGTCGACGGGGAGCGTCTGAACGGCTTCGAGGGCGGCACACGGGGCGACGAGCGTCGTGAGGGCGTTCGTCCACCGAACCTTCGACGTCTCGTTCTCGTCGCGTTCGGCGTCGAGATGCGTCTCGCAGACGTACCCCCGGTCGACGGCCTCCTCGAAGGGGACGCGGACCGAACACTCCGGGCAGGTGAGTTTGACCTGCACCTCCACCTCGGCGCGGTCCGCGTTCGGGAGGCGCGCCTTCGACGCCAGCGACGACAGCACCGACCGCGCTTTCTCCTCGGTTCGCTCCCGCGCCATCGCCACCGACTCGGTCTCCCAGTCGGTCGTCGCCGACCGGGTCTCCTTCTCGGCGTCGAGACAGCCCTTCAGGTGGTGTCGCATCGTACTCCACGAGACGAACTCCTCGCGGAGGTCGTCGACGTCGAGACCGTCGGTAGCGAGGTCGGCCGCGAGTTCGTCGCGGTCGACGTCCGCCTCGCCGACGATGACCTCGTAGTCGCGGTCGAGGTGGACGCTCACCGCGTCGCGGCCCGCCGCCTCGTAGCGCCGCTTGAGCAGTCGCTTGTTGAACCACTCCGTCAGAGATTTATAGCCCTCGGCAGAACGCCCGTCGCTACCGGTCCACCGGGCGACCAGAAATTCGTCGACCGACCCGTAACCGGGGTCCGGTACGGTGAGGCCGTGTCGCTGAACGAGGGTGTCTACCTTGCAACCCATTGTCGGTTCTCGTTACCTAGTGGTTCTACCCGCTAATAAGCGTACTTACTGCGTGGTCGAATCGGAGGTGGACGGGACAGGGGACCGACGCCGACGTGGTCGGCCCGCCCCGTCCGCCCGGTCGGAACGACGCGCCCGCCGGTGACTCCGGGCCGGTGACCGAACCCGCCCGAGAACGAAGTCGTATCTCCCATACATATATTCTCAATCGATGACTATTTTGTCGGACGAGACGCACCTACGCAACCCCCAAATACGGATTTCAGACGCCGAGTACGCCTGTATCCACCAATTCGAATCGAAAATCCAACGGTTGGCCGGGCGGTGGGTGCCGAACGCCAGACGTAGCGGTAGTATCGCTGTTTCAGTCCCGAAATCGGGGGTTCGTCGCTACCGGCGGGCGAGCAGTTCGGAATCGCGGTACTGAAATAAACGTTAGTAGATGCGGAAAGTATACGAAATCATACGTAATTCGGCGGCGTCTCGATTCGGTCACCGGTCGAGCGGGATTTCGACGAGCGAGAGTTCCCCGGAGGGGACGACGTCGGCGAGGACGGATTCGACCTCGGCCCACGTCTCGGGGCGGTAGCCCTCGATGCCGAAACTCTCGGCGAACCGCCGGAAGTCGGGGTTGGTGAGGGTAGTGCCGAACTGCTGGCCGGTGTGTGCGCGCTGTTTCTGCGAGATGAGACCGTAGTCGTCGTCGTTGAAGACGACGATGGTGTAGCCGAGACCGAGGCGGGTGGCGGTCTCTATCTCGGCGGCGTTCATCAGAAATCCGCCGTCGCCGGTGGCGACCACCACGTCGGCGTCGACCGCGAGGTCGGCGGCGACGCCGCCGGGGACGGCGATGCCCATGCTGGCGAGTCCGTTCGAGACGATGCAGGTGTTGGGTTCGTAGGTGGGAAAGCTTCGGGCGATGGTCATCTTGTGACTCCCCACGTCGGAGACGAGAACGTCCGCGTCGGCCATGACGTCGCGCAGGTACGGGAGGGTGCCGCGCACGGAGAACGGGTCGTCGGGGTCGGGCGTCGCCGTCACGTCGGCGACGATGCGGTCGCGCAGGTCCCGACACCACTCGGGGTCGGGCGCCGAATCGAGGCGCGCGCGCAACTCCCGGAGGACGGACGAGATGTCCGCCACCAGTTCCACGTCGGGGTTGTAGTGGCGGTAGACCTCGGCGGGTTCGTGGTCGACGTGGACGATGCGTTTCTCCAGGTCGGGGTTCCACGATTTCGGGTCGTGTTCGGCGATGTCGTACCCCACCGCCACCACGCAGTCGGCGCGTTCGATGGCGGTCGCCGCCTCGCGGTTCGGCCCGGAGTCGAGCGTCATCAGCGACCGGTCGAGGCGGTCCGAGACGGCGCCTTTGCCCATGTAAGTCGCCACGACGGGCATGCCCGCGTGTTCGACCAACTCACGTAGACGGCGGGCGGCGGGCGTGCGCACCGCACCGTTGCCGGCCAACACCAGTGGCGACTCGGCGCGTTCGACGACGTCGGCCGCCCGGTCGAGCGACTGCGCGTCGGGGTCGGGCCGGCGCACGCGCGGGCGGACCGGAAGCGGGTCGGCGTCGACGTGTTCGTCGGCGACGTCCTCGGGGAATTCGAGGTGGGTCGCGCCGGGTTTCTCGTATTCGGCGAGTTTGAACGCCTTGCGCACGGACTCCGGGATTACCTCCGCGTCGGTGAGTTGGGCGTTCCACTTCACCACCGGTTCGAACGTGTGGACGATGTCGAGGGCCTGATGGCTCTCCTTGTGGAGTCGCTCCCGGCCCCCCTGTCCCGTGATGGCGACCAGCGGCGACTTATCGAGGTGGGCGTCGGCGACGCCCGTGAGGAGGTTCGTCGCGCCGGGACCGAGCGTCGCCAGACAGACCCCCGCCTCGCCGGTCAGTCGGCCGTGGACGTCGGCCATGAAGGCCGCGCCCTGTTCGTGTCGCGTCGGGACGAACCGGACGTCCGACGAGCGAAGGGAAAACAGCAGGTCTTCGAGTTCCTCGCCGGGGAGACCGAAGACGTACTCGACGCCTTCGGCCTCCAGACACCGGACGAGGAGGTCGGAAGCTTTCATCACTCCACCGGCACGTCGGTGTCGGGTTCGTCGCCGAGCCAGACGGTCTTGCGGTTGACGAACTCCTCGATGCCGGCCTCGGAGAGTTCGCGGCCGTAGCCAGAGGCCTTCACACCGCCGAAGGGGACCCGTGGGTCCGACTTCACGAGTTCGTTGACGTAGACGCATCCGGTCTCGATGGCGGCGGCGACGCGTTCGGCGCGGTCGAGGTCGGTCGTCCAGACGCTCGCGCCGAGACCGAACTGCGTGTCGTTGGCCTTCGCCACCGCCGCCGCCTCGTCGGCGACGCGGTAGACGGCCGCCACCGGCCCGAACAGTTCCTCCGTGTCGGCCGGACAGCCCGCCGGAACGTCGGCGAGGACGGTCGGCGGATAGAACGCGCCCTCGCGGTCGAGGGGTTCGCCGCCGGTGACGACCGTCGCCCCCGCGTCGACGCTCTCGCGCACCTGTTCGTGGAGGTCGTCGAGGAGGTCCGTGCGGGCCTGCGGACCCACGTCGGTCGCCTCGTCGCGCGGGTCGCCGACGGTGAGCGACTCGACGGCGTCGACGAACCGGTCGAGGAACGCGTCGTAGACCGAGTCGACGACGACGAACCGCTTTGCGGCGATGCAGGACTGCCCGCCGTTCTGGTTTCGCGCCCACGCGCCCGTGGTGGCCGCCGCCTCGACGTCGGCGTCGTCGAGTACGACGTACGGGTCGCTCCCGCCGAGTTCGAGCACCGTCTTCTTGAGGTGTTCGCCCGCCATCGACGCGACGGCGCGACCGGCACGACTGCTCCCCGTGAGCGTCGCGGCCGCGATTCGGTCGTCCGCGAGGACGTCGTGGAGGCGGTCGGAGGGGAGCAACAGCGACTGAAACACCCCCTCGGGGTAGCCCGCCTCGGCGAACGCCGTCTCGATGGCGAGGGCACACCCCGGTACGTTCGAGGCGTGTTTGAGGACGCCCACGTTGCCGGCGGTGAGAGACGGCGCCGCGAACCGGAACACCTGCCAGAACGGGAAGTTCCACGGCATCACCGCGAGCACTGCCCCGAGCGGTTCGTAGACGGTCTTGACGGTCGTTCCCGGCGGACTCGGGTGGTGGTCGGCTTCGAGGTAGGTGCCGGCGTGTTCGGCGTAGTGGTCACACGCCCACGCGCACTTCTCTACCTCCGAGACGGCTTGCGTCACCGGTTTCCCCATCTCGCGGGTCATCACCTCCGCGTACGCCGCCCGGTTCTCGCGGAGGACGTCGCCGACCGCCGCGAGGCGGTCCGTGCGCTCCCGGAGGGACCGGTCGCGCCAGTCCTCGAACGCCGCCGTCGCGCGCGAAAGCGACGCATCCACCTCCGCCTGCGTGTCTTCCTCGTACGACGCCACCTGTTCGCCGGTCGTCGGGTCCACGACGTCCATATCGTTCGTTCGCCGCCCACGCGGTTAACCTTCGACCCGGCGACGCGAAGGCTTTAGACGCGGCCCCGAGATGGGCGGACCATGGCCGCCGACCGCTGGTCGTCCCGTCTCGGCTTCCTGCTGGCGACGGTCGGCGCGGCGGTCGGTCTCGGCAACATCTGGCGGTTCGCGGCCGTCCTCGGGCAGAACGGCGGCGGTGCGTATCTCGTCCCGTACCTCCTCGCGGCCGTCGCCTGTGCCGTGCCGATGCTCGTCCTCGAACTCGCGGTGGGGCGGACGCTCCGAACCGACGTCGTCTCTGCGTTCCGTGCGGTCGGCCCGGGGTATACGCCCCTCGGATGGGTGGTCGTCGGCGGCGTCTGCCTCGTGTTGAGCTACTATCTGGTGCTCACGGGGTGGGTACTCGGCTTCCTCGGCGCGTGGGTTGCCGGCCCGGGGACGACGTTCGCCGCGTTCACCGCCGGGTGGCGACCGGTCGGCGCCTTCGTCGTCGTGACGCTCCTGACCGGGGGCGTCGTCTCCCTCGGCGTCCGCGACGGCATCGAACGCGTCTCGCGGGTGGTGATGCCGACGGTGTTCGTCGTCCTCGCGGGTCTGGCCGTCTACGCGGCGACGCTTCCGGGGTGGGGCGAGGCGGTGGCGTTCATGTTCACGCCCGACGCGTCGGTGCTCGCGGACCCCGGCGTCTGGAGCGCCGCCTTCGGACAGGTGTTCTTCTCGCTGTCGGTCGGACAGGGCATCATGCTCACCTACGGTGGGTACGTCGCCGAGGGAACGGACCTCCGAATCTCGGCGCTCGTCGTCGCTGTCGCCGACGTGGGCGCGGCGATGGTCGCGGGTCTCGTCATCTTCCCCATCGTCTTCAGCGTCGGACTCGAACCCACGCTCGGAACGGAACTCGCCTTCACCACCCTGCCCACGGCGTTCGCCACCATGCCCGGCGGTCGGGTCGTCGGCGTCGCCTTCTTCGCCCTGCTCTTTTTCGCCGCGCTCACCTCCGCCGTCTCGCTTCTGGAGGTGGGCGTCGCGGCGGCGACGAACGCGACGCGCCTCGACCGGCCCCGGGCGACGGCCGCGCTCACCGCCGGCGTGTTCTGTCTCGGCGTCCCCTCGGCGCTCAGTTACAGCCCCCTCGAACTGGCCGTCGCCGGGCGCCCCGTGTTGGACGTGGTCGACGAGTCCGTCGGCACGTTCGCGCTCCCCGTCTCGGCGCTCCTCATCGCGTTCGCGTTCGTCTGGGCGGCCGACTTCGACCCCGTCCGCGACGAACTCGGCGGACTCTACCCGCTGGTGCGGTATCTCATCCCGGCCGTCCTCGTGGCGGTGACGGCCGCCAAGGCGGTCGGCGTCGGTCGTCCAGCGTGGCGACTCCTCGTCGGGACGGCCACGGACGGAACTCTCGGCCCGGTCGTCGCCAGCGTCGCATTCCTCGCAGTCGCGGCGCTCGGGTGGCGACTCCGCGACCGGGTGCCCGACCCGCGCCGGCGGAAGAAGCGGTGAGCCGTCGGGCTACGGCGCGTCGGCGCCGCCTCGAAGCGTGAACCGAACCGACGACAGCAACGCGAGACTGAGCGCCACGAGTGCGCCCGCGACGACGAAGGCGGTCTGATAGCCGAACGTCGCGGCGACGGCACCGCCGAGTAGTCCGCCGACGCCGGCACCGACGCCCGACGCCGCCGTGTAGACGCCGAGCGCCTCTCCCCGGAGCGGGGCCGTCGCACTCCGCGAAACCAGACCGGCGCCGGTGACGGCGATGACCGCCCACGTCACCCCGACGGCGAGAAAGCCAACGCCGAGGGCGACGCTCCGGGCGCCGAACTGCGGGAGCGTGCCGACCACCCCGACCGCCGGAAAGAGGAGGACGCGCGCGCCGAGGGCGGACAGTTGGAGCCGTTTGGGGTGGTGCGTGCCGACGAGTCGCCCCACGGGGACGAACGCGACGGCGCTGGCGAGACTGGCGACGATGAAAAAGCCGAAGACGAAGGCGTCGTCGTAGCCGAGCGCGGTCATATACGCCGGTGCGGGACCGAAAAACGCGGAGAACGCGGCGCTGAAGACGAACGCCGTCAGGAAGTACCGACGGAGCGGCGGCGAGAACCGACCGAACAGGTCGCGGGCGTCGAGTCGCGTCAGCGCGAAGGTGGCCCGCGTGGGGACGAATGGAACCAGTTTCACGTACCGGCCGCTCCCGACGACGAGGCGATAGACCGCACGCGGCGACCGGGCGAGGCGACCGGAGGCCGTCGTCGCCTCGGGCGGGAGCCAGTAGAACGCGAGCGGCGTCGACGCCAGCGCGGCGAGCGCACAGAGACCGAAAAACGACCGCTGAGCCGCCAGCGGTGAGGTGCGTAGCGACACGACCCCCAACCACGCCGTGCCGGCGACCAGTCCGCCGACCCACCCGTAGCGCTGGGAGGCGTTCAACAGTCCGATGCGCGTCTCCCACTCCCGTTCGGGCGCCGCCTCTATCATGAACAGCGTCACCACCGGCGACGCCGCCGAGACGACGAACCAGAGGACGGCGTTGGCGGCGACGAGCGCCGTCAGCGAGTCGAGTGCGGGGACGGCGGCGAGGACGACGCCCGTCCCGGCGAGGCTGAACAGGACGAACGCGCGGCGCCGCCCGGTCCGGTCGGCGAGACGCCCCCAGAGGAGGGCGCCGGGGACGCCGGCGAGCCCCGTCGTCGCTTCGACGAGTCCCACGACCACGGGACCGCCGCCGAGCGCAAGCGCGTACAGCGGTATCAGGAGCGATGCGGCACCGATGGCGGCGTAGCCGAGCGCCCACGCGTAGAGCCAGCGGTCCGAGGCGTGCGCGCTCGCTCGGTGGACGAACCCCCCAACTGCGTCGCTCACGACACTGGAGAGGACCGTCTCCTTTGAGACTCTTTGGGAGTCGGCGGGCGAACCCCACGGCGGGGGACGAACCCACGACGAGACCAACGCACTGCGGGAACGAACCAACAGCGGGGCGGTGAACTATATGTGAGCCGGACGATTCGACATCCCATGCAGAGTTACACCGTCAGCGAGGTGTGGGACATCCCGATACGCATCAACGTCTCGCTTCTGGTCTTCCTCCCCATCCTCGCGTGGTTGCTCGGCAACGGACGACAGATAGCGCTCTACGCCGGTCTGGTGACGGACCTGACCGGCGCGGGCTTCGACGTGGCGGGGTTGCAGGCGGGAGCGACGCCGTGGGTCATCGGCGTCGTGGCGGCGGTCGGCCTGTTCGTCAGCGTGACGGTCCACGAACTGGGTCACTCGTGGGTCGCGCTCCGGTACGGCATCGAAATCGAGTCCATCACGCTGTGGATTCTCGGCGGACTGGCGTCGCTGAAGACCGTCCCGCGGGAGTGGAACCGCGAGTTCTGGATTGCGGTCGCCGGTCCCCTGACGAGCGTCCTCGTCGCAGTGGTCTGTTTGGTCGGCGTCCTCGTCCTCCCGTCGTCGCTCGAAGTGGCGCGGTTCGTCCTCGGATGGCTCGGCGTGACGAACCTCACGCTGGCCGCGTTCAACCTCCTGCCCGCGTTCCCGATGGACGGCGGGCGCGTCTTCCGCGCGCTTCTCGCGCGCCGGCGCCCCTACGCGACGGCGACGCGCATCGCCAGTCGGGTGGGCGTCCTCTTTGCCCTCCTCTTTGCCGTCGTGGGCGTCCTCGGCTTCCAGTTGCTCTTGCTCCTGTTGGCGCTCTTTCTCTACAACGCGGCCACCACGGAATCCCGGACGGTCTTGCTCGACGAACTGCTCGACGGCCTGACCGTCGGCGACGTGATGAGCGCCGACCCCGCGACGGTGGAGGCGAGCGCCACCGTCGAGGAGTTCGGCGCGCGGATGCTCCGCGACCGGCAGACGATCTATCTCGTCACCGACGGCGACCGACCGGTGGGCGTCGTCTCGCTGGACGACCTGCGGTCGGTCGGCCGCGAGGAGCGCTCGACGGTCACCGTGGGGTCCGTCGCCCACGAGGTGCCCCGCGTCGAGGCGGGCGCCGACGCCTTCGAGTCGCTCGCGGTCCTGATGCAGGCGGGCGCGCGGAACGCGCTGGTCGAATCGGACGGCCGACTCGTCGGCCTGCTCTCGGAAGCCGACTACGCCCGCGCGCTGACGATTCAGCGCGGCTTCCAGAGCACGATTCCGGGCTGATAGTGTGTGTCGTGACTGTTTACAGCCGGTTCGCCGGACCGGTCCGGCGAACCGGCGGTAGTGACTCACAGTACACGCTATGAGACCCGCCGCTCCCGGCGCGGGCGCGCGGCCACCCGCGCCGTCAGCCCCGGCGGACGCGCACCACGTCGCGCAGGAAGCCCACGGCGAGGTTGCCGAGGGCGCCGGCGACGCCCAGGACGACGCCCGTCCTCGCCACGTCCCGTCCGAGTTCCGTGAGGAGGACGAGGACGAACAGGCAGACGCCGACCACCGCGAGCAGTTCGAGGCATCGCTCGACGCCGTCGAGCGCGGCGGTCGAGGTGACGCTGACGAGCATCTCGACCGTGCAGGTACGCGCTCGACGGCAATGAGTGTTGTGTTAACACTCACCACAGCCCGCGCCGCCGCGACGGCGCTACTTGACGACGGTGACGGACACGGACGACCGCTCGACGAGACCCTTGGCGACGCTCCCGAGGACGCGTTCGGCGCGGTCCGAGAGGCCGCGGTGGCCGACGAACACGTCGTCGAAGCCCTCGGCGGCGGCGAAGTCGGCGACGGCCTCGACGGGGTCGCCGTAGACCAGTTCGGTCGTGGCGTCGACGCCGCGGTCGGCGGCGAACTCGACGGCGGCCTGCAGGACGGCTTCGGCGCGTTCCTCGGCGTCGTCGACGTCCTCGCGGATGAGGCGGTTGGCCGCCTCCGCGAGCGTCGAAACGGGGGCGCTCCCGCCCTCGTCGTAGACTTCGGGGTCGACGGCGTGAACGAGCGTCAGGGACGCGCCGGCCGCCCGAGCGAGGGCGATGGCGTGTTCAAGGGCCCGTTCGCTCGGGGTCGACCCGTCGATTGCTACGAGGAACTGCATACGTACAGATGGGTCGCCGAGGTTCGTTACTCTGTCGCCCGAATGACGAGTGTCGGCGCGGCGACGCGCCGGCGGTGCGACGGCCACGACCCCCCGTAGAGGACGGAACCGCGTCGCAGACGCCCCTGGGGCGGGCGAGTATAGTAGAATTTGAAAGTCAGTGCCCACTCGACCGGGTGACGGTCCCCGGTCGACGTAAATATCGTTTCAAATTCTACAATAGCTATGCGAGCGACGACGAGACGCTACCGGTGACCTGCCACGACGGGGGCCTCCATCGCCGACCCGTCGGAGTCGTCCGACGAGTGGCGCGAGGAACGTTTTGATAATCGAGCTAAAACTACCGTTTTAGGTGTCTGCATACCCTCGTATTCGGGAGGACTATGTCCACGAACGGACGAAAACAACGGCCGTGAGCCGACCAGACGTTCACACTGTTAGAGCGGCCGATGCGCCGCCGGATACTCGTCGAACTCGTGGGCTACGACGCGCCGGTGGACGTCGAGACGCTTGCGGCGACAGTCGCACGGTCTGACTCGCCACACGCCGACGCGTTCCCGGTGGCGGCCGACGCGGGCACAGTCGCACTCGAACTCGAACACGTCCACCTCCCGAAACTCGCGCGGTCGGGGTGGGTCGAATACGACTGCGCGAACGGGCGCGTCAGCTACCCGGACGGTGCCGAGGAGGCACTCGCGGCGTTACGGACGGCGAGTGCCGAACTCGAACGGATGCGCGCCGCCGTCGACTCGCAGTAGTCGAACGCGAGCGGTCAGGTGCTCTCGACGCTCTCGCCGTAGTCGCCGCCGTAGCGGACGAAGAAGTACGCGAACCCGAGGACGGCGATGAGCGCGCTAGTCACGGCGATGGCGAGTGATTTGGCGCTGTCGGGGACGTCGGATCCGCCGCCGCCGCCGCCACCGCCGCCTCCGCCGCCACCGCCGCCGCCACCGCCACCGCTGTCGGGCATGGCGCCGACGACGACGACGCCTTTCATGCCAAGCGAGCGGTGGGGCTGACAGAAGTACTTCACCACGCCCTCGGAGTCGAAGGTCTGTGAGAAGGTGTGGCCGGATTCGCCCGACAGTTCGCTCTCGAAGTCGCCGCCGGATTCGGCGGTGACGTTGTGAGAGCCACCCTGGCCGGTCCACTCCCACGTCACTTTCGTGCCGGGGTCGACCTGTACGGCCGGCGGGTCGAAGGCGAAACTCCCGCCGTTGCCCTCGGCGCCGACGGAGATTTTCACCGAATCCTGTCCGGTGGCGTCGGCCACCTCGCTGTAGTTGCCCACGTCGCTCATCCACCCGTCGAACGAGGGCTGTGCGGCGGCCGTCCCGGAGGCCGCCGCCGTCGCCGCCGTCCCCACCGTGGCGGCTAAAAATCCGCGTCGAGAGACGGAACCATCACTACCCATACCGTGGGGGTTACGCACCATCCTACGAAAACCTGACTATCCCCGTCAGCGGCGTTCGGTCCGGGTCGGCCACGGTGGGCGGCCCCTCAGTACGACTCCTCGGAGTCGACTGGTCCCCGGAACGTCGAATAGAGGACGACGAAGTACCCGACGACCAGGGGGACGAGGACGACGGCGAACAGCGTCATGACGTTGAGCGGGAGCGTCGAGACGGCGGCCGAGGCGACGGTGAGACCCGAGGCGGGGTCGACGACGGGGTAGAGCAGTCCGCCCGCGAGGGAGACGAACGCGGCGACGCTGACGGCGACGGCGACGACGGCGAGGTAGCGTCGCTCCCGGCGCGCGGCGACGACGTACCCGGGAACGGCGGCGACGGAGACGACGACGGCGGCGACGACGACCGGCGAGGCGAGACGCGGAGCGACGCGGGGGTCGAGCGCGAAGGCCGCGAGTGCGAGGACGACCGACAGGAGGTAGGCGCCGGCGGCGCGGACGCCGTAGACGGGGGCGGCCGCGCGGAGGTCACCGCGCGTCTTCACCGCGAGGAAGGCCGCGCCGTCGACCACACAGAGCGCGAGGGTGGCGAGACCGACGAGGAGAGCGGGAAGCGTCAGCGAGCGTTCGGCGCCGACGACCCAGTTGCCGACGAACGCCCCGAGAAAGAGGGGCGCGAGGACGCTCCCGGCGACGAACGACCGCCCCCACCAGCGACGCCAGCGGTCGTCGTGCCGTTGTTCGTAGAACTCCGGCGCCAACCCCCGGAGGATGAGGGCGCCGAGGATGGCGAACATCAGGAGGTAGTGACGGCTGAACAGCGTCGCGTACAGGGGGGAAAGGCCGCGAAGAGGACGCCCCCGAAGACGACCAGCCACACCTCGTTGCCGTCCCAGAATGGACCGACCGCCGCGAGCAACGTCTCGCGGTCGGCGTCGTCGTCGCGGAGGGCAAAGAGGGCGCCGACGCCGAAGTCGAAGCCGTCCAGAAAGAGGAAGGCCGCGAGGACGAAACAGGCGAAGGCGAACCAGAGGTCGGGCAGGGGGAGTCCGAGAAGCGGGGCATCGGACAGCGAGAGGGGGTTAGTCATCGACGCCGGCCACCTCCGCGGGGCCGCCCGAATCGCGGTCCGTGGTGGCGACGGGCGTCGGCGCCTCCTCGCGGACGACGTGCGCGACGCCGTAGGCGTAGAGACCGAGGATGGCGGTGTAGACCACGACGAACCCGACGAGCGTCGAGAGCGTCTCGGTCCCCGTCAGCGTCGGCGAGACGGCCGCCTCGGTCTTGAGGACGCCCTGAATCACCCACGGTTGGCGGCCGACTTCGGTGACGACCCAGCCCGTCTCGACGGCGAGCAATCCCAACAGCGACGACCCCATCATGGCGAGGTGGAGGAGGCGGTCCTCGAAGAGACCGCCGCGCCACCACCGAAAGGCGCCCCACAGGGCCAACGCGATGAACCACATGCCCAGTCCGACCATGGCACGAAACGACCAGAAGACGAAGGCGACGGGCGGAATCTCCTCGGCGGCGTCGAGACCGCGGATGGTCGCGCCGGGGTCGCCGCCGCTTGCGAGTATCGACGCGAGGTACGGTATCTGGACGACGAAGAGGTTCTCCGCGCGCGGGTCGAGGAGGTCGTTGACGCTGGTGGGAAAGGCGAGGAGTTTCAGCCCCACGCTGGATTCGGTGTTGTACTGGGCCTCCATGGCCGCGAACTTCTCGGGTTGGGTGTCGTCGACGTGGCGGGCGTAGGAGTCGCCGTGGAGCGCCTGAAAGGGAGCGGTGACGAGGAGGACGACGAGTGCGACGCGCATGGTGGTGCGCCAGAACTCGGTGTCGCGGTCGGACCAGACGTAGTAGGCGGCGACGCCGAGCATGAACAGGGAGACGCTCACGACGGCGGCGTTTTGCATGTGGACGAACATCCACGGAAAGCGGGGGTTGGCGTAGGCCGCGACGGGGTCGACCAGCGTGACGACGGGTCGGCCGCTCTGCATCGCTATCTCGAACCCCCGGGGGGTCTGCATCCACGAGTTGGCGACGAGAATCCAGACGGCCGACAGCCACGTCCCGAGGGCGACACAGACCGCCGAGAGGAGATAGAGGCGGTCGGAGGCGCGCTCCCGACCGAAGACGAAGACGCCGAGGAAGGTGGCTTCGAGCATGAACGCCATCATCCCCTCGAGGGCGAGTGGGCCGCCGAAGAGGTCGCCCGCGAACGTCGAGAAGTACGCGAAGTTGGTGCCGAACTCGAATTCGAGGACGAGTCCGGTGACGGTGCCGACGACGAAGCTGAGCGCGAAAATCTTGGTCCAGAACCGCCGGAGGTGGGCGTAAACCGCCGGACCGCCCCGGACCTCGCGCCACGTGAAGTAGACGAGGAAGGGCGCGAGACCCATGCTCATCACGGGGAAGACGATGTGGACGATGGTGGTGAGCGCGAACTGGAGGCGACTGGCGAAGGCGGGGTCGATCATCGGTGGGAGGTGGCGTCCGCGTCGACGCGGCGTGTTCCGTATCCCTTGGCTCGGGTCGCCGCGTCAAAAACTCGCCGACGACTCCCAGCGTCCGGGAGCCGTGGACGGGCGCTCACCCGAGCGTCACGTCGAGATAGAGCATGACGACGACGCCGACCATGACGCCGAGGGTGGCGACGCGTTCGTGGCCACGGGAGTGGGTCTCGGGGACGATTTCGTCGCTGATGACGAAGAGCATGCCGCCGGCGGCGAATCCCATGGCGTACGGGAGCAGTGGCGCCGCGACCTGGACGGCGGCGGCGCCGATGACGGCCAGCGGAATCTCGACCAGACCGGCTCGAATCCCGGCGAGGGCGGCGTAGAACGACCGCCCCAGGCCCGCGTTGACGGCGGCGACGGAGACGGCCAACCCCTCGGGAACGTTCTGGATGCCGATGGCGAGCATCAGCGGGACTGCGTCGTCGAGGTTGCCGGACCCGAAGGCGACGCCGACGGCGAGGCCTTCGGGCATGTTGTGGAGGGTGATGGCGACGATGAAGAGGACCACCGAGGCGACGCGGGCGTCGACCGCCGAGGGTCGGTCCGGGCGCGTTCGACCGGTGACGAGGACGTGGACGTGAGGCACCCACACGTCGGCCCGGTCGAGGACGGCGACGCCGAGGGCGAACCCGACGACGACGGCGACGACGCCGCCGGCCTCGATGCCGGGGAGGATGAGGCTGGTGAAACTGGCGGCGAGCATCACGCCGGCGGCGAAGCCGAGCGCCGCGTCCAGCGAGCGCTCGGAGGGGTCCGGGAAGACGAGGACGAGAACCGCGCCGAGGAGGTTGAGTGCCGCGATGACGACGCCGCCGACGAACCCCCACACGACGGGGTTCGTGCCGAAATAGCGCACGAACAGGTCGGTCAGCACGGCGACGTCACCTCGTGGCGTCTCATGCGTTCGGGAGACGTTCACCCGACAGCGGCATGTAACTACTGGGTGGGAATCGGCCGAGTACTTACGTCGTCGCCGGGTCGACGGAGGGTATGCCCAAGCGAATCCTCGTCCCAGTCGACGGGTCGGTCCCGGCCGACGCCGCACTGTCGTTCGCTCTCGCCGAGTTCCCCGACGCCGAGATGACGGTGCTGTCGGTGGTCGACCCGACGGACGCGGGCTACGCGTCCGTCGAGTCGGCGCCGAGTACGTTCGAGCGACTGCAGGAGGCGGCCCGCGAACGCGCCGAGAGCGTCCTCGACGACGCCCGCGAGACGGCGGCGGACCGCGGCGTCGAGGTGACCACCGAGACGGCGGTGGGCGAACCGTCGCGGGCCATCGTTCGGTGGGTCGAAGACCACGACGTCGACCAGGTCGTCGTCGGGAGCCACGGCCGCAGAGGGGTGAGTCGCGTGTTACTGGGGAGCGTCGCGGAGTCGGTCGTCAGGCGGTCGCCGGTGCCCGTGACCGTCGTCAGGTGAGAATCAGTCGGTGTGGTTACCGGCCGGCAGGTCGCGGAAGGCGACGGTGAAGTCGGTGTCGGTGAACTCGTCGACGGCGGTGTCCAGATTCTCTTCGAGTTCCGAAAGCTGGTGAGTCAACTCCGCGTACTCTTCGGACGATTCGAGTTCGGTCGGCGTCTTGGCCGCTTCGAGCGTGACCTTCTTCTCGACCAGTCGGAACTTCTCCTGGAGTTGGTCGTCGTAGGTGTCTCTGACGACCATCCGTTCGACCGTCTCGACGAGGTCGTGTTCGTCGACCGGTTTGACGAGATAGTCGTCGATGCGCATCTCTACGATGTCGAAACCGGGGTCGACCGCCGTCACCATGACGACCCGTACGTCGAGACCCTCCTCACAGAGCTTTTCGACCACTTCGTCGCCGGAGTATCCCGGCATCCGCCGGTCCAACAGAACGACGTCGAACGCTTCGGTGACGGCGTCGAGCGCCTCGGTGCCGTCGTAGGCCGTCGTCACGTCCGCGATGTCGCCGAGCCAGTGGGCGTACAGGTCCGCGAGCGGCTGTTCGTCGTCGACGACGAGCACCTTGGGTTCCGTTGTCGAGTTCGTCATGGTATCCTTCCGTGGAGCGGTCTATCGCCCCGTGAATCGGGCGAAACACCGGCTAACCGGTCGCCGCATTCCCATCCATTCCCCCGCGCGGTAGGCGGTGCGTTCCTCGTCGTTGTATCTGCCCAGACGCATATAAACGTGTGGCCTGAGATATCAGGTGTGATACCGTTACCCGTTGACAATCCCCGGGCTTTGTAAACCACGCCTTCGAAGCGGAACGTGAAATCTCCTTCCAGAGGACAATATCCGAAAACCGAGTGACCGGCGTCTGTGGCCGTCCTTGGCCGGGAGACGGGAACGGACCGCTCCGAAGAGGACGGGTCAACGAAAGGAGGACGGCCGAGAGCACTGCGCTCGTAGCGCGTCATGGTCGACCGGCGGGCGCGACCAGCCGTCGGGTTCGATTCGTCGTCGGAACGCTTCGAACGGCGACCTCATAGCGTCTGGTGTGAGTCACTGCCGCTGGTTCGCCAGGACGGAGCGGCGAACCAGCGGTACACAGTCACACCATTCACTATCACTCGTAGACGACGAGACTGTAGACGATGAAGATGAAGCCGAGCGAGGAGAGTCCGCTGTTGAATAACAGGAGCGACCGGACGCCTCGAAAGTCGTTGACGAACGCGCTTATCGCCGTTGCAATCGCGGCGGCGGCGACGAGTCCGAACCCCAGCGAGACGTAAATCATCGAACGACGGGCCGTTTGAACGTAGGCCTTTATCGCCATGCCGACCATCGTGAATCCGGAGACGACGAGGACGGCAGTCGCGGCGAGATACAGATACTCGACTACTAGCATGGAGGTCCGACCCTTGCTTGCGAACGCGCCCGCATAAAGATGCCCTCACAATTCTCAGCCGTGATATAGTAGAATTTGAAAGTCAGTGCTCACTCGACCGGGAGCCGGTCCCCGCTCGATGTGAAAATCGTTTCAAATTCTACTATAGCAACCGTATCGACGCCTCTGTCCCGCCCGCGTGGACCCGTCGCCGGGAGCGTCGGAGACATTCGTCTCGCTCCCCGGCCGGGACAGCGATGCGTCCGATTGGCTACGACATCCCCCGACTACCGGGGACGACGACAGTACGATTTATGTCATCTCACCGTATCTGTCTTGATAACGGATGGACGGAACTGAGATGCTGCGGGTGCTGGGCAACGAATACAACCCCCAGATACTGAGTTTCGCGCACGAACCGCGCTCGGCACAGGAACTCAGCGACGAGCTCGGGGTACCCATCGCAACCTGTTACCGGCGAATCGAGGAGTTGACCGACGCGGAACTGTTGGAACACCACGACAGGGTGTTATCCGACGAGCGACGACGGGTGAACGTCTACCGGCGAAACTTCGACCAGGTGCAGGTTTCGTTCGGGGACGGGTCGGTGAACGTCAACGTCGAAGAGCGGACGCAGGTCAAGAACAAACTCGACGAGGTGTGGCGGACGCTCTCGGAGAGCTAGTCTCACTCGTTGGG
This sequence comes from Haloplanus sp., assembly GCA_042216635.1. Classification (GTDB taxonomy): domain Archaea; phylum Halobacteriota; class Halobacteria; order Halobacteriales; family Haloferacaceae; genus Haloplanus. The sequence goes on along the minus strand of JBDGTR010000046.1, from coordinate 18,164 downwards.
GAAGGGGTTGCCCCGGCGGTCCATCATCGAGAAGCCCGCCGCGCGTTCGTGCACCGTCAGGCCGCCGACGCCGATGTCCATCGGGAAGATGTCCGTCTCGATGTCCTGTTTGCGCATCTTCGCCACCCAGATGTACCGGTTGACCCCCGACTCCGTCGGCGTCTGAATCAGGTAGATGTTCCCGTCGGTCAGGAAGTTTTCGAGTCCGATGTCCTGTTCGGGGAAGACTGCCGACTGTTCGTTGATGAGCAACGAGGTCAGCCCGTTGCTCTTCAGGATGTCCGAGAACTTCAGGAGGTAGGTCCGTTTTTCCTTCTCGTTTTCGAAGAACAGTTCGAACATCGTCAGCGAGTCGAGGACCAGTCGCTCGTACTCGGTCGATTCGAGGGCGTCGAGCAACTGGTCGAGCGTGGCGTTGAAGTCGTTGTGGCGCAACAGCGTCTGCTTGTCGTAGATGAGGACGTCCTCCGAGTCGACCATCTCCTCCCACTCCTCGAAGCCGATGGACTCGGCGGCCTGTGCGATGTCCGCCGCGTTCTCCTCGAAGGAGAGATAGATGCCCTTCTCGTCGAACTCCTTGACGCCGTTGTAGATGAACTGGAGACCGAGGATGCTCTTGCCGGTGCCGGGATTCCCGCTGATGAGCACCGTGGCGTTGTCGACGATTCCCCCACCGAGAATAGAATCGAGCCCCTCGATTCCGGTCTGCGTCAGGTCCATCACGATGCCCAAATAGTATGGACGTGTTGAAATAAATTCCCAACGCGGCCGAGAGCCGTGTGAGGCCGGATTCGAGGCGTGGCGTCGACGGCCATGGACGCCAGCGTTCACGAGTCCGTCCGTGATGGCGTCTTCGGCGTCACGGGACGAAGGCGACTTCGCGCCTCCCCCGTAATACAATCGGGCGCCGGGTTCTCAGCGTTGAGAGCGGCGGCTCAGGGGACGAGAAACCGCAGAATGGAACGAGGGCTGGCGACGGTGCGTTTCAGTCGACGAGAACGTAGCCCGCGCCGTCGACGTAGACGTGACTCCCGTCGTACGTGAACGTGAGGTTCCGGTCGGCCACGTCGGTGACGTCGCCGGCGAAGAACTGCTCTATCGCCTCGGGGTCGACGTAGTCGGCCAGCGGGTCGAGTTCCGTCGGCGACTCGTTTCTGGCGTCGCTCAGCGCCACCTGCACCGCCATGCTCACCGGTTCCCGCCGGTCCCAGTCGATCTCGACGCGGTGTGCTTCCGTCAGTTGCCAGCCCTCGTTTGCAGTCGCCATACCCGGGAATTACCACCGCCACTAATGAATCTTCTGGCCGGATTATCCGTACTGATAGTGTGGCGCCCGTCTGACATTCGCGGGACCGAAAGACAGGCGTGGCTCGCGGCCGTGGGTCGGCGACATGGACGTCCTCGTCTTCGGCGCCGGGAGTCTCGGGAGCCTCCTCGGGGGACTGCTGGCGCGAACGCACGACGTGACGCTCGTCGGCCGCGACCCGCACGTGCGGGCGGTCCGCGAGGACGGTCTCCGGGTCGACGGCGTCGAGACGTTCGAGACCCGTCCGTCGGCGACAACCGTCGGAACGGGTCACGCGGCGGACCTCGCACTCGTGACGGTGAAGGCCTACGACACCGAAACGGCCGCCGCGGCGCTAGCGACGGGGACGTTCGACGCCGTCTGTACGCTCCAGAACGGGATGGGCAACGAGGAGACGCTTGCGTCGGCGCTCGACGCACCGATTCTCGCGGGCACGACGACCCTCGGAGCGAAACTCGCCGAACCCGGCCGCGTCGAGTGGCGCGGACGCGGGACGGTGACCGTCGGCCCGTGGCGCGCGCCGGCGACGGCGGTCGACCGCGTGGCGTCGGCACTCGCCACCGACCTCGACGTGACCGTCGCCGACGACGTGCGCGCGCGCCTCTGGGAGAAACTGGCGGTCAACGTCGCAATCAACCCCGCGACGGCACTGGCGGGCGTCGAGAACGGCGCCCTCGACCGGGCGGTCGACGCCGACGCCGCGAGCGTCGCCGAGACGGCCGCCCGCGAGACGGCCCGCGTCGCCCGGGCGGAGGGGGTCGACCTCGCGCCCGAGGACGCCGTCGAGGCGGTGCGCGAGGTGGTCGCGGCGACGGCGCGGAATCGCTCGTCGATGTGCCGGGACGTGACCGTGGGCCGGCGGACCGAAATCGACGCCATCGGCGGCTACGTCCTCGCTCGCGCCCGCGCCGACGACGTCGCCGTGCCGGTCACCGAGACGCTGACGACGCTGGTTCGGGCGTGGGAACGCGGCGAAGACCTCAGGAGCAACGATTAATTCCGTCGGCACCGCAGGAACGGCCATGCCGACCGTACGGGACATCCGACAGGCGAAAGGCGAGACGCCGGTGACGATGTTGACGGCCTACGACGCGCCGACGGCCGCCATCGTGGACGCGTCCGGCGTCGACGTGATTCTGGTGGGCGACAGCATGGGCAACGCGGTCCTCGGTTACGACTCGACGCTCCCCGTGACGCTCGACGAGGTGGCGAGTCACACCGGCGCAGTGGCCCGCGCCACCGAGGAGGCGTTGGTCGTCGCCGACATGCCCTTCCTGAGTTACGGCGCCGACGACGCCGACGCCGTCGAGAACGCGGGGCGCCTGATGAAAGAGGAGGGCGCCGACGCGGTCAAACTGGAGTCCGGCCCGCATACGGTCGACCTGACCGACCGCCTCGTCACCCTCGGCGTCCCGGTGATGGCCCACCTCGGACTGACGCCACAACGGGTCAACGAACTCGGCGGCTACCAACAACAGGGCACCGACGACGAGGCCGCCGACCGCATCGTCGACCTCGCGCACCGTCACGAGGACGCCGGGGCGTTCTCGCTGGTGTTGGAACACGTACCCGACGACCTCGCGGCGCGCGTGACCGACGCCGTCGACATCCCGGTCATCGGCATCGGCGCCGGTGCCGACGTGGACGGACAGGTACTGGTGGTCACGGACGCCGTCGGACTCTCCGAGGACGTACCGCCGTTCGCCGAGACGTTCGGCGACGTGCGCGGCGAGTTCGAACGCGCGGTCGACGCCTACCGCGAGGCGGTCGAGACCGGCGAGTTCCCCCCGGGTCAGGACTGAGAACCGAGAATCGCCCGCGCGAGGAGCGGTCGCATCATGCCCACCACCGGGGCGTCGGCGCTGTCGGTCCAGACCGCGCGGTGACTGCGCACGCCCGGCAGGTCCGTCGCAGCGTCGGAACTGACCAACAGCGCCGACCCGTCGGTCATCAGAACGCTCGTGACGGCGCCGGCCTCGATTGGGACCGACTCCCACCACGTCCACGTCTCGACCACCTCGGCACCGGGGGCGCCCTCGCGCAGACGGGTGCGAATCTCCTCGACGGGCGACCCGACCGACACCGAGACGCCGCGGTCGACGGCGTCGGCGAGGGCGTCGAGGAGACCGGCGTCGAGGAGGTCGGTTACCGCGACGGCGAGCAATACTTCCTCCTCGGCGTCGGAGACGAGCGTCGCCAGTCGCTCCGAGACGGCCGTCTCGCCCTCCATCGTCCAGACGTCGCCGGTCCCGGTCGAGCGTTCGGGCGACCCGAGTCGCGGGAGGACGGACCCGAGACGGTCGAGTCGCCCCCGACACTCCTCTTCGAGGAGGTCGACCGCCTCGGCCGGCGAGACGGCGCGGAACTTCCGGGGTTTGGCCTCCTGGACGCTCACCAGTCCGCGATTTTTGAGCGCGTCCATGCTGTCGTAGATGCGGGCGCGGGGCACGTCGGCCACCTCGCTCACTTCCTTCGCGGTCCCTTCCCGGAGGCGCGTGAGCGCGACGAAACATTTCGCCTCGTACTCCGTGAGTTCGAACGTCCGGAGCGTCCGAATCGCCTCCTCGACGAACGATTCGGTCGTCGCCTCGGTGGATGTGTCCTGGCTCAATCGAGTGGCCCCCGTGTCGACCGCGCCTTGGGTGGACACCACCAAAAAGAGTCGGGTCGACCGTCTGCGACTCCCCGAATCCGACGCCGCCCGAGTTGTTTCTATTGGAATCAAAACATCGAGGAAACTATTAAGATACTCGCACACGTAGCATCGGTGGAGACCACAGCCGCGCCCGGTACGTCGCGGCCCATCCAATCATGAGCCAGCAGTCCCGAAGCCTGCGAACCACCGGCGAGGAACAGTGTTCGAGCGAGGAGCGAGAGCGAGCGCGAGCGGACGGCGAGGAGACCAACGCCTGCCCGGAGTGTGGCGCCTCGCTCGTCCGGGACGCAGAACACGGCGAGCGAGTGTGTGAGGACTGCGGACTCGTCGTCACCGCCGACGAGATAGACCACGGCCCGGAGTGGCGCGCCTTCGACGCCGCCGAACGCGACTCGAAGTCCCGGGTGGGCGCGCCCACGACGAAACTCCTCCACGACGAGGGTCTCTCCTCGGTCATCGACTGGCAGGACCGCGACGCCAACGGGCGGACCATCGACGGGAGCAAGCGACAGAAACTCCAGCGACTGCGCACGTGGGACGAGCGCTTTCGCTCGAAAGACGCCAAAGAGCGCAACCTCAAACAGGCACTCGGCGAAATCGACCGGATGGCCTCGGCGCTCGGCCTCCCCGAGAACGTCCGCGAGACGGCGAGCGTCGTCTACCGGCGCGCACTGGAAGAGGACCTGTTGCGCGGGCGGTCCATCGAGGCGATGGCGACGGCGTCGCTGTACGCCGCCGCGCGGCAGGCGTCGGTCCCCCGGAGTCTCGACGAGTTCGAACCCGTGAGTCGCGTCGGGCGCAAGGAGTTCTCGCGGGCCTACCGCTACGTCGTCCGGGAACTCGACCTCGCAATCGAACCGACGACGCCGCTCGAATACCTCCCCCGGTTCGCCTCGGACCTCGAACTCGACGACGAGACGGGGACGAAAGCCCGGGCGCGGACGCTCCTCGAAACCGGGATGGAACAGGGCATCCACAGCGGCAAGAGTCCCGTCGGTCTGGCGGCCGCCGCGCTCTACGCCGCGTCCCTCCTCGAAAACGAGCGCGTGACCCAACAGGACGTCTGTGCGGTGAGCGACGTCTCCGAGGTCACCATCCGCAACCGATACACCGAACTGCTCGAAGTCGGGACCGACCCCGACGCCGCCCGCGGCGCGGTCTAACGCACCCGCCTCACTCCGTTCCGAAAGCGTCGCTGAGGCGGTCGCGGAACGTCCGCAGGTCGTCGAGTTCCTCGTTGACTTCCTCCATCTCCGCTCTGAGTTTCGCTACCTCGCCGTCGAGTTCCGCCTCGACGTCGTCTAGCCGTTCGTCGACGTCGTCTATTCGTTCGTCGACGTCGTCAATCCGCGCTTCCATCGCCGACACCGACTCGTCTATCGCCGCGACCTGTTCGGTCAGGTCGGCGACGTCGCCACGCATCTCCTCGGTGAGTTCCTCGGCCGTCCCGTTCTCGTCGAGGAAGTCCGCGAGGGCGTCCCGGTAGGCCAACAGGTCCTCGGTCTGTGTCTGCAGGCGTTCGATGCGCACGTCGACGCTCCGGGGGACCGACGCCGCCGCGTCGAGTTCGTCGCGCAACACCGCGAGGTCCTCGTCGTCCACCTCGCCCGCGCGAATCTCGGCCGCCAGCACCGACGCGACCGACAGTTCGGCCGCCTCCGCGACCGTTCCGTCCGCCGTCTCGTCCTCGACCGTCCGGGGGTCCAACGCCCGCGCGACTTCGCTCGACGGCGTCGGTCCCGCGTCTTCGTCCTCCTCCGCTTCGGCGTCCGCCGCCTCTCCCTCCTCCGCGTCCGCCTCTGCTTCCGCCGCCTCTCCCTCCTCCGCGTCCGCCGCCTCCTCCTCCTCCGCTTCCGTCACGGCCTCGGCCGCCTCCGTCTCCGCCCCGTCCTCGCCCTCGGTCTCCGCGTCCTCCGTGCCGTCGAGAACGGCGGCGTCGTCGGCCGAGAGGTCGCCGCCCCCGGAGAGGGCGTCGCGGACGACCTGCGTGGTTTCGCGGCCCAACACGTCCGACGAGCGGTCTTCTTCCTCGCTCCCGTCCATCACTTCGATGGACGGTTCGCCGAGGAACGACTCGGCCTCCGAGGGGTCGTCGATGCGGATGCCGTAGACGGTGAGGATGGTCTCGCCCGGTTCGAGGGTGTGTTCGTACTCGACGCGGTGGTCGCGGTAGGCCGTCCAGTCGTCGCTGTCGTAGTCGGGGTGAAAGCCGATGCCCTCCATGGAAAACGACTCGGGAACGTGGTCGACCAGTCGCACGTCGACGGGGTCGTCCGCCAGCGACTCGATTTCGAAGGCGATGGCCGGCACCGGGAATCGGTCGGCTTCGAATCGCTTCTCGACCCGGACGTCCGGCGTCGACACCGACACCCGAGTATCGACCTCGTTGCTCATGCACGTTAGGTCCCGTAGCGGTTAGCATAAAACATCCGGCAGGTCCGACGCGAACGGCGGACGCGCCGGACCGAACGCCTCGACGCTTCATACGGACCGGGTGACCGTGTGCCGGTGGGTCGCCGGGTCGTCCTTGCGACCCACCGGTACTGACTCACGATAAACCGTATCAGAGGTCGATTCGGTCGCCGATTTCTACGATTTCCAACCGGTCGGGGTAGTCGAAACTCCGCGCGTGGTGATGGAGGACCGTCGGGTCGGCGGTCAGACCCTTCCACATGTCCCAGTGACTCGGAATCAGGCGGTCGAGTTCGAGGGCGTTGGCCGCCTCCACGACGCCGTTCTCGTCGGCGTACCACTGCGTCCGGGTGGGTTCGCCGGTCGACTTCTCCCGAATGCGCCCCGCCGACCCGAACGCCAACACCCCGAGGTCGAGGTCGAACCGGTCGCTCAGGTCGTCGAAAGAGGGCGCGTGCCGGGTGTCGCCGCCGTGGAAGAACGTCCCCGCGTCGCTCTCGACGACGTAGCCGACGGGGTGGTCGGCGTCGGGGTCGTTCACGGCGACGACGTGAATCGTGAACTCGCCCACCTCGAAGGACTCGCCCTCGGAGACGGTGACGAACTGGTCGGCGACGACGCCGTACGCGTCGGTCCACGCCTCGCGTTCGACCACCGCCATGCTCGCGTCGGGCGCGTAGTACGTCGCACCCGTCGAGGCGAGGATGGGCGCCTGCGTCGGCCCGTGGACGTGGTCGGAGTGTTCGTGCGTGGCGAGCATCGCGTCCGCTTTTGCGACGTCGGCCGGGTCGAACGGCACCGGAATCATCCGCACCGTCCGCGGCGGGTCGCCCGTCCCGAGGTAGGGGTCGACGAACAGCGTCGTCCCCTCGCTTCCCTTCAGGACGAAGCCGTTACAGCCGAGATACCAGATTGCGACCGTCTCGGGGTCGGCCGCCGCGACGGCCGTCGGGAGCCAGTCCCCCCAATCGCTCTCGCCGAGTTCGTGTGCCATGGCGGGACGTTCGGACCGCGAGGGCTAAGGATTGTGGGAGGGTCGGCGTCGAGCGATTCGAGGGCGACGGCGGAGACGGCACGGGCGGTGCGCGGCGTGACGCGGGCGACGCACTCTCCGTCCGCGGCCACCGCCGTCACCGTTTACCGCGCGGGCGACGACGCGACGCTCATGCGCGTCAGCGTCGTCGGCGGTCACGCCGTCACCGAACCGGAAGCGGATGCGGCCGAACGCGTGGGTCGTCTCCTCGCCGAACGCGGACACGTCGTCGTCTGCGGGGGACTGGGCGGCGTCATGGCGTCGGTCTGTCGCGGGGCGAACCGGGCGGGCGGCGAGACGGTGGGCATCCTCCCCGGCGAGGACCCCGCCGAGGCCAACCCGCACGTCGACACCGCCGTCGCAACGGGGATGGGCCACGCCCGCAACGCGCTGGTGGTGATGAACGGCGACGCCGTCGTCGCCGTCGACGGCGGGCCGGGGACGCTCTCGGAACTCGGCTACGCCGGCGTCTACGACCGCCCGGTGGCCGGACTCGGCACCCACGACGCGCCGGGCGTCGAAGCCGTCGAGACGCCCCGGGAGGCCGTCGCGTACGTCGAACGAGCGGTCGGCGACTAGTCCAGCGTCGCCTTCAGGTCGACCACCGGCGTGCCGTCGGCCATGTCGACGCCGCGAAGACGGAGGCGACCCGCCTCCGGGTCGGCGTCGAGGACGGCACACTCGGTGAGACAGACCGGATTGGGGCGGGCGGGCGACCGCGAGGTGAAGACGCCCCGGTCGGGGTCGCGGTCCAGCGTCAGCACCGACCGGTCGGCGCGGTCGGCCCACCAGACGACGACGACGCGCGGGGCGTCGAACCCCGAGAGGCCCGCGCGGTAGGCGGCGTCGAGTTCCACGACGCCCTCGGCGTCGGTGTCCAGTCCCTGTCTGGGCGCGTCGCTCGTCGTCTCGAAGGGCGTCGAGACGGTGCCGATGGGGTCACACTCCATGCCGGAAGGAAGACACGAGAGCGGGAAAAGTCACCCTACCACGTGCCGTGGAAGGTGTCGAAAGAGAGGGAGTCGAGGGGTTCGTCGCCGACGGCGATGCGGTACTCGCCGGGCGTGAGCATGGGCTTGTGGAAGCGCGGGCCGTCGTCGGTGGTGATGCGCGGGCATCCGGTGTTGACGAAGGCGTCGAAGTCGAAGTTGCGCAGGCGGTCGGGCGTCACCTCGTCCATCGTCACGAGGTAGGCGTCGTCGTCGTCGTCGAGGATGTTCTGGGCCGTCTCCCAGCGACCCTGTCCGATTTTGGTACAGAAGATGACGCCCCACGTCTCGGCGTCCATCGCCTTGTGGACCGAGGCGTAGCGCTGTTTCATGAACTGCTCGGTGTCCGCGACGGTGACGACGTTGTTGACGGGGTCGGCGATGACGACCCGCTTTTCGGGGTGTTCCATCGCCAGTCCGAGCGGGTGGAACTTCCCGCCGCCGACGTAGAGCACCTGGTCGGCGTCCACCTCCGCCGAGGCGTAGTTACACCCCAGCACCTGCCCCTCGTGGGTGAGTCGGTCGTCGCCCCGGCGCGTGTGGACGGTGAAGTCGCGCGCTTCCAACCACTCGCGCATCTCCTCGAAGCGGTTCATGTGCTGAGCGGTGGTGACCAGTCCCACGTCGCCGGCGTCGAGTTCGTCGAGGGCGTCCTCCATGATGGGGAAGGGGTCGACGTTCGAGAACAGCGGCACGTAGATTATTTTCTCCGACTCCTTCATCGGCGAGTGGCCGAAGTGGACGAACACGTCCGTCCGGCGCATCAGGTAGGTGTCCAGGTCGCAGGCGCCGTAACAGGGCTGGCCCGAGAGCATGAACGTCACGTCCTCGGTGAGCGCTCTGAGGTCGTCGGCGACGGCCGGGCCGCGCCGTTTCAGCCCCTCGGGGAACTGGAGACCGACCGTCGAGGCGTCGCGCTCCTCGATGGTCTCGACGATGCGTTCGAGTTCGTAATCCCACTCCCGGTCGTGTTTCAGCGACATCCCGGTGTTGCGGAGGTCCCCCTCGGTGTAGCCGTCCTGACTCATTGTCCCGTCGTTGCCGGCGAGGCGATTTAACCCCGGCGCTTCGGGCTCAAAACAGCGGTTCCACGTCGCCGTCGCCGCTCCAGAGCAGGTCGGAGAGCGCGTCGGGCGCCTCGGCTTCCATCTCGCGCATCGTCCGCTGGGCTTCGATGGCCACCTGCTGGAGTTCCTTCACGCGCGGGACGTCGGTCACGCCCGAGAAGAGGACGACGGCGGCGACGTACTTCGAGTCGACGGGGGAGTCGCCGCCGCGGACCTCCATGCTCCCCGTGAGTTCCTCTATCCACGAGCGCGCGCGTTCGATGCCCTTGCGGTCTAAGTATTCGGGCGGGCCGCTGACGACGACCAGTGCGCGTTCGGCGCCCGACAGTTCACAGGGGAGGGTGAGGCGACCCAGCGCCGCCCGGCGAACCGTCGAGATGATGCGGTTGGTGGCGTCGCCGACGTCCACCTCGCGTTTGCGCCGGCCGAAGAGGCGACGCTCCGGCCGGGCCACCTCGCTCGTTGCGTAGCCGACCGTGGAGATGCCGCCGCTCCCGAGGGTGTTGATGACCTCGCTCGCGTCGACGACGCTCTCGGCGACGGTCTCCCCCTCGCGTATCTCGCCCGCCGAAAAGAGGATGCCCAGTCTGCGGGCGATTTCCTCGTTGAGGCGGTCGTAGCCCGTGCGGACGCTCTCGCCGGCCTCGCGCCACGCGTCGTTGTCGAAGAGGATGAGGTTGTCCACGTGGTCGACGAACGTCATGAACGAGCGCGCGGCGTTGAGGCTGTAGATGCTCCCCTCGTCGCGCCCGGGGAGGACGCCGAGTCCGTAGACGGGTTCGGTGTAGAGGCGTCGCAACTCCCGGGCGACGACGGGGGCACCGCCGCTTCCGGTGCCGCCGCCCAACCCCGCGACGACGAGGAAGGCGTCCACCTCGTGGGTGGCGACGTCGTCGACGACGTTCATCACCTCGCCGATGTCCTCCTCGGCGATTTCCGCGCCGAGTTCGTTGTCGGCGCCGGCGCCGTGGCCTTTCAGCCGCGACTGGCCGATGAGGACGCGTCGGTCGAGGGGCGTCCGCGTCAGACCCACGAGGTCCGCCCGCGCCGTGTTGACCGCGACGGCGTCCGCGACGAACCCCGCGTCGGCCCGGTCGTCGTACTCCATCAGCGCCTCCATCACCTTACCGCCAGCCTGTCCTACCCCGACGAGCGCGAGTTTCATACACCCGTCGTACGCGACCTGACAGTATCAATGCGGTGGACGGAACGGCACCTTGAAACGTGACCGGTCCCAACGCCGGCACATGAGCGTCGAACACGCCGATTTGGAGGCGCTGGGGCGCGAACTCGGCGACGCACTCGCCGAGACGCCCGCCCACCGGCGATTCGAGGAGGCCAAAGCGGCCGTCGAGAACGACGACGAAGCCCAGGAGAAGATAGCCGAGTTCGAGCGCCTGCGCGACGAGTTCAACGTCGCCCGGGGGATGGGCAAGGCCACACAGGAGGACGTCGAACGCCTCGAAACCCTCCAGAGCGAACTCCACTCCCTGCCGGTGATGGAGGAGTATCTGAACGCACAGGAGGCCCTCCAGCGCCAGCTCGAAGCGATAAACGAGGCGATTTCGGAGCCGCTGGCCGTCGACTTCGGCGGCGAGGCCGGCGGCTGTTGTCAGGACTAACCCTCAGCGCTCGGGGACGCAGGTCAGCAGTTGGGCCACGTCCGCGATGTCGTGGGTGCGAACGAGGAGTTCGGCCGCCTCGCGCACCGTGAACCCGGGGTCCATCTCGACGCCGTAACACCGCGCGTACAGCGCCAGCCAGTCGTTGAGCGCCCGTTCGAGGGCGTCCCACGCCTCGGGGTCGAACGCCACCTGTTCGCCGCCGGTGCGCGCCTCGACGTAGAGCGCCACCACCGGGCCGGCGCCACGGCGCAGATACGACAGCGCCCGCTCCTCGGCGGGCAACTCGGCCGGCGGGTCGAACGCCTCTCGCGCCGTCGCCGCCTCGCGCCCGAGTTCCAGAGCGCGCGCGTCGTAGTCGGGCGTCTCGCCCGCGCCCGCGTCGGTCTCAGCCCTCACGGAACTCCACTCCCTTGCCGCAGCGCGGGTGTTCCCACTCCGTCTCGGCGACGAGGGCGCAGGTGCCACACTCCACGCAGGGCTGGGTGTCGAGGCTCACCACGCGTTCCTCGTCGCCGTTGCGCCTGACGACCTCCTCGCGGTAACACCCCCCGCCGAAGTCGCGGGCGCTGACCGGGCAGGCCGACACCGCCGCACCGCTGGCCTCGACGGACGTATCCGTCAGGCTGATGTGGGGGTTGCCCACGTCCGTGTCGTAGGTCAGATTGCCGATGCGGTCGGCCAGCGACGGCGGGTCGACGTGGTTCTCCTCGCGGACCGGCGTGCCGAGTTCCTCCGCGATGACCGTCGGGAGCGTGACGTACGGCGTCCGCGTGTCGGGAATCAGCGTCGTCAGCCGCGGCGAGGAGTAGAGCGATTCGAGCGTCCCCGAGAGGGCGCGAACGCCGAGGCGGCCGACCGCCGAGTCGACCACGCGGTCGACGAGGTTGGCCGCCCCCTCCGGTTCGGCGAGCGCGCGCACCAGTCCGTACCCACGGGGACGGAGCTTCTTCATCACGCCCTCGTCGCGGAGTTTCTCGGCGTAGCGCTCGCCCGCCGCGTCGGGTTCGCCCCGCGATTTGGCCTCGACGTAGGCCTCGGCCGCCAGCGCACCCGCCGACACCGCGTGGTTCATCCCCTTGATGATGGGACCCTGGGCCTGCATCTGCCCGGCGGCGTCGCCGACGACCACCAGTCGCCCGGCGTGGGGTTCCCGCAGGGCCACCTTCTTCGAGTCGGGGACGAGTTTCGCCGAATACTCGCGTTCGACGTAGTCGTCGCCCAACCACTCCGAGAGCAGGGGATGGGTCAACAGCGCGTCCAGCAGTTCGTGGGGTTCGGCCTGCTCGGCGACGAGGCTGTCGAGGTGGAAGACGGTCCCGATGGAGAGCGAGTCCTCGTTGGTGTAGAGGAAGCCGCCGCCGCGCACCCCTTCGAAGAGGTCGCCCGAGAAGAGGTGGGCCACGCCCTCGTCGTCGTCGATGCCGAAGCGTTCGTTGACGACGTCGGGGTCGACGTCGACCACCGCTTTGACGCCCTGGAACCACTCCTCGGGTTCCTCCCAGTCCATCAGGCCGGCGTCGCGCGCGAGTTCGGAGTTGACGCCGTCGGCGGCGACGACGAGGTCCGCGCGGATGGGGTCGAGTTCGTCGCAGGTGACGCCGACGATTTCACCCTCCTCGCGCAGGAGACCGTTGACGCGCACCTCGGTCAGCAGTCCGCCGCCCGTCTCGCGGGTCATCTCGTGAACGCGGTCGGCCATCCACGAGTCCATGCGCCGCCGGAGGACGGAGTCACACCACGCCGTGTCGTGTTCGTGGAGGTCCGTCAGGTCGAAGGTCTTCACCGTCTCGCCGGCGACGTTGTGGATGTAGTAGTCGGTGACGGGGCGTTCGCTCGCCTCCGCGCGGAAGTCGGGGAAGCAGTCGTCGACGGTGTACGGCGCCGACTCCTCGGCGTAGATGAGGCCGCCGGAGACGTTCTTCGACCCGGCGTCGACGCCGCGTTCGAGCACCAGCGTCTCGACGCCGTTTCGCGCGAGCGTCGCCGCCGCCGCCGCGCCGCCGGGTCCCGCGCCGACGACGACGGCCTCGAAGTGTTCGTAGTCGTCGCTCATCGGCGCTCACCCCCCTCGTGGGCGTCCGTCGGCCCGCCGCCCCCGTCCGCCACCGCTTCGAGGTCCAACTCGCCGGACTGCAACGCCTCGATGAGTCGCGGCATCACCTCGAAGAGGTCGCCCTCCACGAAGTAATCCGAGAAGTCGCGGATGCGCGCCTCGGGGTCGGTGTTGATGGCGACGATGGTGTCGGATTCGTCCATGCCGACCTTGTGTTGGACGGCACCGCTGATGCCGGCGGCGACGTAGACGGCGGGTTCGACCACCTGTCCCGTCTCGCCTATCTGGCGGTCCTCGTGGGTGTACTCCTCGACGTGGCCCTCGAACTCGTAGGACCCGGTGACGATGCCCCGCGAGACGCCCACGTCGGCCTCATCGAAGCAATCGGCGAGTTCGATGGCGAGTTCCATCCCCCGCGTGGGGTCGTCGCCGATTCCCCGCCCCATGGCGACGACGACGTCGTTGCCGGTGAGGTCGACGCCCGCGTCGAGGCGGTCGAACTCCGTCACCTCGACCCGGAGCCACGCATCGGGAACCGGGGCGTCGTGTTCGATGACCTCGCCTTCGCGTTCGAAGTCGGGGTCGGGCAGGTCGAACGCCCCCGGGATGACCGACCCGCCCTGCGGGTGGAACTCGCGGTGGGGGTTGTCCAGACAGAGGATGGTGGAGTATTCGAAGCCGCTGAAGTCCGGGCGCTTCATGTGCAGGACGCGCTCGAAGGTCTTTTTCGACCCCGCTTCGCCCGTCTTGACCGGGTTCGAGATGACTTCGTCCTCGATGTAGAGTCCCGAGCAGTCGGAGGCCAACCCGGAGTCGAGTTCGGCCTGTACCTGCGCCGAGAGGTCGCGCCCGTTGTTCGTCGCCGGGAAGAGGACGTACCGGGGTTCGTCGTAGTCGCGCCAGTCGGCGGGGTCGGGGTTGCCCTCGCCGGGGTCGCCGCCCCACCGCGCCATGTCGCAGAAAATTTGCGTATACGCCTTGTGTCGGAAGCGGTCCAACCGTTCGTCTTCGTGGTAGACCACCACGTCGGCGCCGCAGGCGACGCACTCCTCGGCGTGGTCGACCACGTCGTCGCCGACGAGGACCGCAACGACGCGTTCCTCGGCGTCGTAGTCGACGTTGTAGCCGTCCATCAACTCGCGGGCCTTCCCGAGCATCTCCTTCGAGGCGTCGATGACCTCGCCGGCCTGGGTCTCACAGTAGACCCACATGTCGCCGTAGGTGCCGTCTTCGAGGGCGCGGACGTGGCGTTTGTCCGCCGTCGGGTGGTCGAGGTCGGGGTGGCGTTCCTCCGGCGTGTCGCGTTCGGCCGCCTCCGTCTCGTCGTCGCCCGACACCGAGTCGATGCGCTTCTGGACGAGGTTCTTCGCGGACTTGCGGTCCTTGCCCGCCTCCTCCGCCGCGAGGATGGTCTCCAGTCGCTCCACGTCGTCGACGCCCTGAATCGCGTTCCCGAGTTCCGCAACCGAGAGGTCGGTCGGGTCGACGTCCTCGTCGCCTTCGGGTTCGGTCCCGACCTTCTCGATGCGACTCTGGAGGAGCGTCTTCACCGCCGGTCGGTCCTCGCCCGCCTCCTCGGCCGCGAGGAGGGCTTCGAGTGCGTCCACCGACTCCACCTCGCGCACCTTCGGGCCGAGGTCCGCGATGTCGAACTCGCCGGGGTCGAAGGGGGCGTCCGCGCCCGCCTCGCTTTCGTCTACCGTCTCGCCGTCGTCCGCCGCCCCCTCGCCGTCGTCCGCGCCCGCCTCCGTCTCTACCTCGTCGAGACGGCGCTCGATGGCTTCCTTCGCAGTCTTGCGGTCCTTGCCCGCCGCCTCGGCGTCGAGGGCGTCCCGAAGCGCCGCGGCGTCGTCGACGGAATCGAGTTCCGCCCGGAGTTCGTCGACGGTGTAGTCGCCGGGGTCGAGGGTCGCCACGGTCAGTCACCCCCCGCCTCGGCTTCCGACCCGGCACCACCGGCCGCGAACGGGCGCATGGCGTCGAGGACTTCCGTCATGCCCGACTCGTCGTCGGGGTCGACGGCCGTCGCCTCGCGTTCGGCCGGCGCCTTCGGGATGGGGTCGACCGACGAGACGATTGTGGGCGACCCGTCGAGACCGATGTAGTCGGGGTCGAGGTTGAGGTCGGCGTGGTCCCACGTCGTCAGGTGCTCCTCGGCGTCTTCGGCGCGCTCTCGGGTCCGCGCGCGGAGGTCTTTCAGTTCGAGGCGGTCGGTCGCCGTCCGGTAGGAGGGTTCGAACTCGGGGTCGGTGACGACGAACGCCGGCAGGGGCGCCTCCACCGTCTCCATCTCCTCGATGTCGCCTTCGACCAGTCGCTTCGCGCGCAGACGGCGCTCCTCGGGGTCGACGTCGAGGGCGACGACGTGGGTGACGATGGGCACGTCGAGTCCCCACGCCGTCTGCGGGCCGGTGTGGCCCGTCTCCCCGTCGGCGGTCTTGAACCCCGCGAAGACGATGTCGAGGTCGCCGAGTTTCTCCAGTGCCGTCGTGAGCGTGATGGCCGTCGCCCAGGTGTCCGCCGCCGCCATCTCCCGGTCGGAGACCAGATACAGGTCGTCGGCGTACACGCGTTCCATCGCCTCGCGGAGGACGTCGGTGTAGCCCGGCGGTCCCATGCTCATCACGCTGACCCGGCCACCGTGTCGCACCCGGGTCTGCAGTGCCGCTTCGAGGGCGAACTCGTCGTTCGGATTCATCACCGTCGGCGTCTTGCCCCGTTCGAGGTGGCCTTCCTCGTCGAAGGACACCTGACCCTCTCGGAAGTCCGGGACTCCCTTGGTCAGCACTGCCATGTTCAGTGGTGCCATGGCATCATCTACCGGCGCGGCAAACCTTAATAGTATTCAGTGACCGGCGTGCGAGAATGGGGTGGGCGGCGCTCACGAGAGGCTTCGACGGCCGCCGACGAAACGCCCTCTCAGATGCGGCCGGCGCGCCCCGGGTCGACGTCGATGGCGTCGACCGGACAGACGTCGACACAGAGCATGCAGTCGATGCACTGGTCCTCGTGGGCCGGGTCGGCCTTGATTTCGCTCTCGGGGTGGCCCGGCGTGTCGACCCACTCGAAGACGTCGACCGGGCAGTCTTCGAGACAGGCGCCGTCGGCCAGACAGATGTCGAAGTCGACGGCGACGTGCGTGCCTCGGATGCCGAGTTTCTCCGGCGGTTCGACCGCACCCCACACCGAGACGCCGTGTTCCTCGCCCGTCCGCTCCCGGGTGTTCTCGAAGTTCGCGTCGATGGCCATGGTAACTACACCCACTCGGCCGAGGTACTTAAAGCTACGACCGAACGCGGGTCAGTCGGCGGCCACGTCCGGCGACCCGGGGACGACGCCCTCGTCGGTCCACCCGCGTTCGTCGTAGTAGGCGTCGAGGGCCGCCTCGAACTCCGGCAGGTCGTACGGGAGGTGGTCGTCGGCCCGGTCGAACCCCCGGCGGTTGTTGAAGTCGCGTTCGAGTTCCACCACGCGCGCGCCCACGTCGAGGAGGGCGTCGACGTCGGCGTCGAACAGCGCCTCGAAGCGCTCGTCGGTCATCGCATCCCGAGAGAATCGACAGACCACGCCGCAGTCTTCGAGTGCCCGCCGGTTCTCCAGTTCCACGAGTTTGCGCGCCTTCGCCGGCGAGAGACCCGCCGGGTCGAACGCCTCCTCGGCGTCGACGAGTGGGTACTCGTAGGCGTAGAAAGTGGCGTACATGTGGTCGGCGCCGCGGTTTGCGGTGGCGAAGCCGAGTCCCTGTCCATGGAGCGTCCGGCCGTCGTGGGCCGAGAAGGTCATCCCCTTGACCGTCCAGTCCTCGACGCCGAGTTCGTCGGCGAAGCGGTGGATGCCCTCGGCCAACAGGTCGCCGTCGCCCTCGCGGTAGGCGATGTCCCGCACCGTCTCGTGTATCAACGCCGAGTCGCCGAAGCGGTCGTTCGCCTCGAGGTAGGCCGCGACGGCGTTGCCACAGGAGATGGTGTCCATTCCGAGGCGGTCACAGAGGTCGTTCGACTGCATGATGGAGACGACGTCGTCCACCTCGCAGTTGCCGCCGAAGGCCATGATGGTCTCGAACTCCGGGCCTTCCGTCTCGACGCCCGACGCCTCGTCCCTCGTCGGGAGTTTACACGCGAAAGCGCACTGCGAACAGGTGCCTCGCTTGTACTTCTTTTCCTCGACCGCGTCGCCGTTGATGGACTCGAAGCCCTCGAAGCGCACGTCCTCGAAGTAACGCGTCGGGAACGTGCCGATTTCGTTGGCGAGGTCCGTGACGCTCGCGGTGCCCTGCCGTTTCATGATGTTGTCGCTCGTCGCCGCCTCGCGGTGGATGGTCGCCGCCTCGGCGTCCATCTCCACCTCGGGGGCCGAGTCGCCGTCGAAGGTGACGGCCTTGACGCCCTTCGCGCCCATGACGGCGCCGAGACCGCCGCGCCCGAACGCCCGCGTCTCGCTGGTCATGATGGAGGCGAATCGGACGCGGTTCTCGCCCGCCGGACCGACGCAGGCGACGTGTTCGGCGCCGAGTCCGTGTTCGGTCTCGACGTACGCCGTCACGTCCGGTACCGTCGCACCCGCGAGTTCCGGCACCTCCTCGAAGGTGACGCCGTCGTCGCGGACGTGGACGACGAGTGGGTCGTCGCTCGCGCCGACCAGTTCCACCACGGGGTGGCCGGTGGCCGCGAGGTTGCGCGAGACGAACCCCCCGGCGTTGGTCGACGCCAACCCGCCGGTGAGCGGCGACACCGCCGTCGCCGAGGTGCGGCCGGTGAAACTCATCTGCGACAGTTGCATCGGCCCGGTGGCGAAGTAGAGGCGGTTCTCCGGCCCGAACGGGTCGGCGTCGAAGGGGACGCGTTCGTGTGCGAGACGCGTCCCGACGCCCCGTCCCCCGACGTAGGATTCGAGGACTCCATCGATGTTCTCCGTCTCGGCCGTTCGGTCGCCGACGTCGACCGTGAGCAGTGGACCCTCGGCGTGGAGCATGGTCGAACCCAGTGCGCGGCGGTAATAAACCGTACGCCGGGGGGTCACACCG
>JBDGTR010000017.1:0-67741 GCA_042216635.1 Haloplanus sp. | reverse complement strand
TAGGCTCCGGTCCTCGCCCAAGTCGGGGAGCGGAGACGCAGAAGTAGACCTGCGTATAAATGGTGGGACGTTGAACGGCGAGAGTCACCGGCCTATTGCCGGGGACTGAGTGCCGGGAGTCCACATCAAAGCCCCACCCTCAAGGACCGAGGCGCGTATGCGCCGAGGGAGTACGGTGGGGTAGTTTACTCTGCTGGCCGCGCTGTTCGCGGTCGGCCTCGGCTGTGCGTATCCCATCTACGAGAAGCGACAACTCTGGGGCGCCGAGACCGTCGCCCCGTGGACGCTCGTCCTCCTGGCGTACTCGTTCGTCGTGATCGGGGGGACGATTCTCGGCCTCGGGATCACCTGGTTCGGTCTCGCTGGCGATCTCGTGGCGACCGGCGCCCTCGTCGCTGGAATCGCGATATACCTCGTCCCGACCGTCGGATTGCCGCTCCTCTCGTACTGGTATTCACGACGGCGGTATCGCACTTACGTCGTCGAGTGAAGCGACCGGGCACCAGGCAGGACTGTCGTGTGCCCGGGGCCAGTTCGCTCGACGCGCTCGCCCGCACGGGGACGACCACCGACACGTTCATGACGGCGAATTGAGTACCACAGCGCATGGCCGAGTTGCGCGCCGCCCTCCGCGAGCAGAAGTTCCCCCGCCATCTCGTTCTCGGCGCCCTCCTGTTCGTCGGCTTCGCCGTGGCGACGGGCCACTCGCTGTGGACGTTCGCTCCCGCGTTCGGCATCGCCGTCGCGTGGGAACTGTTCGACGTCGTCGCCGACGTCTACGCATTCCCCGACGGGAGCAAACCGGCAGTCATCGGCGTAGTTCTCGCCGGGATCAGCACGTGGTGGCTCGTAGCTCGCCGCGAGTCCCTGTGGCTGCCGGCGGTCGCGCTGGCGTTCGGACTGTGGCTCGCCGCCGACGGCTACAAGACCTACCGCGACGGCCCCGTGAAACGATCGACTGGACCGTACTTCGAGGACATCGACGGCCAGACCGGGGAGGCGATGTACCGGATGCAACTGGTGGGGAAAGTCGCCCGGGCCGTCAGAGAGCAGCCCCGACCGGCCGAGGAGTTGGCCGCCGACCTCGGACTCACGGAGGCCCACGTCGAGGAGATACTGGAAACGCTCGAAGTCCGGGGAACCGTCTCCCGGTCGGACGGCGTCTATCGTGCGAACGAATCCCGGTTCGGGAAGACGACCGCAGTCGTTCGGTTCCTCCGGTGGCTGTCGAGACGCCTCCTCCGACCGCTGACCTGACGCCACAGTCGCGACACGGGACCGCGAGTCGGCCGACCACGCATCGCGGCGCGGGGCGACTGCCGACAGACAGGCGTACACCCCGAAGCGACGAGGCCAGACGAGTGGGGCGGGGGTAGATTATTGTCGACAGCGACCCTATCCAGGGTATGTTCGTCGTTGCGAACCGGTTCTCGGTCGCGGATGGACAGGGCGACGCGTTCGTCGAGCGGTTTACGGAGAACATGAACCGCGTCGAAGACCAGCCCGGGTTCGTCCGGTTCGACCTGCTGGTCCCGGCGGACGACCGGAACGTCTACGTCGCGCAGACGTACTGGGAGTCCCGGGAGGCCTTCGAGACGTGGACCGACTCCGACGCGTTCCAGGAGGCACACGACGACCACCCGCCCCGCGAGATGTTCACCGAGCACCCCACGCTCGAACAGTACGAGACGGCACTCTCGCGCGAGTGAGACGTCAGAAACGGGCCCCCACGAAGTGTCTCACGCCCTGAAACACTGCAGCGACGCGTATTCGCGTGTCTGAGCCCGAAACACGGACCGGGTATATACAGAACTGACCGTCCACCTCGGAGACGAGATGGACGCCATACGAACGGACGGACTCACGAAGCGGTACGGCGGCGGCCTCCTCGGCAGCGACGTCACGGCGGTCGACGACCTCGACCTCGTCGTCGAAGCGGGAGAAGTCTACGGCTTCCTCGGGCCGAACGGCGCCGGGAAGTCGACGACGATCGACCTCCTGCTCGACTACACCCGCCCGACGGCGGGGAGCGTCGAGGTCCTCGGTCACGACGCACAGGCCGAGTCAGGAGCGGTGAGTCGGCGCGTCGGTGTCCTGCCAGAAGGCTACGGCCTCTACGATCGCCTCACCGGGCGGCGGAACCTGGAGTTCGCGGTCGAGTGGCGTGACGCCGACGACGACGCGGACGCCCTCCTCGAACGCGTGGGGCTCGACCCTGCAGACGCCGCTCGGCCCGTCGGCGAGTACTCCAAGGGCATGACTCAGCGCCTCGCGCTCGCGATGGCGCTGGTCGGCGACCCCGACCTGCTCGTGCTCGACGAGCCCTCCTCGGGGCTGGACCCGAACGGCATACGCCGGCTCCGGGAGATCGTCAGGGCGGAAGCCGAACGCGGGACGACCGTGTTCTTCTCGAGTCACGTCCTCGGCCAGGTCGAGGCGGTCTGTGATCGGGTCGGCATCCTCGCCGATGGGGAACTCGTCGCGGTCGACACCGTCGACGGCCTCCGCGAGGCCGCGGGCGCCCAGTCGACGCTCGTGTTGACGATGGGCGACACCGACCCGGTCGACCTCGCCGACGACGACGGCGTCGAGCGCGTCGAGACGCGTGGCAACCAGCTACACGTGACCTGCACCGACTCGCGGACCAAGGCCCGCGTCGTCGCCGACGCGGTCGGCCGCGGCCACGACGTCGTCGACGTGGGCGTAGAGTCGGCCTCGCTCGAGGAACTGTTCACGGCCTACACCACGGGCGACGGCGCAGTCACGTTCGACGAAGACGCCGTCGTCGACGAAGATGGCGAGGGGCGGAAGCGGGAGGTGACGGCATGACCTGGACCCAGGTCGCGCGAAAGGACTTCGAGGATGCGGTTCGGTCGCGGATGCTCTGGGGAATCATGGTCGCGTTCGTCGGCTTCATGGGCGTCGTGCTCGTGGTCGCGCTCGGCACCGCGGACGCTGGCGACGCGACGGGCGGCGAGGCGCTCGCACTCACGGCCATGCTCGGGCAGCTCTTCGTGCCGCTGATCGCGCTGATCGCGGGCTACATGGCCGTGGTCGGCGAGCGCCGAACCGGCAGCCTGCGCGTCCTGCTGAGTTACCCCCACTCGCGGCTGGACGTGGTCCTCGGGAAGCTCCTCGGTCGGAGCGCCGTCATCACGGTCACGCTCGGCGTCGGGTCGACGGTGAGCGTCCTGCTCGTGTCGCTGCTGGTCGCGTCGCCCGACCTCGGGAACGTCGCGGGGCTCCTCGGCTCGATCGTGCTGTTCGGCGTCGCGTTCGCCGGACTCGCGGTCGGCATCTCGGCCTCGGTGAGCACCCGCGGGAAGGCGATGGCGCTGGCGATCGGGTCGTTCCTCGCGGTGCTCGTGTTCTGGGACGCGGCCTCTGCGGGCGTCTACACCGTACTCACCGGCTCTCGTCCCGGACTCCACGCCGAACCGTGGTACTTCCTGCTGAAGCGCCTCAGCCCGATCGCGGCCTTCCGGGCGCTCGCGCAAGGCGCCGTCCCGGTACACGTCTCACAACTGTTCGTCTGGGGCATCGAGGAGATACCGAAGGGCACGACCGCCGCGGAACTCTCGGTGTCGAACCGGGTACAGGGCCCACTCCCGTTCTACCTCCACGACTGGTTCGCGGCGGTGACGCTTGCGGCCTGGGCTCTCCTCCCCTCGGTTCTCGGATACGTCCGGTTCAGCCGCTCCGACATCTAGCGGACGAGTGCCCAAGCGGCCGTTCGACGGACGCTCACGGGGACGACGCGTCTCTGTCCGGGACGTCGATCCGGACCGTCGTTCCCTCCGTCGTGTCGAACGACACGTCCCCGTTGAGCTTCGTGACTCCCCACTTGAGTTGCCAGAGGCCGAGTCCCGTGCCGTGTCGGAGCGGCGTCTCGGTCTCGGCGTCGAGCGCTGCGAGTTCGGCGTCCGGGATGCCCGCCCCGTCGTCGGTAATGCGGATGGTGTAGCCCGCGGGTCGGCCCTCGACTCCAATCCGGATCGAGGTGTCTGCGTGCTCGACGGCGTTCGCGATGGCGGGCTCCAGCGCGACGCGGAGCGCCTCCCAGTCCGTGACCAGCGGTGCGCTCTCCGGGAGGTCGAGCGTCACCGAAATCTCCGCGTGGGACGGAGCGAGTTCTCGAACGACGCTCGACAGATCGGCCGCTGACTCGTCGGGCTCTCGGGAGACGAGCCGGTCGATCTCGCGGGCGGTCGCCCCGAGGTCGGCCAGTTCGTCCGCCGCGTCCCGTATCGTCCCGGGGTAGTCCCTCTCCGTCTCCGCCGCGACTGCCTCGGCGTTGCTCTTGATCACGTCGACCTGGTTGCGGATGTTGTGCCTGAGGACGCGGTTCAGCACCTCGAGGCGCTGTTTTCGGAGTTCGCGGTCGGTGACGTCACGCAGACTCAGCAGCGACCCGAGCGGACGGTCGTACTGGTCCGTGAACCCCGTCACCTCCGGGTCGAACTTCCGCCGGCCCGCGCTGGTCTCGAGTTCGACCGACTCGGCGTCCCTCAGCGTCTGAATCCCGTGGGGGATCACTGACGACAGCGGCTCGCCGAGCGGACCGACTGGCGAGTCGCACAGCGTTTGGACCGCCGCCTCGTTGAGTTTGATCACGCGCCCGTCCCGATCGACGACGACGACGAGGTCGTCGAGCTCGCGGGGGATGGCGCGTTCACCGAGCGCCCCAATAGCTGGTGTCGACTCGAACATCCGGTAGCGGAAGACCGCGATCGAGAGGCAGCCGGCCGGGATCACGAACGCGGCGGCGTAGACGGCGAAGACGACCACGTCGGCCGTCTCGCCCGCGAGCGTGCTGATGGTGTTGAGGAGGATCAGGGGAGCGACTCCGGCGAGCGTGAGACAGAGTCCCTGAACGAGCGATAGATGTCCGTACTCGTAGGTCGTTCGCATGAGCAGGTACCCCCCGACGGTGACGAGCGCGAACAGGTAGAGGAGCGAGAGCGTCGCGAAGATCTGTGTCACCACGGAGATCCCGACGACGTCGAACACGCGTACCGCGAGGAGGAGATTTATCCCGACGACTGGCGCCGATAGCGCGAGCACCGTTCGCCGTCGGAACTGGATTCGACGGCCGGTGTACTGGAGCGAGAAGACGAACCAGGGTATCATGGCAATTGCCCAGCCGACTAGTCCGATATCGGACCAGCGAGGGACGACCGTCTCCGGGACGGTCGCACCCCACGCGATAGCGAACAGCGTTCCGGCTATCGCGCTGCATCCGAGGATCACGGAGACGGCCGCGAACGGGACGATCCCGGGCACGCGCCACCGGCGATAGCTGTACAGGCCGAGCCAGCAGAGCCACACTCCGGAGACGGCGGCTACCAGGAAGATACCGTCTCGAAGTGGGAGCGCCATGGAGATGGGTCTCTGTGCCGTGGTAAAAAATATGGCAGTACTTAGCCCGATGAGTCATCGTGCGCTACGAATTCGACCAAGTATGGCAGATCACGAACCCGAGTAGAGTGCCTGTCGACCGAGGTTCCAATACGAAATCGTGCGGCGTCATCGGACACCACTCCGGTTCCGAAACTCGGTCCGGAGGTACCAGCCCTGCTGAGGCTGTGGGTGATGCGTCCCGAGGAGACACAGTGACCGAAGGTACACCCCGAGCACCACTGTGCTGGCGAGTGTCACGCGTTTCCGGTGTAGAAACGCCGCTCTCAGTTGTTTATGACTGTACCTCCACGTCTCTACTAAGCATGGATCTGACAGACCCGGCTGACTGCTGTGGTATCGGTATTCGCGGTGTGGCTATCGGTATCGATTCGTTCGTGTGGATTGCGCTCCTGTTCGTCGCGACGCTCGCCACGGGTACGTTCACGGGCCACCTCGCGACGGGGGCGCAGGGGATGAACGCGAATTTGAGCGGTGCTCCCGCGGCGATCTCGTTGATTCTGTGGTTCGTGCTTGCGCTCGGGTATCACACGGTCCTCGAGTGGCGGTTTGGGAAGACTATCGGGAAGGCGCTGGTGAATATTCGGGTGACGGCGGTCGACGGCTCCTCGCCCACTCTCGGCGAATCAGTGGTTCGGAACGTCGTGCGCCTCGTCGATTGGTTACCCGGATTGTACCTCGTCGGAATCGTTGGAACCGTTGTCTCTGAGCGGAAGCAACGACTCGGTGACAGACTGGCAGGGACGACGGTCGTCAGCGCGTGAAAACCTACGGTGTGATGTCGTAGAGACGGATCGTGACGATACTCCCATCCCACTCGTTGTCTTGGAGTTGAAGGTCACCCCCCAACTGGGCGATCGCCCAATTGACGAACCACAGGCCGATCCCCCGCCCGTGCTCGAGCTGTGTCTCGGTACCGGTCTCCAACAGCTGTCGTTCCCGCTCGGGAAGGCCGGGTCCGTTATCCCTGACAACGATCTCGGCTGCCCCGGCTTCTCCCTCTCGAATCGTGACCCGCACTCGAGGTGTGCAATCGACTGTGTGCGTGATCGCGTTGTCGACGAGTTCGGTGAGTACTTGCCGAATCACGGATCGATGTGACGTGATCACTAGCTCGTCCGGCCCGTCGAGCGAGAGATCCGCAGGGCGATCGTCCCCTCTGAATTGGTCGATGACCGTCTTCGCGACCGCTGAGAGGTCGACGGGTTCCGGCGGCTTCGTGCTCGCCGTCATCACCTCCTCGGCCTCCCTGGCTTTCTTGCTGAGATCCAGGAGGTCGGTCGTGCTCTCTCGGATTCCCGACCGTACCTCCTCGTCGTCGATGTGGTCAGCGTACGCGAGTACCACGTCCAGGTCGTTCCGGACGTTGTGTCGGAGAATCCGGTTGAGAACCGTGAGGCGTTGTTCCCGAGTTTGTTGATCGGTCACGTCTCGGAAGAGCACCGTCCTCGCAACCGGATTGGCCCTTTCATCTGTCGGAGAGTTGGTGACCGCAGAGACGCTGAACTGGAACGTTCGTCTCCCTTTCGACGTTTGCAGACCAACGGTTCCCGTGGTGCCGACGGGGAGATCCGTCTCTCCGAGACCGTCGACGACTGATCGAATCGGTTTCCCGATCATCGCCGTTCCCGAGCTGTCGAACACTTCCGTGGCCGTATCATTGACGTCGAGAATGTGGTCGTCCCAGTCGAGGACGACAACGGCCTCCTGTAGCGTTTCGACGACGCGCGTTCGCGCGACGTAATCGGCCTTCGGAAACCCGGTCATAACCGGATACCGTCGCACTGCAACGGCGAGGAGCCCACCGGACAGGAGGAGGCCGATTGCCGTACTATTCGGGAGAGCAGTATTGTTTCCAACCACGCTACTCAGGTAGGGTGCCGAGACACCGACGACGAGGATCGCAACGTGTGATTTCGAGACCCTGGCGTGACTTCTCGCGAGATCAAGGACGAGATACGTCGCATACAGGTACAGCACGAACAGGTACAGGAGTTCCGTCCCAAGGAGCGAGGCGAGCAGTCGGTCGACAACTGGTTTTAGCGGTCCGATCGCGATGACGATTCCACTCAGGAGTACCGGGACTCCGATTCCGGCGAGCAGCGCAATTCGTTTCCAGGTCAAGCCAGTCCCGCGACCTGTGTAGCTGAGCGCGTACACGAGCCAGATACCCGGGACGAATATCGCAGCACCCCACTGGCCCAGAGAGAATATCGTCGAGAGGAGACCTCCAGACGGGCCTGGAAGTTCTGCGCCGAAGGAAAACACCGCCCAGAGGGTCAGCGTAGAGAGGAGGGCGATAAACGGCTCCGCGCTGGGCTGTTCCCGTGACTTGAACGCGGTCCACGCTGTCCATCCCAGAAAGACAGCCGTCACAGCGTCGAGAGCGAGCGCACCGAGAGTGGCTCCAAGCCCCATGGTTCGAAGATTCTCGAGAGGTTTTCTCGTCCAGCGTTATGAACGCGATGATGGGTTGTATCCCCTGAATCGAATCATCAGGATCCGAATCGTGAGAACGGGGGGTGTTTTCGAGTGGAGGGCCGATACGCGTTGGGGGTACCGACAGGGCGGGTGGGGAGGGATGGGTGGGGTCCCGTCCGGGGTAAGACGGGCACGTGAATCATACCCCCCTCAGATAATAACGTCCAGTGCTGCGTTTCTCGCCCGGAAACAGCGGCTCTGTCGAAACTCTCAGCAGCGTATAAAACCGGCATGCTAAATATCAAGAGAGTATCCATCATGACACCCTGCGGAGCTACTTTCGGGCGATGACCACTGGCTACCTTCGGCCAGCAGATCGACGCATGATCGCGAACCCAACGATGGCGAGATGAATGAGAACGGCCGACCCAAGCCCGAGCAGATGGCCCCACACGGCGATTCCACTCGCTCTATTCACCACAGTAAGTGCCCAAATACCGAACGGAAGGAAGAGGACGACAGCCGTCAGGAGACCGGGATTCGACTCGCGTCTCACAAGCGCCATCACGATATGAACAGCGGCGTTGACGAGCGTGGTATATCCCGCGACGAGTCCGAAGCCCGGATCGACGAGGCCAGCACAGAGGAGGGTGAGGAGAAAGACACCCCAGACACCACCGACGTTAGCCCACATAATCGCTCGCGGAGTGAGCACGTCTTGCCCACCCGCAGAGAGGGCGTTCACGTACCGCCGGAATCGATCACCGTAGTGCTCTTCGATCTGGTGAACACAGTAGCACACGAGGAGGACGTAGACGACGAACAACCACCGCGGCCACGTGTGCCAGAGGACTGGAAGGAGTGCTGTGAGAACGGCAGCGACCACAGTCCCAGCGAACGGCCAATTCTGGTCGAGCCACCGAAACCCGTCTGGGATCTTCCGTGGAATCGCGACCCCGTCGTCCATATACTCGCATCGCGGTACTATGACGTAGTGATGTCGCCACCAGCAATGAGAGATGATATCTCCTGATTCGTGGCGTCGGTGTCTGATTCACTGTCTAATAGCTTGACCGATTCGCGCTCTGTATTCAGTACGGCTGCTGATATCAATCTCCTACGAGGATTTAACGAGACCAAGCAAGCGTTGGTCGCTTTCAGGTCAGTCCGCGATGTGAATCTCCGCGTCCATCCCACCGTCGTCGAGCGAGACGGAGAGAGAGGTCGGGACAGCTTCGAACCGTTCTCGGTGGTGACCATCTCCACAGATGGTCATCTCTGCGCGGACCAAGCCTGCGTCACGGAGGTCGTTGAGACGTCGGTACGCGGTGGGTCGAGAGACGTCAGCGGTCTCGGAGACGTCACGGCCGCTCCGCGGCTGCTCGGCGACGGCGTCGTAGACGCGTCGGGTGTACTCGTCTCCGAAGAGGTCGAGTAGCTCGGCGGTCGTGAGGTCGGTGGCTTCGGTGCGTTCGGTCTGAGTTCCGCGCTTCGATCGGAGGGACGAGGAACGGGCGGACATAGTGGTGAGGATGACCCCTCACTTACTGGATTCCGATGCTAGGTATGCAGACTCTACCCTGGAATTACGTCTAGGAGTGCAGATACAGTGCCACGAGAAGCCCATTAGTTATGTGGATTCGGTAACGACTGACCGAGTAGCTACTGAGAGATGTCCGAGTCAGACGGGGTGGAGGATGTGCGCGTGCTTGTCGTGGACGACGAGCGGGAAGTGGCGGACGCGTACGCGTTGCGACTCCGGGGGTACTGCGAGGTCGAGACCGCTTACGGCGGTGAGGAGGCGCTCTCGGTCGTCGAGGACTCGCCGATCGACGTCGTCCTCCTCGATCGCCACATGCCGGGGATGTCCGGGGACGACGTCCTGTCGGAACTCGACGAGCGTGGGTTCTACGGACGGGTCGTCATGGTGACCGCGGTCGATCCGGGGATCGATGTCCTCGATATGCCGTTCGACGACTATCTGTGTAAGCCCGTTGAGCGTGAAGACGTCCGAGCAGTAGTCGATCAGCAGCGACTAATTCTTGCGTACGAAGCACTCGGGGAGTTCTTCAGCGCCGAAGCAAAACGCGAGGTGCTCGAGGCGGAACTGAGTTCGGAGACGCGCAGTAAACACGACGGATACGTAGAGAATACAGAGCGAGCGGAACACCTCGAACGACGAGCACGGCGACTGCTGGATGACGACAGGCTTCTCCAGCAGTTCGACCAGATAGAGCGCGAAGATGGCTGACGATCACCGTCACGGAAACTATAGTAGCGTTTGTAATTCTTCGCGGCCGGCATCGACTGCAGGTGGCTGTCACGACCGCTCCCGACGGATCTGACCGACCGGTGTGCAGATAGTTACAAACGCTACTATAATCCTCCAGAGTCACCCGACCTGTTTTCGAACCATCGTATCGACGCTTCCCTCTGCAGTGTCTATATCAGACAAACGTCACATCGGCATGTAGGCGAACATGAGGACGAGGCCGAGGAACACGAATCCAGCAGAGGTGACGATCGCATACCAGATGACGCCGATTCCGAGCTCGATGCGGCCGCTCACTCCATCCCCGTCAGGTGTCCAGTAGCCGCGATCGGGCAGGACTCGGAGGGCAGCGAACGCGATTGCCCCGGGGAAGAGGAGATTGACGGCAAGTACGCCGCCGACGATACCGACGGCGTCGCTTCCGGTGACTGTCCCCGTCCCCGCGATGAGAAGTATAGTGACGAGATACAGTACGGACTGTGCCAGGAGTACCCCTCCGCCGAGGAGGAGGTAATTCGCCGCGAGCCACCTGGTTGGCCAGCGAAACAACGCACGGAGACGTTTGAACGCTAACACCGGCGACCAGAACAGAAGAACGAGGAGTACGAACACGGCAACGACACCGAGTTCCGAGAGGATCATACTCGACCGTGAATCTGAGGTAACTTATCCGTCCAGCCGGTGTTTCCCTCCCAGAAGCACGACGTATCGGGGTGCCTCCGTACTCCCTCGCGGGGCCCGTCGTCGAAGAGGCCCGGATGCAGTCACGTCGATGGTGGTCGGTGACTCAACCACGGGCGTGTTTCTGAGCACGAAATGAGGGCTGGAGATATATCATCGTCGGGGACGAACCCCGTCACATGGTCCTTCGACGGTTGAAAACCGGGTTCGCACTCGCTCGTCGAAGCGGTGCAGCTCTCCGAGATCATCCGAAGCTCGCCGTCTTCCCTATCATTGCGGGAATCGCGAGTCTCGCCTTCCTTGGCGGACTGTGGGCGTCCGTGTTCGCTCTGGGTAGTGACTCGATGACGCTGGTCGGTCTCTTCGTTTACTACGTGGGGACGACGTTCATCTCGTCGTTCAGCATGGCAGCGTTGATGTACTGCTCCCGACAGGCGTTCCGGGGCGAGACGCCCCGGATCGGTGCCGGGCTCCGGGCGGCCGCGCGAAACGTCGGGCCGCTACTGGTCTGGTCGCTCGTCGCGGCGATCGTCGGCGTCGTGATTCGGGTTCTCGAGGGGAACGACTCGATGCTCTCTGAGATCGCGGCCGCGGCGTTCAGCGTCGCGTGGTCCGTGATGACCTTCTTCGTCGTTCCCGTCCTCGTGTTCGAGGACGTCGGCGCGATCGAGATGTTCTCGCGGTCGAAAGACGCCGTCGTCGAGACGTGGGGCGAGTCGATGGGCGCCGTGGGGGGCGTCGCGCTCGTCACGATCGCGCTCGGAGTCGTCGGCGCCGTCCCCGGGGTACTCGTCCTGTGGCTGCTCCCCGAGAGCGCGGGCCTGCTCGGCATCCTCGTGTTGATCGTCTCCGTTCTCCTCGCGGTCCTGGTCGGGCAGACGCTCACCGGCATCGCCAAGACGGCGCTCTACCTCTACGCGACCGAGGACGACGCGCCGTCGTACTTCCGGGGGATCGAGTTCGGCGACGGTGGAGCTGGCGGGTCGGGGACGCCCGACGGACTCCCCGGGTCTGGTGGCGTCGTCTGAGTCACGGCGAATCGTCGTCGAGATACGCGTCGAGCAGCTTTCGCTGGCCCGCTCGCAGGTGATGGAGGAGCGTCGAACCGGTGATGTCGAGGGAGGCAGCGACTTCTTCCGCGGTGCTCCCCCGGGGTGACTCGAAGTAATCGGCGAGGTACGCGGTCCGAAGCACGGTCTGTTGCCGTTCGGTCAACCGGTCGCGTAGCGCGTCCCGGAACTCTCGAGCGGTCGTCACCGATCGCTCCCGTTCCTCCTTCGAAACGAACGCCATATCGTAGTCACGACTGACGGTGTCTGCGATTCGCCGCACGTCGCCGTCCGGCGGGAGCTCGACGACGAGGTGGCCGGTCCCGCTCTCGAAGGTCGCGTCTCGAACGGTCCCGCCGAGAGAGGAGACGGCGAGTAGGGGTGTCGATCCCCGTACCGTGAGTTCGACAGTCACACCCGACGGTGATTCCCGAACGGGCCTGGTCTCGACGATGCCGTCGATGCCAGCGGTCGCGTCTTCGACCGCAGTGACGTCGGCGCCCTCGATCGAGACGAAGCAGAGTAACGTCTCGTCCCCACGGGGGACGACGCCGTCCAGTGACGCCGTCGAATCGAGGGATCGGCTCAGCCGCGATACGGCCGAGCCTTCTCCGACCTCGAACGTGAGTTCTGCGACGGTGTCGGAGAGCAGTAGATTCCGATTCCGGGCCGCGGTGACGACGAAGCCAGCGACTTCACCGATCGTCTCGAAGGTCGTCCGCTCTCGGTCGGAGAACGCTTCGGTTCCGGCCGCGTAGACGCCGGCCACCCCGTGGACGTTCGAGCCGTACACGAGGGGGATCGCCAGCCCCGATTGGACGCCGTCCGCGAACCCCGCCGTCCGAACCGACTCCGGCACTCGCGGGGTCTCTGCGAGTGGTTGCGCGGCCTGGAGACGACCGCTCTCGACTGCACGCTCTTCGAGGGTGGTCGCCGTCTCGTCGTCGAGTGCGTCTCGGATCGCCGTAAACGTCTGTCCGGCATCGCCTCCCACAGCGTGGGCGACGAGATCGTCGCCCCCGATCTCGCGCTCGCCGATCCACGCGAAGTCGTAGATCTCGGTGTCACCGAGGCTGCGACAGATCGTTTCAGCGATCTCCCCACGAGAGGTGGCACCGACGAGTTCCGCGAGAATCTTCGAGAGCACGTCCTCGAGGACGGCCGTTCGCTCACGCTCCGTCCGCAGTCGTTCGATGGACTGTTCGTGGCGTCTCCGTTCCGTCACGTCCTGGAGATAGACCGTGACGCCCTCGTCAGTGGCTGCGACAGAGACATCGAGCCACCGTTCCAGATCGGGGTAGTACTCCTCAAACGCGGTCTCCGTAACCGAATCACCTTCAAACGCGGTCAAAAGCGAATTCTCGACGGAACGGGGGAAAACCTCCGATAGAGCGGCCCCGACGACGTCATCCGTCGACCGAATGAGCGACCGAGCTACTTCGTTGATACCGATCACAGTTCCGTCCGGGGAGACAGTGAGGACGCCGACGGGAGCACGCTGAAGCCGGTCATCCATAGCTACTAGCACCGTGTTCATCCGGTAATGCTCTACTGGTGCTCTCGGCAGGGCTCGTCATAAGCTTCGGATCTCGAATCGAGCACCGCCGTTCGTGGACGTCGTAAGCGTCAACTCCCAGCCGTGGGCAGCGACGATCCGGTCGACGATTGCAAGCCCCAGTCCAGTGCCGTCGTCCCGGGTCGAGAAGCCCGGTTCGAAAACCCGGTCCCGTTCGTCCGGTGGAATCCCTGGGCCGTCATCGGCGACGTAGAACCCGTCTTCTAACGCACCAACGGTGATGTTCGTTCCGGGTCCTGCACTCTTCTCTCGTTCTCGGTCCGTACTTCGGTCGTCGACGTCTGACCCGCGTTCGACGCCGGTGTCGGATACCGCCCGGCTGCCCGTCGAGTTGTGCTCGACGCTGTCACCGGACGCAGTCCGGTTGCTCGTGGAACCATGTTCCACGCTGTTACGGAATAGATTCTCGAACAGTCTTTGAAGGCGGTCAGCGTCGGCTGTGGCGGTTGGGAGGTGGTCAGTCACGTCGAGCGTGGCGTGTGCGGTATCGACGGACCGCCACGCGTCCCTCGCGGCGGCTTCGATCGAGACGTCGTCCGATGGCTCCACGGCGGTCTGTTCACGCGTGATGGTGAGGACGTCGCGGATGATCTGTTCCATCCGATCGTGCGCGTCTGCCACTGCATCGAAATGCTGGGCATCTCCTGTCTCTCGCGCTGCCCTGAGGTGCGCTTTGGCGACGTCGAGTGGATTCCGGAGGTCGTGGCTGATCACGCTGCTAACTTCGTCGATGGCAGGGGCTTCCGCAATATCGCGACACTCACTCAGATCTGAGAAGACGAGGAATCCAGAATCCCCCCCTGACGGGACCACTCGAGCGAAGAACGGACCGTTCTCGTCGACGTCGTCGAGATAGATGCCGACGCAGTCGCCGCGACTGAGATGGGTGAGCGGCTCCTCACCGCCGGTCGTGGTGACGACGCTAAACTGCTCGAAGAGGATCGCAACCGGCGTCCCGGCCGATGGACCATCGAACGCCGACTCGAAGGCGCCGTTTAGCGCTGTGAGACGAGGCTCTCCCTCCACGACGGTGTAGGCGACGACCGGGTCCGGGAAGTCGGCGAACGGGATCGCACCGCGGTGCTCCTCTGTCATCGGCGTCCTACGCCCCCACGACGTTCCTGACGGCGGTTTCCCGGCCCGGTGGTCGCTGGTTGCACCGCGGGGGGAGATCGGTTCGATACCCGCGCATACGCCATCGTTGGTCCGGAGATACGTATAGTGTTACTTGGCGATTCTGGCTCGGAAACAGACAGTCCCAATTAACACCCTCTCGCCCGGACTCACCGACGAAGCCGCGTAACCCGGCTTCGTATCCATGAACATCGAGCACTTCGCCGCCGACGACGTCACAGCGGATACCGACGCACCGTTCCAGCTAGAGAACAGCTACACGCTCGACGTCGCCGTCGACGGATCCGTCCTGGCGAAAGCCGGGTCGATGATCGCGTACACGGGCGAGCTGTCGTTCACCGGGAGAGCGTCCGCCGAGGGCGGGATCACTGGGTTCCTCAAGCAGGCCGCGACCGGCGAGGGGACGCCGGTCATGTCCGTCGAAGGACAGGGGCACGTCTATCTCGCGGACAGCAAGAAGAAAGTCCAACTCCTCGAACTCGACGCCGGCGACTCCATCACCGTCAACGGAGAGGACGTCCTCGCTCTCGACTCCGACGTCTCGTACGAGATCTCCTCGATGGACACGCTCGCCGGAGCCTTCGCCGGCGGATTCACGAACGTGTTCCTCGAGGGCCCGGGGTACGTCGCCATCACGACACACGCCGATCCCGTCGTCCTCGAACCGCCGGTCTCGACCGATCCGAGCGCGACGGTCGCCTGGAGCGGAACCTCGCCGAACGTGCAGGTCAACAAGAATCTCTCGGACATGATCGGCCAGGAGTCCGGCGAACGGTTCCAGATGAACTTCGGCGGCGACACCGGCTACGTCGTCGTCCAACCGTACGAAGAACACGCGTAGGACTGGACGAACCCGAATGGCGCGGTCGCGACAGGAATGCTTGACCCGCTCGGCGCTGCTATCGATAGGGTGTCAACGCAATCGACTTGGCGGGCGCTGTCGCTGTCGACGCACGCATGTCCACACGAAGTCTTCCGGGTGGATGACGTGTCGTCTCTCGGTTCTCCAGAGTGTGTTCCTGTTCTTCTCGATTCGGTCGAACGCCCTCAACTCTCTGGACCGTGTTTCAGGTGGAGAAACGGGGCGGGGTCGCTTATTCCACTCGCTGGTGTCGGAGCCGACATGGCAGGACAGTCCCCCGCTAGCCGGCCGGCCCGAGCGTTGAAGGCAGGCACCCCGCCAGCCGCCATTACGGCCGGCATCGGCGTCGGTGCGACCGGCGTCGCCGGAGACGGGATCGAATCCGAAACGAAATCGATCGCCGTCGGCGTCGCTCAGGCAGTGGGCGTCGACCCGCAGTTCGGCCCGCTCCTGTTGATCGCTGGTGCAGTCCTCATCATGGCCCTCGCATTCATCCTCCCGGGGGTGTTCGAGGACGCGCGGTAGGGATCAGTCGTACAAGTGCGATCCGATCAGATCTGGTCACGAACGACGTCGATGGCGACGCCGAGAACGAACAGGCAAACGGGGACGAGGAGGACGACACCCCCAGTCGTACAGGTGTCGAACGGCGTTGAAGAGGGCGAACAGGACGAGGACGACGATGGGAAACAGCAGCCGTCTTTCGAGGGACGTCCCGACGATCTCTACGCCGCATCTGTCCACTCGCCGTCAGTTAGTGCTGGCTACTCAGACGAGCGAGACGCGCGAGACATTGCGCACGGACGGCGAATCCGATAGCGCCGTCGCGATACCACTCTGAGGTAGCCGTGAGAAGCGGTTCATACGACGTCGGGCGAACGGTCGCCTTCCCCGTTCTCTCGACGGCTGTGTTCACCCGTACGAACGAGCGGGAAGGAATTCTCTAGAGCAAGTCGGGAACCGCCAACTGCGTACCGATTCGACCGCGAGCCCGTCACTCTCGTGCTTCGTTGGTGTTGAGACGGTAGTACACCGTCGTTCCGTCCTCTGTTTCGACCTCTTTTTCGGCCACAGTGTCTTCGGCGACGAGTTCGTCGAGCGCCTCGTCGACGTCGTCGACGACCATCCCGCTCGCGACGACGTCGCCGGCGAAGTCCACCAGTTCGTCCTGGATCTCGGTCAACGTCTCGCGAATCGTCTCGGGACGCGCGTCGTTGCCGAAGTCGACGCCTCTGATGATCTCGTCTCTCGTGTACGCGTTGTCGACGTTTTCCGAGAGGAACGCCACGATCAGTTCCTTCTCGTCTTCGTACTCCCCGACGGGCGCCGTCGCCGCCGTATCGCCACCGCTGCCAGTGCTACCGGTGTCCCATTCGTCATCGGAGATTGGCATATCCTCCCCTACCTAGTGTCGCCGTATCAACCTTCCCTTATCGCGACTCGCGTGAGCGTACATTTCGTCGCGGTCCCTGGGTGATCCCGCGATCAGACGAGTTGACTAGAGCACCACCAAACCGACCGCAGCCGTGAGGAGTACGATCCCCGTGCACCCCGCGACGATGACGGGCCAGAACACGCGCAAGACCGTCCGATACGGCGTCGTCTCCGATGACGTGACCGACTCGCGCGCTCTATGCTCCAGCCCCGCCGATACCTGAGGAACATATGTCAATAACCGCGTGACCGACTCAGAGAGAGTTCAGCAGAACGGTACCGAAAGGAGAGGAAGACAAGGTGTATCGCGATTCCGAGTCGATAGAAGCGGCCTGCTGAACACGGACCGTCACTTCAGCGAAACGTTACGACTCGGGTTTCGAGGTGTCAGACTGCCTCATCCACGGTCGCTTCTGTAGACGCTGTGCGCTTCCCCCAGAGGTGGACGCTGAAGACCATCCACGCCAGCGCGTATACCAGGAGGGGGCCGTTCCACGGGCCGTCGATCGAACCTAACACGTACCACGTGTACGCGATGGAGACCGGCAGGCCCACCGGGAGCGCGGCGATCAGGAGCCACGAGCCGAGGCGGGGGGCGTCAGTGTCGTCGCTGCGGACCATCGTGAACCCGAAGACGAGGGCACCGATCATCGTGAGGAGAACCCCGAGCGGGAACACCAGCCCTGCGACCTCGGAACCGGTGACGAACACGGCCAGGCTGACGGCCGTGACGACCCAGCCACCGGCCATCACACCGTACCCGATCCGGGCGAGCGAGCCAAACCAGTGTCGTTCGCCGAGATAGAGCACAGATAACGCAGGCGCCATGAGCACTACGGCAACCACTCCCAGTTGGTTGACGAGCGCGAATTGGCCTTCCGTCAGCTGCAGGCCCGTGTGAAAGACGATCGCGATCGTCCCCAGCACGATGCTGCCGACCAAGCCACTGATCGATCCGACCGTCGTCCACCGTCCTGTGCGCACCGGTGCGACCCGCTGCTGTTCTGTTTGAGCCATCTGAATCACCTCAACTTCCGCCTGGACCACGAACGCGACCTGGTAGATGTGCGTCTTCTAGAGGGTAGGTGAACTATTAATCGTAGCGGAACACGTGATAGCACCCGAGGTAAACCCGTCTGGCTGGGTCGCCCGAACGAACAGCACCGGCTCTCCGAAGCGCTCCCGAGTGTGGCCCACCGTGATGGGCCGCATTCTCGAGTCACTGAGTCCAGTCAGGAGCTACCGACGGGCGGTGGTTCAGTCACCGTCAGGCGTTCCCTGGGGATACACGCGTTCGGTAAGGAACTCGCGGAGTCTCACCGTGAAGAAGTCCGGGTTGTCGAGATTCGAGGCGTGTCCGCTGTCTGGGACGACGTGGACGGCAGGCTCGGCGTTCGAGAGTTGGGCGACGAGCCGCGCAGTGGTCTCCTCGTTGGCCGTCGGGAGGTGTTCGCCGTGCATCACGAGCGCCGGGGCGGTGACCCGGGTCAGATCGAGTTCGGTCTTCGGAAACGCCGCGACGGCGTCCGCGATCTTCACGAACTCGTCGTGAGCGATGGGGGGCGACTCGTCCACGATGTGCTGGATGGTCTCCTCGTCGCCGGCGACCCCCGGGAGGAGCCAGTTGCCGATCCGGAGCTGCCACCGGTTCAGCGTCTTGTAGCCGACGAAGCGGTCGAGCCGGGCGAGTACGCGGATGTTCACCAGGGCCATCCGTCCGATGAGTGGCATGGGCCCGGCCGGGAACGTGTCCGCGAGGACGAGTCCCGCCACTCGTTCGGGACAGACCGACGCGAACGCCTGCGCGATGGCCCCGCCCATCGAGAGCCCACAGACCACGGCCCGATCGATACCGAGCGCGTCCAGGAACGCCTCGAGGTCGGCGGCGAAGAGGTCGATCGAGTACGGACTCACCTCGGAACCGCCGGTGTGGCCGTGGCCCCGGACGTCGTACGCGATCGTCGTATATTCGTCGGCGAGGGCCGCCATCTGGGGTTCCCACATGGCGTGGGTCATGATCATCCCATGGACGAAGACGATCGGTGGGCCGCTCCCACGGGTGACGTAGTGGGTCTCGATATCGTCGGTCGCTACGCTCGGCATCGGCGAATACAGACCCTCTACCGAATTGAACGTATCGCCCGCTAGAACGGCGAATAGCCTGATTCTAGTAGATTGAGACCCCGATGTCCCCACGGCTCCGATACTACGTATACAGAATCGGCGGATTCGCCGGAGTGTTGGTTCCGTCGGAGCGCTGGCACAGCCGGTGGCTTACCGGGGGTCGCCCTGCGCCTCGTCCCGGTCAGTACGGGCGGGGGACGCACTCACGTGAGTCCGTCGTGACCACAGGAGATACGCGACTGCCAGCCACGGGAGTCCGAGGAAGATACGCGACCACCCGTAGGTGTCCACCAGGAGCCCCCAGACGACCAGAAAGACACCCGCGTACGCCCCGAGAAGGACGGCGGCCCACCGTGTTGCTGACTGCACGCGCTCGGTTGGTCACGCTAGTCGTGGCAGAGATACGGTACCGGGCGAGCGAGTCAGCCGATCCATTCATCTCCTCAGATGTCCACTCTCTATCATGCAATCTTCAGGGGGTGGCCGTGTCGTCGTCCTCACCGGGGCGAACGAGGGGATCGGCTACAGTATGCTCACCGCACTCGTTGACGACGGATATCGCGTCGCCGGCCTCGATGTGCAGGGCGACGCAATCGAATCCCTCCAGGAATCCTGTCCCGAGACCGTCCGCTACTACCAGTGCGACGTGACCGCAGACGACGACGTCGAGCGAACAGTCGCGGCGATCGTCGACGAGTGGGGCCGGATAGACATTCTGGTGAACAACGCTGCAGTGTTGAACTTCGGATTTTTCGAGGAGCAGACGCTACAGGACGTGGAACGGGTCTTCGCGGTGAACTTCTTCGGGTACGTCCGGATGATTCGGGCGGTGCTTCCCCACATGCGGGAGCAGGGTGCGGGCATCATCCACAACGTCAGCTCCGGTGCCGGGCGAGTCGGTAATCCGGGGTTGACTGGGTACACTGCCACGAAAGGCGCGATCGAATCGTTCACCCGATCGCTGCGCCACGAATTGAGACACGAGAACGTCACGTGTACGATACTGCACCCCCGACTGGCGAACACGCGATCGGCGAGGGCACTCGACTACCCGGAGTCCCAGCTGAGCGATCCCGAATACGTGGGTCGCAAACTCGCCGGGAAGATCGAGTCGACCCGCGCAGTCATCTATACGGACTGGGTCACGCGGATCGGACTCGCCGTCGCCCAGCGATTCCCGTCACTCGTCAGGAGAGGGACAGAGCGGTTCCTCGACGCTCGCCAGCCCTGACCCCGGTCGATGGAGACACGCCGTGTCTCGCCCAGTCCATGGGCACTCCCGAGCGGCTACAACCCGGCGAGGAGGAACTGGAGCGCCTTCGGCAGCGCGATGCTCATCAACAGCTGTGACCAGATAATAGCCACGGTCGTCGTCAACCGGGAAGTTGACGAGCACCGCTTGCTCTCGCAACTGAATGATTGCTGATGGGGGTCCGAGCGTGTCCACCGCTTCGAACCTGTCCTGAGTTCGAATCGCTCGGTACAAAAACTGTGGTCAGGGTGGGAGAACCCCCGCCGTTTACGGCGGGGAGGATGTCACCTCGTCCGTGTGGCAAATGCGTACTGGTGAGCAGGCTCTACCAGCACGGAGTCGTCATCCGGTGGCGTCAGCCACGTCCCGAGACTGCCCGTCTCGATCACGACTGAAGGCGATCCCGTAAACGAGCGGAATCACGCCGGCCAACAGGCCGACGACGAGGAACAGCAGGCCGAACGCGATCCCGATGAGTCCGTGCAGTAGGACGTTCGCCCCGACCACGACCGTAGCGGCGAGGGCAGTCGTACCGAGCAGTCCCAGCCAGCGTCGCTGGTGGACGAGAACGCCAGCCATCACTCCCGCAGCGACGACGAACGCGCTCGCCGGTCCAGTGACGAACCGGCTCGGTGATCCGCTTTCGAAGACGGCCGTTCCGACGAGTGCGACGGGGAGCGCGAGGAGCGCGACCGCGCCTGCTCGCCGTGGCGTGAGCACGCGCGCGACGGACGGCTCGCGGTATCGGTAGTAGAGCACGCCGAGCGCCACGGCAAGGAGGCCCCTTCCGACGGGCGTGAGTACGTACCCGAGTCCGATCTCGAGAAGCTTCGCCGCGATCGATCCGCCGTTCCTCGGAGCGACCGCGTAGTACGCACCCTCGTACCGGTAGACGCCGCCCTGGATGATCGTCCCTTGGACTGATCCGTTCCGGATCGCGGTTTTGACCTCATCAGAGGCGTTTCGGTAGGGGGTCGCCACCGCGGCGAGAACGGCGGAGCCGTTCGCGGGCGTCATTTGAATTCGTACGAACGTCGTGTTCTCGTCGCGGCTCGTGTTCCACCTGTAGTAGGCGTCGTGGTAGACGACGTAGTGGACGTACTCGCTCGGGAGGCTATCGAGGGCGGTGTAGAGTTCGGGCGTCACGTTCCCCGCGAACGAGCCGGTTCGCGCTGCCCGGTCGACGGGCCGTCTGATCGCCTCATCGTATCGGTCGAGCTGGTCGTCGAGGTCACCGACGTGCGGACTCACGGTCGCGACCCGATGCGGGGCGTCGCTGGCCTGGACGGACGTCGCGGTGTAGGTGACCGTCGCACTCGCGACAGAGGCGTGGAACGCGAAACTGCAGAGCACGCCGACGACCAGGAGCGCGTAGAGTGCGCCCGTTCGTGTGGAGGGCATCACCGGCACTACCCAGTCGTGAACTAAGTGGTTTCGCTCAGCGTTCGGCGTGTTGGCTGCAGAGGACCCCAATCGGGGCGAGTGGGGACGGACAGGGGCATCGCTGCGATCCCCTCGATTCGTGTGGCGGTCTCACGATACCTCTGTCCCCGTCCACCGACGAACGACGGTGGTCGCCAACCACCTGCCGGCGCGACCGAATCCCAGGCCGAAGAGGCCGACAGCACACGCGACTCGCGCACCGGCGAGACTCCAGAATGCGACCCGGGTTTGCGTTGCGGAGCCACTCGAGTTTCGCACCGAGCGTTTGGTCGCCGCATTCTCCGACGCGACGTACGACCAGGTGACGGAGCCGTTCGTGACGAAGACGTTCCCCGCTGACGCGTTCGGCTGGATGGTCTCGATCCGAAGGTCGTCGTGGTGCGGGCGCGACCAGATCTCCATTCTCACCGAGCAGGTCGTCGTTCCATTCCGTACCGTAGTGGTTTCGAAGGTGCCGTGATAGCTCTGGAGTGACCGATACCCGTCGGTGACGTGCTGGACGATCGCTTCCTCGGTCAACTGCGGCGTCACCTGGGGAGCTCCCGAGGCGGTACTGTTCGTCGCCGACGACATCGCGCCGGTAGTCGTCCCTGGCGACGTCGGTGTGCTGGAGATATTCGAGGCACAGCCCGCACTCACGAGGAGGAACGCGATCGCGAGGATGCCGGCTACGCGAACGGTGGAGGCTTTTCGAGCATCCAATCCCAGCGTCTTCCAGGCCAGCGATATACTCCCGGCTCGTGTTTCTCGGTCGGAATCCGTACCCATTCGTTCGTTTCTCGGCGGGAGATCGACGCGAAGACGTGACGATGACAGGGGGGAGCGGGCACGACGACAGTACTGTGCAGGGGCTCCAGACACTGGGCGTTGAGGCGAAGCCGCATGCAACTGCGTGGTGGCCTCGTCGCACCTCGTGAGGATTGGGGGCCGCCCACCCGTGGTTTCCAGCATGCACAAGTACCAGGAGGAGGGTATCTCTCACGATGCCCTCCAGGCGGCGCCTGCTGCAAGCGGCGAGCGCGGCGACGACCGTCGCACTCGCCGGCTGCGCGAACAGCCTCAGCAATCAATCCACGGAGCGAACCTATACGCTCTCGATCCAGCGAATCGATCAGTCCCCCGTCGAGCACGCGCTCTACGAACCCGACGAGAGCGCGCTCTTCGGCGATCCAGAGCGAGCCGCGCTCGCAGACATCCTTCCGGACGGCAGACACACGACGTACGGATACCGCCCGCTCCCCGAAGACGCGTACGTCGAACGCGACGGCGCCTACTACCAGACGAAGTACGTCGTCACCGGCCGCAAGCAGATGGATCGACCGCTCGTCCGCGCCGCGTCCATCCCGAAGGAGGACGTGCCCGACGACGCGGTGGTCGTCGACGCACTCGAGCGGCCGAGCGCGCGCGTCGTCAAAATCCTCCACACCCACACACATGGCAGCAGTGCGTCTGCCCCCCTCCGCGACGGCGCGTACGTCCTGCGGCGGCCCGCGGAACTGGAGAGTCGGCTCGTCGACGGCGACCTCGACGGGCGCGTCGTGACGATGACCCCGGACGGGACGTGGGCGTATCGACTTGACGTCACCCGTGAGCGGATCGCCGAGACCGCCTATACGGCCCTCGCCGTCGAGGTCGCGGACTCGCACGAAAGCTTCCGCAACGTCGTCTTCGGCTCCCGCATCGACGCCGACCTCTCACCGACCGACCTCTCATCGGACGTACGCCAACTCCTGGAGCAGACTATCGCTACGAAGACCCACGACGAGTCTGAACCGCTCCCAAGTGCATTCACGGCACTGTTGACCGCCCTCGGCCTCGAACGCGAATCCGAGAACGGACGACTGCTCTGGTACGACAGACAGCTCTACCGCTACGGTCTCTACGTTAATCCGACGAACGAACAGCGTCGCAGGTGACCGAAGCAGCTCGATCGACGAGGAGGTTGACGGTCGTGTGGAGTTGCGGACGAAGGGCGAGGCGGGGTGCTGTCCTGGTGCGTTGCCAGAAACCGTCGGACGCCACAGCAGCCGCGTGAACGGGGAAATGCTTATACAAGTATCAACAGAGCATCTCCTATGGCCGTCCTGAAAGCCCTCCGCCAGACGCCAGGCTCCCTCCAGCGGAACCCCGTCCTGTTCGTTCCCCCACTCGTGCTGCTGTTGTTCGAGGTGCCACAGATGATCCTCCAGGCGATCGATCCGCTTCTCGCGAGCGTCGTCTCGCTCCTCCTCTCGCTGGCGTTCGTCTTCGTGCTGCCGTTCTTCCAGGGCGGCATCATCGGCATGGCTGACGAAGCACTCGACGGGCGAACCTCGCTACACACGTTCGTCCGCGCCGGCAGATCCAGTTACGTGTCGTTACTCGTCGCGTACCTGGTGCTCGTGGTCGCCAACGTCGTCCTCAGCATCGTCGCGTTCTTCCTGGCGATCCCGATCGGCTTCGTGTTCTTCAGCGACGGACGCGGCGGCTCGGGTTTCGTGCTCCTCGCGGTCGTCGCGGGGATCGCCGCCATCGTCGGGCTCGCCTACCTGCTGTTCGTCTTCCTCATCCAGTTCTACGGACAGGCGATCGTCATCGACGGGGTCGGCGCGAGCGACGGTCTCAAACGCAGCGTCTCGGTCGTCCGCCACCACCTGGTGAGCACGCTGGGCTACTCGATCCTCGTCGCGATTCTCGGCGGCATCGCTGGGATCGTGTTCGCCGTCGCCTCGGCGCTCCTCTCCCCGCGGTCGAGTACGGCCATCGGGCTGCCTCACCTCTCGACGGCTGGCGTCGCCGGGGCCATCGTCGTCATGCTGCTCCTCGGGTCGCTGTTCGGCGGCTTCTTCGGCGTCTACTCGGTCGCCTTCTACCGCACCGTCGCGGATCGGGCTCCGCGCGATACGATCTAGCGGTGGGCGGGACCGACACGGGGCAGCTCGTCCGACGGCTTCCAACCCCTGGTCGGGTGGGCATCCACTCGCGACGTAACAATGTACAGCGTGCACTTGAGTCACCGGCAGTCACATTCGTGGCGCAGTTCTATCGTCGGGTATGTATCGGCGGCACGTCCTCACAGCTACGATCGGCGTGATCGGCGTGAGCGGTCTGAGCGGTTGTGCGGGCGACCAATCGCCGGGCTCGAACGGGGAGCGCGGCCCCCGGTCGACGCCCACGGAGTCACCGACGCCGACGCCGACCGAAACGCCAGTCCCGTTCCCCGAGACGTGCGGGCCACTGCCGGACATCGACGGGCTTCCCACACCGCCGTCGGAGCTGACAGAAGACTCTGTCGAGAGGTTCGTCAGGGAGTTCGAGCGCGTGTACGCCGTCGCAACCAACGACGAGTACGGGGGGGTCGAATCGCTCCAGATCCACTCCGTCGAGACGGTGGGCGAGCGATACGTCGTCAGGCTCTCGTTCGACGCAGTCCCGGCGACGCGGACCCTCGACGCAGAGGGGACGACGCCGACTCCACTGCCGACCGATGCATACACGCACCGGGCCGTGTATCGGCTGACCGAAGACCGGATGCTCCGCGAGGTGCGCAGCCACATCGACAACAGCCTCCTGTCCCGCACGTGCTGGACGCTGGGGAGTGGATGACATCCTCCTCGCCGTGAACGGCGAGGGGTTCCCATCCGCGCTCGGGGTAGGGGTACGTTCACGGAGCGTACAGTCGGCTTTCGGGCGACGGGGACGGGGCCGCCGCCGGAGTGTGAGGGGGCGTTGCGCCCGGAGAGGGCACGCTCCGGTCGGGTAAGTCGACCTTGTCGGTCGGTTCGCCGCCGATAACAAAGGCCGCGGTGGCCGACTCTGGAGACGCCCTCCCACGGAAGGCGAGGCACTACCATGAGCAACGAGACACACGACGGGGCGGGCGACCTGGATCCGGACGCATCCCTGCTGCGGGCGACGCGCCGCACCGCGCTCCGCGGGACGGGGCTCGCCGGACTCCTCGCGCTGGGCGTCGGCGGTGCCGGCGCCCGTGGCCCGGGCGCGAACGCCCGGCAGCCGGACCAGCAGCCGGACCAGCAGCCGCCAGCAGACGACGGGGCGGTCCCGGTGACGTGGGCCAAC
This sequence comes from Haloplanus sp., assembly GCA_042216635.1. Lineage (GTDB taxonomy): Archaea > Halobacteriota > Halobacteria > Halobacteriales > Haloferacaceae > Haloplanus. Next base: position 42,016 of record JBDGTR010000017.1, on the reverse strand, counting down.
TTCCCGCGCGCCCGCTGTCACATCACGTGGCAGTCGACCGTCGACGACGGCGGGTTCGGACAGTTCTACCACGTCAGAGAGCTCACGCCAATCGACCAGCAGTTCACCATCGGGTTGAACCGCGACACGCTCTACTCGTTCGGGGTGTTCGATCTGACCGAGCCGGTCACGATCACGCTCCCGGACAGCGGTGACCGATACCTGTCGATGAACGTCCAGAACGAGGACCAGTACGGGAAGCTGTGCGTCTACGACCCCGGCGAGTACACCATATCGCGCGACCTGACGGGCACCCGGTACGCTGGCGTCGCGATCCGCCTGTTCGTCGACCCTGCCGATCCGGCCGACCTGGAGCGGGTCCGGCAACTCCAGGACGAGATCGGCGTAGAGCAGGCGTCGGCGGGGTCGTTCGATGTCCCCGACTGGGATCGGCAGTCACACGACCGACTCGCCGACGCGCTGAACACCGTCGTGGCCACCGTCGACGACTACTCGGGCGCGTACGGCGCCGTCGACGAGGTCGATCCCGTGAAATTTTTCCTCTTCACGACGTCGGGGTGGACCGGCGTTCCGCAACCGTCCGAGGCGCTGTTCTTCTTCAGGACGCCCGCCCGGAACGACGGCCAGACGCCGCACGAACTCACCGTCACCGGGGACGTCCCCGTCGACGGGTTCTGGTCGGTCAGCGTCTACAACCGCGACCTGTTCTTCGAGCCGAACGAGTACGACGCGTACACGATCAACGACGTGACCGCGGAGCGAGCCGACGACGGCAGCGTCACGATCAACTTCGGTGGCGACCCCGACCAGCCGAACTTCATCTACACGCCGGCGGGGTGGCACTACGTCGTCCGCCTCTACCAGCCGCGCGAGCCGATCCTCAGGGGAGAGTATCAGTTCCCCGAGGCCACGCCGGTCGAGTGAGGGAAGCGTGCGAACGTCTCCCGTCCCGTTCGCGCGGCGCGATTGCGCTCAGTTCGAGCCAGAGCGAGCGGAACGGATTCTGGACGTTCGGCGAGGCCGAGATTCAGGCGGCCGACGACTGCGTCCAGGCGGAGTTCTACGCGTAGAAGAGGAGATACGAGAAGACGAGGACGCCCAGAACGACTCCAACGAGGGCCAGGATCGTCGCAGTGCGACGCTGACGGCCCGTGAGTGATCGGGGATCGAGCGCTCGTTCGATGGTTGGAGTCATCACGCTCTCCCCGTCCCAACGAGGAGCATACGAACCCGCAAGTTGCCTCCGTGGGTCGGTAAGCGATACCCCCAGCGCGAGGAAACCCCGACGTTCACGCCGGGGAGGATGTCATGTTGGGCGGTACGATCGGTTGCTCTTCTCGGACGATTCCCGCCCGTCAGGGCGGAGTGGACGTCGAGACGCGAAGTGGCAGGATTTCGGGCCTCGAACGGCACCGGCTCTCGGTACGTCCTGGGCCTTCTCGCCGCCGTCGCGCACTCCTCTCGTCGGCGAGACGGGCAGCGGAATCGCCCCGCCAGGCGGCGGGAACGACCAGGAGACCAGTCGGGGCGTATCGGACACCGTTCGGACAACTATCCGGGTGACAACCGTGTGGAGGTTTGTAACTGCGGTTTATATTTGTGGGCCACCATATCGAACCAGCGATGGTAGACCACGACCCGGAGCAGGACGATACCGAGACCACAGGGAGATCGCCGGCTCCGCTGACGATCGACCCGAACGTACTGAAGACAGACCGGGTGTTCGGGGCCCTCGACCACCCGAGACGGCGATACCTCCTCTACTCGCTGGCCACCGACGGCGCGTGGACGCTCCGGGAACTGGCGACCAAACTCGTCGGGTGGGAGCAGGACGTCGACGAGAACGCCGTCCACGAGGACCAGTGCGACCGGATGTACGTCTCGCTCTACCACGTCCCGAAGCTCGTCGAGTACGGGGTGGTTCGATTCGACGAGGAGACCGAGACGATTTCGCAGGCCAGCCACGCCGAGCAGGTGTTCGCGGCCCTCGACGGGATCGGCGGCAGCCTCGACAGCCTGCAGGAACAGCACGCCGGCCACGAGTACGAGGAGGAGCGAGATGCGTGAGATGACCGACGAGAACGCACCCGACGTGGACGGGGAGACGCAGTGGCACGTGGTCACGCAGCGGGCCTACGACCGAGAGAGCCCCGACGACCTCACGACGATCATCATCGGGGCGGTCGCCGACGCCGAGGGCGTCGAGATGACGACCATCAGGGAGCCGGCGCTGTACGAGGTCGTGGACACGAGCGCCATCGAGGACTCGTTCTTCGGACCGAGAGTCGGCGGTGAACGCCGCGATTCGGGGGGGAGCGTCCACTTCGTGTACCGAGGACACCGCGTCACCGTCCGGAGCGACGGCTGGGTTCAGGTCGCGGAGCGAGACGAGATCGACCAGCAGTAGTCGCCACCCGTCGGTATCAGATCGGGGAGCAGGAGCGTGGGGGGCGGCGGACGGTCGGAGTGCGTGCGCAGTTTCTATAGTAGCGTTTGTAACTATCTGCACACCGGTCGGTCAGATCCGTCGAGAGCAGTCGTGACAGCCACCTGCAGTCGATGCCGGCCGCGAAGAATTACAAACGCTACTATAGTTCACGTCGGCCGGGACGACGCAGGACCGACGTGCTCGCAGGGGAGGCCGCCCGGCTGTATCACCGGCGGGCGTCGCGTCGGTCGCGTTCCCGCCGCCGGCTCGCGTCACGCGTACCAGACCCAGATCGTCACGTCGCCGCCGAGCGTCGTGACGGTGGCCCGGCCCGCGGGCGCGCCGGCGGGCCGCCGGTAGCCGACGGCCCCCTGTGGCGTCTCGATCCGGTACAGCAGGTTGTCCGGGAGGATGCGGTCGACGCGCCGGTCCAGGGCGTCGCGTTCGCGGACGAACGCCCGCTCGGAGCCGGCGACCTCCGCGAGCCGGGTGGCGCCCTGGTGGCGCGGCGGTTCGCGCGCCAGCACGGTCGCCGTGTCCTCCGCGTAGGCGTCGAGTTGCGGGCGGGTCGTGTTCGGCGACGGGACGCCGAACGCGAACCCCCCGGCCACCGCCAGAATGAGCAGGACGCCGACGCCCGCCTCGACGACCGTCAGCGAGAGCTGGCCCCTACGCATCGACGGTCACCGCCAGGGTGGCTTTGCGCGTCCGTTCGGGGACGTAGGTCACGGCGACGCTCCCCTGAGGGAGCGGGCCGTCCGTCTCGAAGCGGAGTTCGACGGTCTCGAAGCGTGAGACTCGGACCGTGTACTCGCCGTCGAGGCCGGTGCCGTTCCGGAGCACTACCCGGCCGTTCGTGCGGACGGTCCGGACGGTCGTCCCCGGCGGCGGGTTAATGGCGAGGTCGAGCCGCGAGGTCCGGCGTGGGATCGTCGTCGCGTTGGTCGGGAGCGGCGGGCGACGGGTGACGCGTTGCCGGGTGGCGACCAGCACGATCCGGCGGACAGTCGTGCCGCCCGCGGGGTCGCCGCGCTCGACCAGCGTCCGACCGCCGAGCCGGATCCGGACGGCCCGACCGCGGACGACCGGGTAGTCCCGGTCCAGGGTCGCGGCAGTCAGATTCGACGCCCGGTCGCGGTCGAGGACGTTCCGGCGGACGGTCAGCGGGCCGTCCGGCGCCACGAGGCGTTCCGCGGTCGCGATCGCCGCGCGTCGCTCACTGGGTGCGCGGGTCGCGCTCGTGAACGCCGTCTCGGCGAGCGCGAGACCGAGGCCGGTCGTGGCCGTGAGGACGATCAAGGCGACGGCGAGCGCCGGGAGGTTGGCCTGAGCTCTCATCGCTCTGTCAGTCTGACTGTCAGTCCCTCGGTCGCGTTCCCCCGGACGCGGACGACGGCGTCGTCGCCGCTTCGCCAGCGTCCGTCGACCGTCTCGACCGTGCCGGGGAGCGCGAGTTGCGCCCGCGCCCCGATCTCCGGATCGGGGTGATCGAGCACGAGCGTCCGGTTCTCGACGCGCACCTCGTAGGCCGCGCCGGCGATCGTGGTCGGGAGGTCGACCCGAGCCGTCGCATTCACGCGACGGCCGACCGCCGGGACCGCCTGCTGGGTCCGCTCGGCGGCCAGCGCCACCGTTCGCTCGGCGACTGCGTCGCCGGCCGCCGTCCCGTAGGCTGGGACGACGCCGCCGTACAGCAGCGTCGTGACCAGGCCGACGAACAGCACGGCCAGCGCGACCTCCAGCGCCTTCCCGACGACGTCGGCCTGTGCCCTATCCATGCCGCACCTCCAGGTCGAGGTCGTGGACGACGAGGTAGCCGACCCGCTGGCCGGTGAAGTCGGCGACGACGCTGGTGACTCCGTCGTCGTCCAGGTCGCGGCGCGTGACGTCGATCCCGCGGGCCTCGAAGTGTCGCGCCAGGGGATCCGGTGCCGCCGTCTCGATCGCGACGCGGTAGTGGCCGCGCCCGAGCCGTGATCGCTCGTGGGTGACGTTCGTCCGGAGGACGGCGTCCACGTCGCGCCCGGCGACCGCCCCGGTTCCGCCGAGTCTCGGTGCGCCGACGACGAGCACCTCCTCGCCCGCTGTGATCGGCGGCGGTTCGACGAGCGTCTCGCTGCCCACCGGGCCCCGGGTAATGGCGCCGCCGACGAACGCGACGCGCCGGGTCCCAGACTCGTAGACGAGCGCGTCGATCCGTACCCGTCGGATCACGCCCGACTCGTTCAGCACCCGGAGGTCGCGCTCGGCAGTGTGGAGTCGGCCGTCGGTGAACGCGACGCGCCCGCGATGGGGGCCGGTCGACGCGACGGGGGCGAGCGCGGCGTTCACGCCGGTGGCGACGCGACGGGCGTTCGCGCTCGCGGCGTGGTCCTGGACGACGGCCCCGATTCCGGCCGTGAGCACGCCGAGCGAGAGCACCGTCAGGCCGAGCAGGACGGCGACGCCGACGACGTTGGCCTGGCCTCGCCGGTGCGAGTCGGGGGAAAGCACAGCGCGGATCACAGCATTCCCGCCCCCGCGAAGACGACGTAGCAGACGAGGACCAGCACCCCGGAGTGGAGGAGCGCCTCGTACCGCCCGCGCGAGGCCGCCCCGGCGAACCAGCCGCTGGCGAGCATCGTGGCCTGCGTCACGACGTAGAAGCGCCGCTGATCGCGTGCCGGCTGGACGGCGGTCGGATCGAGTGCGATCCCGTGGCTCGCGCCCGCGACGGCCGACAGCTGGCTGAACCCGTCGAGGACGTAACCGTTCACCGCCACCATGATTCCGACCACGAGGAGCGCCGTCGTCCAGCCGACGGCGACGTAGATCAGCATCGCCGACCGGAGGGCTTTCTTCTCGTGGTGGAGCCGACCGACCTCCGTCTGGAGCGTCTCGAACACTTCCTCGGTGTCGCTACCCACGTCGAGCGCTCCGGTGACCAGGCCGACAGTCTGCTCGGCGAGTCGCGTGTCCACCTGCTCGACGAACGTCCCGAGTGCCGCCGCGCGCACGTTCGTCCCCCGCTCGCCGGCGGTCGTCAGCGAGAGGGCGAACGCGAGATCGTCGACGTCGTCCTGGAGGCGGCCGAGGTCGACCTCGCGGGCGACCAGACCCACCGCCTCGCCGAACGGCCGGCCGAGGCTGACGTGGCCGGACACGGCGTGGACGAAGTCCTTCATCTCCCGGTCCTTCGCGTCGTCGAGGCGGGCGCGGCGGACCGCGACGAGCCCGATGGGCACGCCGTACGCCGCGTAGCCGAGCAGGACGACGTTCTCCGGCCGGTAGCCGAGAACGACGAGCAGCGCCGCGCTCCCCGCGGCGACCGGGAGGAAAGCGACCGCCGCGCTCGCGGGCGTGACGAGCACCGTACGGACGGCCTCGACGATCCGCTCCGGCCGGGGGTGATCCGGTGCTCCCTGTCCCGGCGGCCGGAGCGACTCGACGACGAGCGCCGCACCCGCGCCGACGACCAGCACGAACGCCGCACTCCCGTAGACGAGCGCCGAGCGGACGGTCGTCGTCCCGAGCGGCGTCGCCACCGGCGCCGAGAGCCCCGGCGCCAGCGCGCTCAGCACCGTCAGGACGATGACCAGGAGCGACGGCAACACCAGCAGGACGATGAACAGCTCCGCCAGCAACTCGAGGAAGTCGGCGGCGCGCTGGCGCGAGCGAGACTGCCGGTGCGACAGCATCCGCGACTCCATCTGGAGGTACCCTTCGAGCGCGTCCGCGCTCTGGTTGGCGTGCTCGCGGAACTTCAGGAGGAACGGCGCCAGCAGACTCCGCGAGGGAGTGTCGCGGGCAACCGTCTCCAGGCCGTCGTCGAGGCTCCCCGTGAGCGCGGCGTCGTTCAGCGCGCGGCGGAAGGCGACTGCAGTCTCGCCGTAGGCGTCCTGTTCTGCGACCTTCCGGAGCATGGTCCGCCGGTCGCCGCTCCCCGAGGCGAGCACGCGCATGTACCGGACGGCACCGGGTAGCGTGCGCTCGATGCCCCCCCGGCGGACGCTGGCGCGCCACCGGAGGTACCGGCTCCCCGCGCGGACGGTCAGCCACTTCCCGAAGCCGCCCGCCGCGACCCCGGCCAGGACTGCGACCGGTGGGCGGGCGAGCGAGGGAACTGGCAACCGGTTCACCACCGGCACGGCCGCGTGGCCCGCCGCTCCGAGCGCGTCGAGCAGGCTCGCCGGGAGCGCCAGCACGACGATCACGGTCCAGACGAAGGCGACCAGGAGCACGCTCCACGACGCGCCGTAGACGCGGGCGAGGTAGCGTTCGAACGACAGCCCGAGGTTCGCCGCACGGTACCGCTCGCGGTCGCGGTCGTGGCGCGCCCGGTCGGCGTGTCGGGAAAAGAGCGCGTAGAGCCCACGGTCGAGGTGGCCGAGGACGCGGACGGCGCCGTCAGTCGTCGCCATCTGCCCTCCCGTCCGGACGCTCGCGCTCGCGGTGGCGGACGCGCTCGACCGTCGCCGTCTCGTTCGTCTGCAGGTCGGCCAGGAACTCGAACAGCGCCTCGAAGTCGTGGATCTCCTCGCGGACGAGATACTGAACGTAGCCGTGCTTGCGGTGGAACTCTCGCTCGACGGCCTCGACCGGCCGGTCGGTCCGGGCGGCGAGACGGTCGAAGGCGACCATCTGACGGTCGGCCGACGAGTCGCCGAGTTGCGGGTGGTCGTAGGCCAGTTCGAACTCCCCGCCCGTGGTCCGGCGGGCGACCGTGTTCCAGTGGACGGCCGTGCCGTCCTTCTGGACGACGCCGCGCTCGTCGTCGACCCGACCGTCGAGCGACGCGTACTCCGCCTCGGTGAGAATCTCGACCACCTGTCCCACGTAGCGCTCGCCGTCGACGTACCGCGGGAAGACGACGAGGTCGAGTTCGCGGAGCAGATAGGGTGGCAGTCCCTGCTCGACCACCCGGTTCACGAGTTTCTCGACGTCCTCCGCGTGGGTCGTCCCGATGACGCCGTGGCCGGTGTTGAGCGTCTCGGCGAACGTCTCGAAACTCGCGGGCGTGTTGATCTCCGCGATGACCTCTACGTCCGGGTTCAGGTAGTTCGTCTCCGTCATCAGGTCCGCCATCGTCACTCGCTTGTACTCCTGTTCGTGGTCGCGGGTGGTGAGCGAGACGCCCGTCTCGTGGGGCAGGCGCACCTCGCGAGACCCCTCGTCGATCGAGATCGGCCGGTCGTCGTACCTGACGAAAGGCATGTGAGCATTCATCAATGTCGTTTTTCCGACACCTGTCGGCCCGGAGAACAGGACGACGCCGCGATACTCGTAGAACAGCCAGAACAGCGTCACGAGTTCGGTCGGGAGTGCGCCCTGCTCGACCAGATCGACGGGCGTGAGCGCGTCGGGGGCCTGTTTCCGGATCGAGATGTGCGGGCCGTCCTCGCTGATGGTCGGCAGGGCCACCGCACAGCGGATCGTCTCCTCGACGCCCGGCGGATCGAGGTTCACCTTCGCGCTCGGCGTGCTGGCGGAGAGTTCGGTCCCGTCGGAGGCCGCAAGTTGCGTGACGACGTTGACGAACGCAGTCTCGTCCTCGAAGGTGAGGTTGGTCGGGATGCGACCGTCGTGACCCAGTTCGGCGCGCGGGACGACCTTCACGCGCTCGCCGACGCGGTTTGCCTCCACGTCCTCCAGGTGCGGGTCGCGGATGGGGACGGTGAGCTGGCCGTAGCCGACGAAGTCGCGGAGCACGTAGTAGACGAGGTCGTCCAGACGGTCGTCGGCGAACCGCGAGTCCACGGGCGGGACCGCGAGGTCGTACTCGGCGAGCGCCGACCGGATCCGGTAGGCAGTCACCTCGCGCCAGGCGCGGGTGTTTCGGGCGGTGAGTCGCCGCGAGAGCACCTCCCGGGCGCGTTCGCGAACGAACGCCGCCCGGTCCTCGACGACGCCGTCCACGCTCGTCTCCCAGATGCGCTCCTTGCACTCGGCCACGAGCGCGTCGTCTCCGGGCAGCAGATCCGGCTCCAGCACGGCGTACTTGGTGCCGAACGGGTCGTGACCCAGCACCCGCTCGCGGTAGACGACGACCGGGATGGAGAACTCGTGGAACTGGACGGTGTAACGGTCGAGCCGTTCGCTGACGAACCGTTCGAGGTAGTCCGCCGGCGGGTCGGTCACCGCCGTCGTCGCCGGCGCGTAGTTCTCGGTGTGGACGACCAGCCCGTCAGAGCCGGCGACGTCCGCCACCTCGATGCGGCCGTCGAGCGCGTAGGGCGTCAGTTCGCCGAGACAGCGCAGTTCGCAGAGCGCGTGGTAGTCGAGCCGGCGCCGCGCGGTGGGCGTCAGATCGATCAACCGGTCGATGACGCGCCGGTACTTCTCCTCGAAGCCGGCCGTCATCTGCTCGACGGCGCCCTCCCGCGTGCGCGGCCGCGCGAGGTTCGCCTCGGCAAAGTGCTCGCGAACTGCCGCCAGCGCCGCCTCGCCCCGCGTGCCCAGCGTCGGCTCGCGCACCTCGTAGGCGAAGTCGGCGCCCGTCTCCCTGACGCTCGCCACCACGCCCGGGTGGACCTCGTACTGGACGCGTACGTCCGGGGCGTACCAGGCGTCGGGGTCGTCGGGCGGTACCGGAGGCGGGACGGCGTCCTCTCCCGCTGCCATACCCCGTGGCCCTGCCGTCCGAAAATAAATCCTCGGAGCGACTCGGCTGGCGTGTCCCGGCCACCCGGCCTCCCCTCGCGCTCGCCACCCAGCCGACGATCACCCGTCGTCCCCATCGACGCGGTCGAGGACGGTCCGGATCCGGTCCGGCGATACCGCCAGCGACGGATCGGCAGCCTCCGCGAGCGCCGCCAGCGCCGTCCGGACCTTCCGGTGGGCGTACTCGTCGAAGTCGTCCGGCGACCGGACGGCGTCCAGGAGCGGCCGGGCGTAGGCCGCCCCCTCGTCCGGGTTGTCGAGGACGGCCTGGCCGACCAGCCACGCGGCGCCGTTCCGGACCTCGGGGTCGTCGGCGTCGAGGTCCGCGGCGCACCCGTCGAGGAACGGATGCGCGGCCGCCGGAGCGATCGACAGGATCTCGGCGACGGTCAGGCGGACGTCGTGGCGCGGGTTCGGCGTCGCGGCGCGGAGGCGTTCGAGGCGGTCGCAGACGAACGCCGGGCGGGCGTCCGCGAGGTGGACCAGCGGGTCCGGCCCCGGGTCGTCGACGTCGCGGTCGCGGTAGGTGGCGGCCAGCGTCGCGAGCGCGGGCCCCGCGTCGGCGGGGTCGACGAGTTCGGCGAGCGCGCACGCGGCGTGCCGGCGGACGTGTTCGCTCTCGTCGTGCAGCCGCTCGGACAGCAGCGGCTGGGCGGGGTCGACCACCGCTGGCGACTGGCGGGCGAGGCGCTGGAGGGCCTTCGCGGCGGCCAGCCGGACCTTGTAGAACCCGTCGGCCAGGGTCGACTGCAGTTCGGCCAGGACGGCGTCGGATCGCTCGAAGCCGTCCGGCCGCGCCAGCAGTATCTCGCCGAGGGTCGTGATCCGCCGCGGGGCGCGGCGCGCGAAGGGATCCGGGTCGGCCGCCAGGAGCACGTCGGCCACGGGCGCCGCGAGGTCGGGAAACCGGTCGATCAGCGCCGCCAGCCCGTCTGCGGCCGCCGCCCGCGTCGCCTCGTCGTCCAGCATGGCCTGCCGGAGCCGGTCGACGTGGGGGTCGAGGAGGGCGGGCCGCTCGGCCGCCGCGTCGGCGAGCAGTTCGGCCGCGTTCGACCGGACGTCGGGGCGGTCGTCGAGCGCGGCCGCCAGCGTCGCCATCGCCCGCTCCGGATCGGGATGGGCGAGGACCAGCGGCGGGCGGAGTTCGGCTGCGGCGCGAGCGCGGACCAGCGGTCGGTCGGCGTCGAGACAGGCGACGAGGCCGACGGCGGCGCGCTCGCGCTGGGACGCCGTGATGGGGTGGTCGTCGGCCCCGACGTCGTGCAACCACTCCCGGCTCCAGAGGACGCCGGTCGCCGACTGGCGGACGCGGTCGTCGTCGTCGGTCAGCAGCGCGAGCACGCCGTCGAGTTCGGGGATCGCGTCGCCGGGGGAGCGGGTGGCGAACAGGAGGTCGCCGAGCGCGGCGACGGCGTGCCCCCGGACGACCGGGTCGTCGTCGTCCAGCGCGGCGTCGAGGGCGCCGGTCGCGGCCGCGAGGTCGTCGGCCGGGTCCCGCGTCCGGCGCCAGAGCCACCAGGCGGCCTCGCGCCGGGCCGGCACGTCCGCGTGCCCGGCCTGCACCGCCGCCAGCGCCTCATCGAGGTCCATGGATGCCGTACTCCCGCGTCACGTAGTCGACGACGTCGACGCCGTACCGCTCGGCGCCGGAGACCGCCTCGCGCTCGACGAGGTCGTCCCCGGCCCGCTCGTACACCCGTCCCTCGCCGCGCATCGCCGTGTCGTTGACGTGCAGGAGGAACGCGCGCTCGACGTCGGCCGCGACGTCGTGAAGCGTCTCGACCGCGGGGTCGGGGTCGGCGTCGAGGCCGGCGACGACGACGGTGTCGTCGTACCGGTCGTGCCAGGCGTCGAAGGCGTCGCCCGCCGCGAGCCGCCGTTCGAGGGCGTCGGGGTCGGCGTCGGCAGCCGGTTCGACGCAGAGGTAGTTCCGATCAGCGCCCATGCCCGCCGTTCGCGGGAGTTCGGTATAGAGCCACCGGCGGTCGCGGACAACCGGCCACGGTGCGTCGAGCCACCGCGCCGTGGCGACCGGACGGGACGCCACCGGATGCCACCGGGCGGGATGGGACGAGACGCCACCGGAATTGACGCCGCCGAACGCCACCGGACGCGACGCACCTGGCCGGCGTCGCGGGGGGCGGCATCGCCGGATTCCCGCCGCCCTGGAATCAGCGGCTCCGTTTACTGGATTGTGACCTGTCTGCTTCCGTCGACGACCACGGTGTGCCCACAGTACTCGAAGGTCACGGTCACTCCGTCCGCTCTCGCACACGTTTTGTCCTGCGACCAGTCGACCAGGTGGTCGAGCGCATCCGGGTCGATGACGTCGTACAGCGAGTGGTCCAACGCGGCCGGGTCGACGTCCAGGTGAGCCGCGATCGCGTCGACGACGGCTTCCGAGGCTGTCCTTGGATCGCTCGATGTCATCTCCTCACGACTCTGCATCGCACCAGCATAGTCTTCATCCCAGCATATGTCTTCCGTTTTAATAATAGGATAGTTATGTGCATAAAAATGGCTGGACGCTCGTTTCTGGATGCGCTCGGCTGACACGTCCCCGCCAGCCGTGATCAGTCCTCGAAGATGCTGGCCGGCCGGAGAGATTCGTCTTTCACCAGGACCTCCCGTCTGATGGTGATTTCGAGGGCGTCGATGTCCGTTGCCACCCGCGTGACGTCGTCGTTCGACTCCCCGACAACTTCGACGTGGATGTTCTGGTCGCCCTCCATCAACTCTTTGACGTTCACGACGCCCGGGATGTCGTAGGCTGCCTCGACGAGTGCTCGCCGATCCGGAATCGGTGCCGAACACATGAACAGCACGCGGAGCGGGAAGCCCGCGCGCTCGTAGTCGATGACGGGCTTGTAGCCACGGATGACGCCGTCGGCTTCGAGAGCTCTGATGCGGTTTCCGACTGTACTCGGCGCGACGCCCACGCGCTCGCTGATCTCGGTGTTGGTGTTGTTCCGGGCGTCCTGCTGGAGGTGGTGGAGAATCCGCCGGTCGAGGTCGTCCATGGTCACGGACTCCCGTCCGGAGTGAGCGTGTCCGGGTCGTCGTCGAGCAGTGTGAGGATCGGACGGACGGCCTCGAAGTGCGGGCCTCTGCGCACCTGGTTTCGGTCCCGGTCCCAGTCGACGAGGCCCGCCTCGTCGAGCTGCGGGAGGTGGACGTGGTGCAGCCGGATGTGGCGTTTCTGCTCGTCCTCGGCTCCGGCGGGGGCGTCGTCCCGGTCGACGAGTGCGTCGGCCGACCGAGGAGCGGTCTCGGCGACGGCGAGCAGAATGCGCCGCCGCGTCGGGTCGGCGAGTGCCCGGAGCCTCTCGTCCAGATCTGAGTCCATGGCTTCGAAGGTAGATCGCGGAAGTATTTATATTTTCAATAATATGTGGGGAATTCCGGTGGGAAATTACGGTACAGAAAAATATTTTCGATAATCCAGGCAGAAGAAGGGCATCGATATCGAAAGGAGATGTGTGGCCGGACCGTGGCCCTCAGATGTGCAGCACGCCCGTTCCACGCCGTCACCGGCGGTCGCGCTCGTCGTGCCCGCTCAGAGCGCCGCCGACGCGACGAGCGCGACCGCCAGACAGAGCGCCGGCACGTCGAGGCGGGAGAGTTCCAGCGGGGGGAGGGTCGGGTTCCACGAGAAGCACCGCGCCTGGAGCGCGAGCGCGAAGGTGTCCGACCGCGAGAGCGCCCGGTCGATGCCGGCGACGGCGACGAGGCGCATGCGGTCGTGGATCGGGCGCTCGCCGCCCAGGCGCGCGCGCATCGCGCTCCGGACCTGCCCGAGGTCGCGCTGGAGCACCGGGAGGAACCGGAACACGAACGCGACGCCCATCCCGAGCAACTGTCCGGGCCGACCCGGCAGCAGCCACTGGACGGCCGCCCGGGAGTCGCGGACCCGCGTGGTCCGGACGTAGGCCGTGCTCGTCACCAGCAGGAGGACCGTCCGGTAGGACGCCAGCGCCGGGAACCGCGCCGCCGCGACCGAGAACCAGGGCGGCCCGAGGCGGAGGCCCTCCAGCAGCGGCCCGGCCAGCAGGAAGGGCAGGACCAGCCAGACCTCCGAGAGCGCGCTGAGCGGCCCGGTCCGCGAGCCGTAGAGGACGACCGCGGTCACGCCCGTCAGCGCCGCGAGGCCGGCGGGCGTGGTGTGGGCGAAGGCCGCGACGGCGACGCCGGCCTGGACCGCGAGTTTGACGCGGGGGCCGAGCCGGTGTGCGAGCGAGTCGCCCGGGACGTACGAGAGCACCGCGCTAGTCCTCGCGGTCGCCGGGCGCGCCCGCCCCGTCGGGCGGCCGGACGTCGAGCCCGGCGAGGCGGTCGCGGGCCGCCCCGGGGGCGGCGTCGAGTGCGACCGCGCCGTCCCGGAGGACGACCACCCGGTCCGCGAGCGCGAGCACGTCCCGGAGGTCGTGGGTGACGACGACCACGCCCACGCCCCCGTCGTGGAGGTCGCGGAGCCGGTCGAGCACGGCACGGCGGGCGGGCCAGTCGAGGCCCGTCAGCGGTTCGTCGAGCACGAGGTGGGCGGGCGCCATGGCCAGCGCGCCCGCGATGGCCACGCGGGCCTGCTCGCCGCCCGAGAGCCGGTCGATGCGCTCGTCGCCGCGACCGGCCATGTTGACCGCGGCCAGCGCCGCCTCGACGCGCCGGTCGACCGTCTCGCGGGGGAGGCCCAGGTTCTCCGGGCCGAACGCCACGTCGGCCGCGACGGTCGCCGCGACGAACCCGTCCCGGGGGTCCTGGAAGACCATGCTCACGCTGGTTCGGGCGGCGGTCAGGTCCTCGGCGACCGGCCGGCCGTCCACCAGCACCTCGCCGCTGGTCGGCGTCACCAGCCCGTTGAAGTGCCGGACGAGCGTGGTCTTGCCGCTGCCGTTCGGGCCGGCGAGGACGACGAACTCGCCGTCGTCGATCGTGAGCGAGACGCCGTCGAGCGCGGGCCCCGTTCCGTCGGCGGCGTCGTACCGGTGGACCAGCGCCCGCGTCTCGATCATCGCGCGCGGATGGCGTCGCTCCGGACGATGCCGACCGCGGCCACGAGCTTGAGCGCCTCCGCCGGCAGGAACACCAGCGCGCCGGTCACGACCGCCTTCTGCAGGCCGTACCCGAGGACGAGCATCAGCCCCGCCGCGCCCAGCGCGTAGATGACGACGACCCCGGCGACCATCGCGCCGACCAGTCGCGGCAGGCCGACCTCGCCGAGCGGGCGCAGGCCGCCCCGGCCGTGGACGGCCAGGCCGACGACCGCGGCGGCGATCGGGTACGACCAGAGGTAGCCCGCGGTGGCGCCGAACAGGTGGCCGACGCCGGCCGCCCCGCCCAGGTAGACCGGCGCCCCGACCGCGCCGGCCGCCAGGTACAGGCAGAGCGAGACGGTGCCCCAGACCGGCCCGAGCAGCAGGCCCGCGAGGAACACGCCCAGCACCTGCAGCGTCACGTCGGTCGGCGACACCGGGTTCGGGAACACCACGTACGCGAACGCCCCGGTGAGCGCCGCCAGCAGCGCGGCGCGCGCGACGTTCTCCACCGTCTCTCTGCCGACGAGGTCGACGTCTGCCGTTCGAGTGTCCATGGCTGGCCGTACCTTCCCGTCGACCACCATCAATCGGTCGGTTTACGACGGGGTCGCATCGGTGGGGAACGCCAGGCTGTGGCCCGGAGGCGCCCGAGCGGCGGAATAGTTATATACCCATGGTGGGTGCTATCTCTCGTCATGTCCCGGACACTTCGAGCGTCGGGCTACGTCGCACTGACCATCCAGATGCTGTGGGGGCTCGTCCAGGTCTACCTCATCTCGCCGATGGGGTCGGGGCTGCCGCAGGCGTCGATCGGGGCGCACGCCCACTTCGGCATCCTCGCGATCCTGGCCGTCGTGACCGGGTTCGCCATCGAACGGACGGCGCTGACGGGCACGCTCCGGTCGGTGGCGGTCTACGGGTTCGTCGTCGGCCAGTGGCTCCTGCCCGCGACGGTGCTGATGGAGATGGTCGCGCCGCCGCTGCTGATCACCGCCTACATCTGGGGGGCGCTGCTCGCCATCTCGATGGCCATCATCGCGTGGGGGACGATCACCGCGAGCGAGGAGCAGGGCGGGGCACCGCGTACGGCGCTGGCCGACTGACGGCCGGGGTACGAACTGCGATCTGCCAGGTGCAGCGCTGGCTCGCCGGTCCGGCGAGACGGCTCAGAATCCGGATCGACGGACGGCTGACCCGGGACGTCGGAGTGTCGGCGAACGCCGGGGCTCCGGCGGGGCGTCGGCTACCTGACTCGAGGAGCGAGTCCCGCCGTTCACCGCAGGCGTGCTGTCCTCGCGGTCGAAGGCGAGAGCGTTCGACAGAGTCCCGTCGCGTCCGGGACGAGTCGCCGCCAGTTCCATACGGCTGGTCTCCGTACGGGGACACGCGATGCCCACGAGACACGCGACGACCACCTGGCGTGGAAGCACCGACGGCAGCGGCGACTTCGAGACGGAGAGCGGCGAGGTCGAGGGGACGTTCCGGTTCCCGACGCGGTTCGAGGACGAACCCGGGACGAACCCCGAGGAACTCGTCGGCGCGGCTCACTCGGGCTGTTTCTCGATGCAGCTGACGGCGTTTCTGGAGGGCGAGGACTACGAGCCCGAGCAACTCGCCGTCGAGGCAGACGTCCACCTCGACCGTGCCGAGGGCGGCGGGTTCGAGATTCCGCGCATCGACCTGACGCTGACCGCGTCGATCCCGGGCATCGACGAGGAGACGTTCGAGGAACTCGCCACCCGGGCCAAGGAGAACTGCCCGGTCTCGAAGGCGCTGGCCGGGCCGGAGATCACGCTCGACGCGACGTTGGAGAGCTAAGAGAGAGGGAGGCGGTCAGCTCTCGATGCCGGTCGCGAGGTACCGGTCGATGGTCTCGTCGTCCTCGGCCAGTTCGTGGGCCGGTGCCTCGTGGACCACCTGGCCGGACTCGATGACGTAGGCGCGGTCGGCCACGTCGAGCGCGAGCTGGACGTTCTGCTCGACGATGACGATGGTGATGGACTCGTCCTTGAGCGTCCGGACGGCGTCCATGACGTCCTCGACGATCTGCGGGGCGAGGCCCTCGGTCGGCTCGTCGAGCAGGAGCAGCTTCGTCCCGCCCAGCAGCCCGCGCGCGATGGCGAGCATCTGCTGTTCGCCGCCCGAGAGGTCGCCCGCCTCCGACTCCCTGAGTTCGTCGAGCTTCGGGAAGAGGTCGTAGGCGTCGGCGATGGTGTACTCGCCGACGTCCTCGATCTCTGCCATCCGGAGGTTCTCGTGGACGGTCAGCCCGTCGAACAGCCGGCGTTCCTCGGGGACGAAGCCGACGCCCCGGCGGGCGATCTTGAACGGGCTGAGGTCGGTGATGTCCTCGCCGTCGAAGGTGATCGTCCCCTCGCGGGGCGGCGTGAGCCCGGTGATCGACCGGAGCGTCGTCGTCTTGCCCGCGCCGTTGCGACCAAGGACGGCCACGACCTCCTCGTCTGCGACCTCGAGGTCGATGCCGTAGAGGACGTGGCTCTCGTCGTAGTAGGTGTGGACGCCGTCGAGGTCGAGCAGGGTCACGCTTCCACCTCCGACCCGAGGTAGGCCTCGCGGACGCGTTCGTCGCGCTGGACCTCCGCTGGCGTGCCGCGCGCGATGAGCTGCCCGCGGTCGAGGACCGTCACGGTGTCGGAGACCGACATCACCATCTCGACGTCGTGCTCGACGAGCAGGATGGTGTACTCGCCGCGGAGTTCGCCGATGAGGTCGATGATGCGCTCGGAGCCGTCCTTGGACATGCCGGCGGTCGGCTCGTCGAGCAGGAGCAGGTCGGGGGCGGTCGCCAGCGCGATCCCCACCTCGAGGACGCGCTTGTCGCCGTACGCGAGGTTCTTGGCCTTGTCCTGGGCGTACTCGGCGATGTCGAGCCGGTCGAGCAGGCGCCGGGCCGTCTCGTAGTACTCCTCGTGGACGCGGTGGTGGCGGTAGAACTGGAAGTTACCGCCCCCGATGCTCTGTGCGGCGATGCGGAGGTTCTCCTCGACGGTCAGTTCCGGAAAGAGATTGGTGATCTGATACGATCGCGCCATCCCGCGGCGGGTCGTCTCCTCCATCGAGAGGTCGGTGATGTCCTCGCCGTCGAAGACGACCCGCCCCTCGGTCGGGTCGAGCGCGCCCGTGAGGAGGCTGAAGAACGTCGTCTTGCCGGCGCCGTTCGGACCGATGAGCGAAGTCACAGTTCCCGCTTCCAGCTGGTAGTCGACGTCGTCGACGGCCACGAGGCCGCCGAACTGCTTGGTTAGTGACTCCGTTTCGAGCAGCATCAGAGGGAGCAGTTCGTCTCCGAGCAGTCCCGGATGAGCTTGTGTTCGCTCGGCTTGTAGGTCTCGCCTTCCAGGATGGGGAAGTCGTAGTCGCTCGTCTCGGTGAGTTGACCGACGAAGATGGGCTGTTCGGCCTGGTGGTCGCACTTCCTGATGTTCCGGGGGACGGTCGCCATGCCGGAGTCCCAGTTGAACCCGGGGTAGGTGTCGACGACGTCCGAGACCGCGGTGGAGCCGGCCTCCTCCATGACGAGCTTGTTCATCCAGACGCCGGCCCAGGCGTTCTCCCCGACGCCGCGGGGCAGGGAATCGTACTCGTTCTTCCAGGCCTCGTTGAACTTGGACTGGCCCTCGGTGCCGTAGTCGGCCGTGAAGTACCACCGCGTCGTCGACGCGATGCCAGTCGCTTTGCTGCCGAGTTCCTTCGAGGTGTCGATGTCCCCGGCGTTGGTACAGAGCATGATGTCGAGCTGGTCGAGCAGGCCGTAGTTGAGCGACTGGTTGATGAATCGGATGAAGTCCGACCCGGAGATGACGACGTAGAGGCCCTTGGCGCTCGAACTGGTGATCTTGTTGATGTAGGTCGAGAAGTCCTTGGTGCCGAGCGGGGCGAACGACTCACCGACGATGTTGTTGCCGTTGGCCTTGGCGATCTGCTTGCCGTACTGGACGCCCGTGTGGCCCCAGTTGTAGTCGGCGCCGATGAACCAGTAGTCGGAGACGTCCGGGAACTTGTCTTCGGCGTAGACGCCCAGACTGAACGCCCCCATCGAGACGTTCCGGTTGACCCGGACCGCGTTGGACACGCAGTTCTCGCCGGTGATGGTGGTCGCGCCGTCGCCGTCGATCGTGACGAACGCGCCGTTGCTCGTGGCCCAGCCCTCCAGGGCGGCCCCGACCGCGCTGGAGACGCCGTGGAGGAAGTAGTCCACGCCGTTGTTGTTGTACTGCTTGGCCTTCTGGACGGTCGCGTTGGGGTCGGTCTCGGAGTCGGCGAACTCCAGTTGCAACTCCTTGCCGTTGATGCCGCCGTCGGCGTTGACCTGTTTCTCGGCGAGCTGGGCGCCCTTCTTGACCCACTTGCCGAAGATCGAGTACGGCCCCGACAGCGGCACGAACTGCACCATCCGGATCGTGTCGCTGCCGCCGCCACTGTCCGACTTGGTCGTGGTTCCGCCACCGCCGCCGTTCCCGCCGCTGTCCGTCGGCGTCGACCCACCCCCGTTCCCGCCACCGCGGTTGCTCGCACAGCCGGCGAGTCCGACGGCGCCAGCAGCGACCCCAGCTTTGAGAACGCGACGACGACTGAACGGCCGGTCTGAGCGGCCGCGAGTGTTTCTGTCTGCCATACGTCGGCCCGGTCTTTGCAACCCCCCCAGATATATCTTTCTTGATGGTCACGCGACATCACAGCGCGTGGTACAGTTGCACAACACTTATCCACCACCTGGTCATTCCGGCCGTCAGGGAGTGACTGCATGGTTTCCGTATCACAGATCGGGTTTCTGATCGTCAACGGCGTCGCACTGGGAATGGTCCTGCTGTTCATCGCGGCGGGGCTGTCGCTCATCTTCGGGCTGATGGGCGTCGTCAACTTCGCGCACGGGGCGCTGTTCGGGCTCGGCGCCTACATCGGGCTGACAATCTTCGACGCCCAGTTGCCGTTCCTGCTGGCGTTGCTTGTTGCGCCATTCATCGTCGCGGGCATCGGCGTCGTCCTCGAAGTGCTCACGATCAGGCCGCTCTACGACCGCGACCCGATCTACCAGATTCTGCTCACGTTCGGGCTCTCGCTCATCCTCGACGAATTCCTCATCCTGATCTGGGGGCCGAACTCCCAGAGCTTCGGGACGCCGGGGTGGCTCACCGGGGCGCTCCAGTTCGCCGGCGTCATCGTCCCGAACTACCGGGCCTTCGTGGTCGTCGTCGGGACGCTGATGGCGGCCGCCATCTACGTGTTCCTCGAACGGACCGACCTCGGGATGATCGTCCGGGCTGGCACGATGGACTCCGAGATGGTCCAGACCCTCGGCATCAACGTCCGCCGGTCGTTCACGATCATGTTCGCCATCGGGACGGGGCTGGCCGCCTTCGGCGGCGTGATGAGCGCGCCCATCCTCGGGGTGTATCCCGGGCTCTCGACCGAGATCATCCTCGACGCGTTCGTGGTGGTCGTCATCGGCGGCCTCGGGAGCTTCCGGGGCGCCATCGTCGGCGCGCTGTTCGTCGGCCTGGCACAGATGTTCGGCCAGTACTTCGTCCCGCAGTTCGCTCCGTTCATCATCTTCGCGGTGATGGCCGCGACGCTCCTGGCGAAACCGGAGGGCCTGTTCGGCGCCGAGATCACCACGGGGGTAGAGCACTGATGTCGCTCGTCCGCGACCGCCTCGTCGAGCCCATCCAGCAGACCGTTCCGGACCCCGTCCTCCGCGTCTGGCGGCCCGTGCTCGTGGTCGTTCTCGCGGCCCTTCCCCTGCTCCCGCCAGTCTACATCTCAAACTCCACGCTCTCGCTGCTCACGGAGGTGTTCATCTTCGCGATCTTCGCGATGAGCTACGACATCCTGATCGGCTACACCGGCGTGGTCTCGTTCGGCCACGCCCTCCCGTTCGGGCTGGCGGCCTACACGCTCGGGCTCCTGCTCAAGGCCGCCGACCCCCTGATCGGGACCGCGATCCCGTTCATCCCGGCCGCGATCATCACGGTCGCGATCGTGACGATCGTCAGCGCCGTCATCGGCTACCTGGCATTCCAGGTCTCGGGCGTCTACTTCTCGCTCATCACCCTCGCGTTCGCGCAGCTGTTCTACGAGGCCTCCCGGCAGCTCAACACCATCACCGGCGGGGCGAACGGGCTCTCGGGCGTCCCCGCGCCGCCGCTCGTCGCCGGGCTGTTCCCGCTCGACAACCCGGCCAACTTCTACTGGCTGACGCTCGTGCTCGTGGCGGGCTGTTATCTCGCCATCCGGCGGCTGCTCAACTCGCCGCTCGGGAAGGTGTTCGTCGCCATCCGCGAGAACGACACCCGGGCGCGGGCCATCGGGCTCGACGTCTTCAAGTTCAAGCTGGCGGCGTTCACCTTCGCTGGCCTCTTCGCCGCCATCGGCGGGATGCTCTACGGGCCCTACCTCAACTTCGTCTCGCCGATCACGCTCTACTGGAACACCGGCGGGAACGCCCTGCTGATGACGCTCATCGGCGGGATGGGCTCGCTGTGGGGGCCCCTCGCCGGCGCGGCGTTCCTGGTCGTGCTCCGGGACTTCGTCAGTTCCATCACGGACCTGTGGCTGATCGTCCTCGGCGTCATCTACGTCGTGTTCGTCATCTTCATCCCGCAGGGATTCGCCGGTCTCATTACCGGCGAGGGCGACGTGATGTCGTTCTCGGAACTGGTCAGCCGCATCCGGCCCTGACGGTCGCCCCGGGACGCTCCCGCGGCGCAAACCTCAACTCGATGCGGCCTGAGGAGAAGACATGAACGCGACCGACGACTGGTACGAGGTCGAGCAGCTGACCGACCACAGCTGGCGCATCGCCGAGGGAGTCCTGTTCGGGACCTACCTCATCGAGGGCGAGGACCGCGCGCTCCTGATCGACGCCGGCGGCGGCGCGGGCGACCTCCGCGCGATGGTCGAGTCGCTGGTGGACGTGCCGGTGACGCTGCTGCTCTCGCACTCGCACTGGGACCACGTCGGGTCGGCCCACCAGTTCGACGACGTGCGCGTCCACCCCGTCGAGCGCACGCCCGACGGCGGCGTGAACGGGATCACGAAGGGCTTCGGGTACGGCCCGGCGGACTGGATCGCCGACTGGCGCGAGGCGGGCCGGGCGTTCCCCGACGACTTCGACCCCGACAGCTTCGAGATCCCGCCGATCACCGGCGTCGAGGCCATCGAGCCGGGGACGACCGTCGACCTCGGGGGACGGACGCTCGAACTCGTCCACGTCCCCGGCCACTCGCCCGGCCAGCTGGCGGCGCTCGACCGCGAGGACGGCGTCCTCTACGGCGGCGACGTCCTCCACAACGGCCACGGCCTCTACATCCACTTCGAGGGCTGCGACGCCGCGGACTACCTCGACACGCTCGCGAACCTGCGCGAACTGCGCGACGCGGGCGCGTTCGACACCCTCTACGTCTCCCACGCGGCCCCGGTCGCGGGCGAGGACCTCTCCCTGCTCGACGAGTACTACGAGGCGCTCCGGGCCATCCTGGCCGGCGAGCGCGAGGGCGAGCGCGTCGACGACAACCCGCCGACCGTCCGGCACGAGGTCGCCGGCAACGACGTGCTCGTCAAGCCCGGCGTCGGCAGTCGATAACGCCGTGACGCGCGCGCGGCTCGACGACAGGCGATCCACACCGCCCGCGAGCGGGAACGGCCAGCCGTGACCATCACCGCCGACGGCCTCCAGCACGCCGTCCTGACCCTCGTGAGCACCTACGGCCTGATCGCCGTCTTCGTGTACATGACCCTGGAGACGTCGCTGCTGCTCCACTTCGTGCCGAGCGAGGTCGTCGTCCCGTTCGCCGCGGCGCTGCTGGTGACCGATCCCGTCTCCTTCGTCGCGTTCGTGCTCGTCGCGACCGTGGGCGCGACCGCCGGGAGCGTCCTCGCGTACTACCTATTCGGCCGGAACGGCGCGCGGGTGCTCGACCGGTACGGCCGCTACGTGCACGTCTCGGCCGCCGACCTCGACCGGTGGGAGCAGTGGTTCGGGCGGTGGGGCGAGACGTCCGTCTTCTGGGGCCGGCTGCTCCCCGTCGCGCGGGCGCTCGTCTCGGTGCCCGCCGGCACCGCCGGGATGGACCTCCGGCGGTTCGTGGCCTTCTCGACGGCGGGCGCGCTGCTGTTCAACGTCGCGCTGACGGCGCTGGTCTACACCGGCGAGCGCTCCGGGTCGCTCGTCGCGACCGCCGGGCGCGCGCTCGCGCCGCTCCTCCTCGGCGGGGACGCACCCCCCGAGGTTCTCGTGGCCGTGCTCCTGGTGGTCGCGGTCGCCGCGGTCGGCTGGCGCCGTCGCGCCCCGCTCCCGGTCCGCCCCACGACGCGCCGGACGGCGCTCCGCGTGCTCCGGGGCGGCGGGCTGACCGCCGGCGTCGTCCTGGCCGGCAGTGCGGTCGCCGCGCCCGGGGCGGCGTTCGGGCTCGTCACCCGGCTCTGGGACGACTCGGCCGTGCTGACGCGGCTCGGGCTCTCGCCCGCGGAGGCGCTGCTCGCGCTGGGACTCCTGGCCGTCGCGGTCGCGCTGCTCGGCGCCGAACTCGGCCGGCGCGTCCCGGTCGCCGGCGAACCCGGGCGCGCCGACGGGGAGTGAGCGGAGCCGGGTGTCCCCCGGCACGGGAATCGGCAGGGCGCCTATGTCGCTCGCGGGCGAACGGAGCGACATGGCGACGAAGACACGCTCGCTCGACGTTCGCGCGTTCGGACTGGCCTGTGGCCTGCTCTGGGCGGGCGCCGTAGCACTGCTCGGCGTCACCGCGCGGTTCGGCTGGGGCCGGCGCTGGCAGCGACTGCTCGCAGACGTCTACCGCGGCTACGACGAGTCGTCGTCCGGACTGGTCGTCGGCGCCCTCTGGGCGTTCGTCGACGGCCTCTCGGGCGGCGTCGCCTTCGCCTGGCTCTACGACCGGCTCGCGAGGTCGACCACCCCGTCCTGACGCTCGCCGTGCTCGCGTCTGCGGACGGTGACCCCGCGCTACCGCGTCAATTGAGGACCCAGAACCGGTAGTTGAGGTACGCGGCGAAAGTCACCCACAGGAGGTAAGGGACGAGGAGGGCGGCGGCGCGGCGGTCGACGCGACCGAATGCCCAGATGGTGGCGACGATCAGCAGCCACAGCGCCGCGATCACGGCCAGGCCGAGGGCGATCGACCGCGCGCCGAAGAAGGCGGCCGACCACGCCAGGTTGGCCGCGAAGTGGACGAGAAAGACCGCGAACGCGACCCGGACCCGCCCGGGCTCGGTCGTCGCCCGCCGCCAGACGAGCCAGACCGCGACTCCGATCAGCGCGAACAGCGTCGTCCAGACCGGGCCGAACACCCAGTTCGGCGGCGCGAGCGCCGGCCGCCGGAGCGTCCCGTACCAGGTGGCGAGCCCGCGCGCGGTGAACAGCGACCCGGCGGCGCCGACGAGTTCGACCGCGAGGACGGCGAGCAGGAGCGAGAGCGCCGCCCGCTCGCGGGGCAGGCGGCGCACGCGGGTCCCGAGAGAGGGCATACCCGGTGGATCCACGTCCGGGGGTAAAGGCGTGTCCCCGGGCGGCAGCCCGACCCCCGCCGGCTCAACTCACCGCGACGAGGCCGACCGCGTCCGCGATCAGCAGGACGTTCAGGCCCACGATGAAGGCCACGATGGCGCCGAGGAGCACCGTGGTCGCCCGGCGGTTGCGGAACGGGCCCATGACCGACCGGTCCGTCGAGAACCAGAGGAGCGGCACCAGGATGAACGGGAGTTCGAGCGAGAGCGCCACCTGCGAGGCCACGAGGACGCGCGTGGTCTCGAAGCCCAGGAGCACGATCGTCAGCGACGGCACGAGCGTGATGAGGCGGCGCGCCCACGCCGGGACGCGGAGGTCGAGGAAGCCGTCCATGACGGTCTGCCCGGCCATCGTGGCCACGAACGACGAGGAGAGCCCGGCGGCGACGAGCGCGAGCCCGAACATCTCGGAGGCCAGCGGCCCGAAGACGGCCTGCAGCGTCTCGGAAGCCGCTTCGATTGTCGCGACGCCGCTCCCGAACAGCGCGGTCGCGGCGAGCACGAGCATCGCCGCGTTGACGAACATCGCGCCGAACAGCGCCAGTCCGGTGTCCAGTGCCTCCAGCTGGAAGTGCGTCCGGTCGTCGGCGACGCCGCCGTCGGAGAAGAGCTGCGGTTCGAGCGCGGCGGCGTCCTCGGCCTCCTCGGCGCGGCCGCGCCGGTCCTGGACGAGCTGGGTGTGGAGGTAGATCGAGTGGGGCATCACCGTCGCACCGAGGATGCCGGCCGCGTAGAAGACCGCCCCGCTGTCCGGGAGCGTGGGGATCAGCCCCCGGGCGACGACCGCGGGCGCCGGGCGCGCGAGCACGAGTTCGAACAGGAACGCGAACCCGATGACGGCGACCAGGCTCGCGATCAGCAACTCGAAGGACCGGTAGCCCTCCCGGTAGGCCGACCGGGCGCCGAGGAGGAGGAAAGAGAGCGCGCCCGCGATGACGGCGCCGCCGGCGAGCGGGACGCCGAGCAGGAGCTTGAACCCGATCCCGGCGCCGACGATCTCGGCCACGTCGGTCGCGATCATCGCGAGCTCGGCCGCGCCCCAGGAGACGTACACCAGCGGGGTCGGGAATCGCTCGCGACAGAGCCGGGCGACGTTCATCCCCGACGCGATGCCGAGCTTGGCCGCGACGACCTGGATGACGATCGCCATCAGCGACGAGAGGACGACCACCCACAGCAGCGCGGTCCCGTAGCGCGCGCCGCCGGCGATGTTGGTCGCCCAGTTCCCCGGGTCCATGTACGCGACGCTGACGAGAAAGCCCGGTCCGACGTACAGGAGGAACGTCCGCAGCGAGGCGCGGTCTACCTGCATCGACCCCGTCTTCTGCGCGGACGTACTTCAATCGGTGTCCGCCGGGCACGGGGGCACGGAAGGTTTATCGCCTCGACTGCGTGGTTCGAACCATGACCGCAGACGACGCGCGGCCGGTGCTCGACCGCGACTGCGAGGTCGCGGTCGTGGGGGGCGGCCTGGCCGGGCTGACGGCAGCGCGCCGACTCGCCCGGAACGAGGTGACCGTCGCGGTGCTGGAGGCGCGCGACCGGGTTGGCGGCCGGACGCTCAGCCGCGACCTCGCGGGCGAGACGATCGACCTCGGCGCCCAGTGGATCGGCCCGGGACAGCGCCACGTCCACGCGCTCGTCGAGGAGTTCGGCGTCGAGACGTTCCCGCAGTACACGGCGGGCGAGTCGGCGTTCCGGGCGGGCGGCACGGTCGGGCGCCACGAGACCGCGTTCGGCGCGCTCGACCGGCCCGCACAGTGGGAGTTGCGCTACGCGATCTGGCGCCTCGACGAACAGAGCGAGTCCGTACCGGTCGACGCGCCACACGAGGCCCCCGAGGCGGCGGCGTGGGACAGCCAGACCGTGGCGACGTGGCGGGACGCGACGCTGCGGACCGCGGCTGCCCGCGACGCGTTCGACGCGATGGTCCGCGCGGTCTTCGGCTCCGAACCCCGGGAGCTGTCGCTCCTCTTTCTCCTGTTCTACGTCGCCTCGGCCGGCGGGTTCGGCCCGCTCACCTCCGTCGAGGGCGGCGCCCAGCAGACCCGGCTGGTGGGCGGCACTCAGCAGCTCGCCGAGGAGCTGGCCGCGGCTCTCGGCGACCGAGTCCACCTGGGGACGCCCGTCCACGCCATCGAACAGGGCGACGGCGTGACCGTCCACGCCGAGGGGCTGTCGCTGACTGCCGAGTACGCCGTGGTCGCCGTCCCGCCCGCGCTCGCGGGACGCATCGACTACGACCCGCCCCTCCCCGCGCGGCGCGACGGGCTGACCCAGCGACCGCCGATGGGCGAGATGATCAAGTGCGTCGCGGCCTACGACGCTCCCTTCTGGCGGCACGACGGCCGCTCCGGCGAGGTGGTGGACGCCGACGGGCCGGTCGGCCTGATATACGACGACCTGCCGCGGGAAGCGTCGACGGGCGCGCTCGTCGGGTTCGTACTCGGAGACCACGCCCGCGACCTGGCCGCCGTCGACGCGGCCGAGCGCCGCGACCGGGTGCTCGACCAGTTCGCCGCCTACCTCGGGCCGCGCGCGGCCGACCCCGTCGACTACGTCGACCAGGTCTGGGCGAACGAGCGCTACTCGCGGGCGTGTCTCGCCGGGAACATGCCGCCGGGCGCGCTCACGAGCCACGGCGCGGCCCTGCGGGAGCCGTGCGGGCGCCTCCACTGGGCCGGCACCGAGACCGCCACCGAGTGGTACGGCTACATGGACGGCGCCGTCAGTTCGGGCGAGCGGGCGGCCAGCGAGGTCCGCGAGCGGCTCGAGTGACGGGGAGCGAGCGGAAGCCCACGGCCCCGGCCGCGGGAGGAAGTCAGGGCCCGCGCCCCGCAGCCACGCCCCGGACCACCGTCACGCCAGCGCGCCAGAGACGAGCCGCACCGAACTGACGAGGAGCACGAGGCGGACCAGCGTCTCGAAGCGAGACGGGGAGATGTACCGCCGGAGGCGGACGCCCACGACGACGCCGAGGAAGACGGGCACGACGAACGCGCCGCCGAGCGCGAGTTCCGCCGCGGTGAACAGCCCCCCGGCCCAGAGGGCGGCGATCCTGACCGAGTTGTTGAGCGCGAGGAGCAACACCAGCACGAGCGTGAAGACGTCCCGGTCGAGTTCCCGCGCGTCGAGGTACGTCGCCAGCGGGAGCCCACCCATGCCGAGCGCACCGCCCAGCACGCCCGTGGCGCTCCCCACGACGTACGCCGACCACCGGTGGTTCGCGTAGCGGGCCAGCGCCTCGCCCGAGCGGTAGGTGGCGGCGAGGTAGCCGAGCACGGCGACCCCGACGACCAGCGAGAGGACGTCCGCGGGCAGGGCGAGCAGGCCGACGGCGCCGACGACGGTCGCGAGGAACACGGTCACGGCCAGCCGGAGGTGGGGCCGGACCGCAGCCCACGAGACGCCGTCTCGCCACAGCACGACGAGGTTCCCCACGAGCAACGGGATCGAGAAGGCCGCGATGGCGGTCTTCGGGTCGAACACCTGGACCAGCACCGGTACGGAGACCAGCGCCGGCCCGAACCCGAGCGCGCCCTTGACGAGGCCGGCGAGCACGAGTACGCCCCCGACGAGCGCGAGGAGCGCGACCTGCTCCGGGGCGACCGGCGTCATCGACGCGGCGCCCGCCCCCCGGAAGCGAGCGACGGGCTGGCACGCTCCACCCGTCCCGCGATCCGTCTCACCATCCGTGTCGTGGGCTGGCAATCACCGGTCCGCGAGAAATACGTACCGGTCGCTCGCCCGGTCACGGCCGGTACCGCGCCCCGACGCGGAACCGGAGCGCGCGCGGCCGGATCCCGACGTCGAGCGACGCCCGTTCCTGTATCTCGCCGTCGACGCTGAACAGCGTCCGGGGAGCGTCGACGAACAGCTCCCGGGACCGGACCCGGAGGAGGTGTGGCGTCTCGAAGCGGTGGGTCGCGTCGTCCGTCCGGCGGACGCCCCGGAAGGCCGCAGCGCGCTTCACGACGACGACCTCCAGCAGGCCGTCCTCCAGGGGCGCCTGTCGCCAGACGAGCCCCGGGAACTGCCGGCTGTTGCCCACCAGCACCAGCAGGGCGGTGCCGGCCCACAGCGGGTCCGACGCCGGGCCGACGCGCACCGAGAGGTCCGAGAACACCTCCACGTCGGACTCCGTCAGGGCGTCGAGCGCGTAGGGGACGGCCCCGAGCCCGTAGGCGGCCACCCCGAGCGCGCGCTTCATCGCCGCGGTGGTGTGCGCGCTCACGCCGGCCGGGAAGCCCGCGACGCAGGTCTTGAGGAAGGGGCGGCTGCCCGCCATCCCGAGGTCGAGCCGACGCGTCTCGCCGCGGTCCAGCACCTCGAAGGCCTGGCGGACGCCGAAGACGCCGACGTCCTCGGCGAAGCCGTTCCCGGTCCCAGTCGGGACGACGCCGAGTTCGACGTCGCCCGTGCGGCCGGCCTCGTCGACGCCCCAGACCACCTCGTTGACGGTGCCGTCGCCGCCGCAGGCGACGATGCGGGTGGCGCCCTCGGCGGCCGCCGCGCGCGCCATCTCGACCGCGTCGCCGGGCGCGGTCGTGTCCCGAACTTCGTAGCCCCGCGCACGGGCGAGCTGGACGGCGCGGAGGCTCCTGCTCCAGTTCCCGCTCGCGGGATTGCGGATCACGACCCGGTGCACGACAGTCACTCCGACGAGCCAAGACTAAAGCACTGGTACCGACACCTCCAATCGTGCTCGCCGTCGACCTCCACGCCCACGCTGGTTTCCTCCACGTCGTCCGCGGGCGGCCGACGCCGTTCGACCCGGTCAGCCTCCGGGTCGTGGCGGCGCTCGCACGACGCCGCGGCCTGGACGCCGTCGCCGTGACGAACCACGACTTCCACGAGCCACACCCCGACTGGCTCGGCGGCGTCAGACTCCTCCCGGGGATCGAGATCTCGACCACGCGCGGCCACCTCCTCGTGGTCGGCCCGGACCCGCCCCGGCGGACCGCGCGCGACGCGCTGACGCCCGAGGAGGCGGTCGAGCTCGCCCACGACCGCGGGTGCGCCGCCGTCGTCGCCCACCCCTTCCGGAACAGCACTGTGGCCGAGGCCGACGCCCCCTTCGACGCCGTGGAACTCAACGGCAAGCGACCGAACCGCCAGGGCGTCGAACGCCTCGCCCGCGACCTGGACGTCCCCGTCGTCGGCGGGAGCGACGCCCACTTCCCCGTCGAGGTCGGCCGCGCCTACACGCGGCTGGACGCCGCCGACCCCACTCCCGCGGCCGTCGTGCGCGCCATCCGCGAGGGCCGGGTCGAGGCCTGCGTGCGCGAGAGCCGACTCGACGCGCTCTTCCACCGGGCCTACGGCGCGGTCCACCGACTCCGCGGCCACGACGGCCCGCGCGACCACTGACGGCCCACGACCGTGTGCATCGTTGGCAATGGACTTATCACGCTCCGGCCGAAACCGGCAAATATGGCATCGACCGACCGCTCGCCGCTGGAGCACCTCCGGACGTACTACGACGACGCGGAGCGCGTCTGCCCCGACTGCGGCCACGAGGACGAGTCGGGCGGCTGGCGCTGCGAGACCGACGGGAGCGTCGTCCACTACCGCCACCGGTGTCCCGGCTGTGGCGCGGTGCGCGAGCACACGCTGCGAGTTCCCCGGCGGTGAGCGCCGCGCGTCGCCGGCGCGCGCCGCGTCGAGTCGCAGCCGTCGCCAGCACCCGCGCCGCCTCGCGGAACTGATTACTGAATGGCGCTCAAACCCGGGGACATGGATCGAATCGGCTTCATCGGACTCGGCGCGATGGGCACGCCGATGGCGTGGAACGTCGACGAGGCGGGGTACGACCTCGGCGTGTACAACCGCACCGCCGCGAAGATGGACGCCTTCGCCGACGCCGGCGTCGCCACCTACGACTCGCCCGCGGAACTGGCGGCCGAGGCGGAGGTCGTCGTCACGATGCTCACCGGCCCGGAGGCGCTCCGCGAGGTGGTCCTCGGCGAGGACGGCGTCGTCCACGGGCTGCCCCGCGGGACCGTCGTGGTGGACGCCAGCACCGTCTCGCCGGCGGCGACGGCCGAGGTGGCCGAGCGGGTCCGCGAGGCGGGCGGCGAGTTCGTCGACGCGCCCGTCCTCGGTACCGTCGGGCCCGCCGAGCGGGGCGAGCTGCTGGTCCTGGCCGGCGCCGACGAGGACGTGCTCGCCGAGGTTCGGCCGCTGCTGTCGGCCTTCGGCGAGGTCCGGCACGTCGGCGCGGTCGGCGACGGGACGAGCATGAAGCTCACCACGAACCTCCTGCTCGGGGTGATGATGGAGGGGTTCTCGGAGGCGCTGGCGTTCGCGGCGGGGCAGGGGCTCCCCCTCGACGACGTGCTCGACGTGATCCAGGACGGCGTCCTCGGCGCGCCGCTGTTCGACTACAAGAGCCCGGTGGTCCGCGAGCGGTCGTTCGAGCCGCAGTTCCCGGTCGACCTGCTGTTCAAGGACCTGAACCTCGTCCTCGACGCGGCCGGCGAGACGTCGGTCCCGCTCCCGGCGACGGGGGCGGCCCGCGAGGCGACGAACGCGACGC
Source organism: Haloplanus sp. (assembly GCA_042216635.1). GTDB lineage: Archaea > Halobacteriota > Halobacteria > Halobacteriales > Haloferacaceae > Haloplanus. The sequence goes on along the minus strand of JBDGTR010000017.1, from coordinate 11,838 downwards.
GGGGGCTCGGCTACGGCGAGGAGGACATGATGGCGCTCGTCAAACACCTCGAAGCCGTCACCGGGCGGACGGTCGGCGAGGACTGAGACGGGCGGCGTCCGCTCGGTCCGACCAGCGGGGCGGGACGCCGACGTCGCGCGGGGACGGCCAGAGACGGCCGGAGGCGTGCGGTCAGTCGGCCCGTTCTGCCAGCCGCGCGCGGACGGCCGTGAGTCGGGGGTGGAACTTGTCGGTCGCCAGCAGGACCGCGAAGGCCAGCGTCACCAGTCCGACGAACCCCGCCCACGCACCGAGTTTGGGCTGTCCGCTCTGGAGCGACGTCATGGCGAACTGTTCGATGGAGAATCCGGCGACAGACAGGGCGACTGTCCCCACGCCGAAGGCCAGTAACTCGACGAGCTCGGGGAGCATCGCCGACAGCTCGGGAAGCATGCCCGGCTCTCGACCGTGGAGGCGTGAAGCCTTTTCGGTCTCGCAGCGGAACAGTCTTTACTCGGTCTGCCGGACCGGTGGTGTATGACCGGTCGGTACGGCAACCTCGACTACTCGACGTTCACGAAGGGCGGGTTCCTGGTCGGCGTGGTGCTGTTCGCGGTCGGCGCCGTGGGTGCGCTCGGCGCGCACGCGATCGGCCTCCAGCTCCCGGCCTGGGAGGCGTCGCTGCTCTGGGACGCCGAGGTCGTCGGCATCCTGCTCGCGCTGCTCACCCCGCTCGTGTTCGGCATCCTGCTCCCGCTGACCGAGTGAGGGGCAGAACGGCTTTCCGGTGGCAGTCCGTGGCCACGGACATGCAGTCGATCGACGGACACACCGTGGTCATCACTGGTGCGAGTTCGGGCATCGGAGCGGCGACGGCGCGCGCGGTCGCCGCCGAGGGCGCCGACCTCGTCCTCGCAGCGCGGCGGCTGGACCGCCTCGACGACCTCGCGAGCGACCTGGAGTCGACGCACGGGGTCTCGGCGACCCCGGTCGAGACGGACGTCACCGAGCGCGAGCAGGTCGACGACCTGATCGCGACGGCCGTCGACGAGCACGGCGCGCTCGACGCGCTCGTGAACAACGCCGGCATCGGCCTCGGCGACGACGTCGAAACGCTGGACGACGAGGACTACCACCGGATGATGGCCGTGAACGCCGACGGGATGTTCTACGCGACGCGGGCGGCGCTCCCCCACCTCCGCGAGACGGCGGGCGTGCTCGTGTTCGTCGCGAGCTTCGCGGGCCAGTACCCCCGGCCGCACAACCCGGTCTACGCCGCGACGAAGTGGTGGACGCGCGGGTTCGCCCACAGCCTGGAGGGCCAGGTCGGCGACGACGGCGTCGCCGTCTCCGTCGTCAACCCCACCGAGGTCCGCACCGAGTTCGGCGACGAGGACGGCCCCTCCCAGGCCGAGAGCTACGGGCCGGACGAGGCCACCGCCCCCGAGGCCGTTGCGGAGGCCATCCGGTTCGCGCTCCAGCAGGACGGCGTCGACACGGTGAGCGAACTCGACCTCTACCGCCGCGACAAGTTCGCCCACTTCTGAGGCCGGACGCCCGGCCGCGAACGTGTTCGGGGATGGAGCGGAGTGGCTGGCGACCGGACGACCGGACATGCCAGTGGACGACACCGCCGGACGCCGACGCATCGCCCTCGGAGCCGCCATCATCCTGGTCGGGTTCGCCGCCATCATGTCGCTGACCGCGGTCCCGGCGACCAGCGTCACCCCCATCGTGCTGGCGCTCGGCGGCGTCGCGCTCCTCGTCGCCGGAACCCTGGTCATCGGGACCTCGACGTCCGAGCGGACCGCCTAGGCGGTCGGCCGGTCGGTCCGATCGGGGTCGTCAGCGTCTGCACGCCGACGCTACCGCCAGAGGGCAGGCGAGTCACGGGCCGCTGCCGCCAGGACGGCGACGACTGCGGCCGGTAACGCCGGCCTTGACGGCCGGCCGATCGGTACCCGCCTCGTAACAAAGAGCGAGCGGACCGTGCGTTCAGCGCTATGCCACCGCGAGAGCGCCGACTCGACTCGAACCGTCGGACACTGATGAAGGCACTCGGGGCCGGCACCGTCCTGTCGGCGCTCGGCGGGACGGCGACGGCCCAGCAGGGGAACGGGACGGACACGCCCGACCGCGACCGGACCCGCGACCGGACGCGCACGGTCCACCAGGTCCAGACGGTGATCCAGGGCCCGCCGACGAACCCCGAGCGGCCGGCGGACTTCTTCTACCAGCCGACCGGGATCGCCATCCAGCCCGGCGACGTGCTCCAGTTCGTCTTCGAGACGCCCGACCACAACGTCGTCTCCTACCACCCGGCGTTCGGGATGCAACGGCGGATGCCGACCGGCGTCGGCCCGTTCTCCGCACCCATCCACGGGTGGCGGCCCGACTCGATCCCGGGCGACCAGATCGACCCGCCAGCGGAGACCGGCGACGGGACGAGCGGCACGGACGGCCCGATCCCCGACAGCTGGTTCCACGCCTTCGAGACGCCCGGCGTGTACGACCTCCTCTGTTCGCCCCACGAGACGTTCGGGATGGCGATGCGGGTCGTCGTGGGCGACGTCACCGAGGCGCCGTTCGAGACGGCCGACGCGGCGGCGCTGCCGGACCCGCGCGCCGGCCCGGTCGGACTGGCACGCGCGACGCTCACCGACCCCGCGCTCGCGCCGTCCAACGTCCTCGACGCGGGACAGGTCACCTGGGAGTCGCTCGCGGCGAACCAGGCCCCGGAGACGGGGACCGAGACGGGGACCGGGACCGCGACTGGAACCGGAACCGGGACCGGAACGCAGAGCTGACTGGATCCGGGCCGCCGCTGGTAACGCCAGCCTGTCGGCGCGCTGGCGGCGCCCGGGCACGGCTGCTGGCCGGGAACCGCGGCCTACTCGCGCGCCGGGCCCTCGCGGTCCTCGCCGAGCGGGGTACCGTACCCGTACCCGACGACCAGCGCCGCGATGTTGAGGGCGACGAGCTTCCAGAGGATCGACGGGGCCGTCGCCGAGACGGTGCCGAGGAGGAGGAGCGGGACGTACAGCATGGGGAGGACGATCGCGGCCCAGAAGGCCGCCACCCGGACCAGTGCCGCACACCGCCGCGCGACCAGCACGAGGACGTGTGCGCAAATCGAAGCGAGAGAGGGCTCCTGCATGGCTACGTGCGTGTCCCGGTAAGCGATCCTTAGCGAGTTAACAGTTCTAACGGCTTCCCTGCCGATACCCGCGAGGTGACCGAGCGTGGATACCGCTCCCGGCCAGGTAGTTACCAGGTACGGACCGGATTGTCGTGGCTGCCCGTCGAGTCGTGCGAGGCGCGAACGACGGGCCGCGCTCCGGACCTGACCTCCCGGTGGTCGGCCGCGCGGCTCGCGGCTCGCTGCGCTCACCGCTCGCTCAGGACGTGGCCTCGCTCCGCTCGGCCGCGCGGCTCGCGGCTCGCTGCGCTCACCGCTCGCTCAGGACGTGGCCTCGCTCCGCTCGGCCGCGCGGCTCGCGGCTCGCTCTACTCGCCGCTCGCTCAGGACGTGGCCTCGCTCCGCTCGGCCACGTGGACCACGAACCCCGCGTCGTTCGCGAACACCACCTCGTAGCGGGGCGAGGCGGCGAAGGACTGTCGGGCCGCGGCGCCGCGGTAGTGGGGCGTCCGCCGGACCGTGTAGTGGCCGGTCTGGACGTAGAGGTACTGCGGGTCGACGCCGGCGTCCCGGAGACCGCGCGTGACGCAGTCGGCGGTCGGGCAGGCGGCCAGCGCGTCGTACAGGTCGCGATGGCGCCGGAACGCCGCGGGACCGGCCCACTCCGCCCCCCAGGGGCTGACCAGCAGGGGGCGCCGGGAGAGGAGCGGGAACCACTCGGCGGCGTCGCCGAGCACGACGAACCGGCTCCCGTGGTCGGTGTTGGCCCGCACCCACGCGAGCGCCGCGCGGTCGCCCCCGACGACGTACATCGGCGGGAGCGGCGTGGCCGCGTACCGCTCGTCGTCGGGCGGCGGAACGTGTCGCGGCCCGGCCGCGGGCGCGAGCGCGGCCACGCTCCCGACGACGAGCACGCTCGCCACGAGCGCGACCAGGACCGCGGTCCCGGCGGTCGCGGACGAGACGGACGCGCCGCGCCCGCGGCCGTGGACGCGAGCCAGCGCGGTCCGGGCGCGCGGTGCGAGCACGTCGACGACCAGGACCGCGGCAGCCATCGACCCCGGGACGAACAGGAAGCGCGGCTGCCGGAGCGCGTACCCGACGACCAGCAGCCACAGCGGGAGGAGCGCGCGGCGGCGGCCGAGGAGTGCGAGCGCGCCCCCGAACGCCAGGAGATAGAACGGGAGGTCGCCGTCGAGGGCGACGAGCGGCGCGAGAAACGAGGCGCCGAGGCGAGCGAGGCCGCCGCCGAGGCCCGCGTGCGTCCCCGCGGCGCCCGCGAAGACGCCCGGCCCGTGCCGGACCAGGACGAGCGCCCACCACGGCGCGCTCAGGACCGCACCGCCGGCGACGACGACCGCGCCGAACGCGACGCCGCGCGGCGAGCGATCGACGGCGGCGTAGATGGCGAGACAGCTCACCCCCGCGAACGTCGCGTACACGGGGTGGGTCAGGACGGTCGCCGCGAACAGCGCGACGGCGGGGGGCAGCCAGCGGCGGTCGCCCGCGGCGAACAGCCGCCAGCCCGCGTAGCAGGTGCCGAGCGCGAACAGGAACGCCGGCGCGCGGACGAGCCCGCCCGCGGCGACGTGCCACTGGAGCGCCGCGGGCGTGATCGCCAGGAGAGCCGTCGCCGTCCCGGCGCGCGCAGGCGATTCGAGCACCTCGCGCGCGAGCGCGTAGTAGGGGACGAGCGCCGCGAGCGCGACCAGGCCCGGGACCAGGCGCGCGAGCGCGAGCGGGGCGGCGCCCAGGTCGAGCGCGACCGCGAGCGCGTAGAAGGCCAGCGGCGGATAGGCGAAGGGGACCCCGCCGGCCGTGTAGAAGGGGACGCGCCACGGGAGCGCGTACCCGTGCCGGCGGAGGGCGTCGGCGGCCGTCAGGTAGAAGCCGGCTCCCTGGGCGGGTTCGGGGTAGAGCGAGAGGTAGGCGACGTAACAGAGCGCGCCGACCAGGAGCGACGCCGCCAGCCAGCGGCGGTCGGCGTCGCTCCTGGGCGGCCAGCGGCGGTCGGGGAACCGCGCGAGCGATCTCATCCGGGGCGTCTACTCGCAGTAGCGCGCGGTAGTATAAGTCGTCCCCGGGGGTCCGGGGGTTTTTCTCCTCGTCGCGCGTGACAGCGACACATGGCCACCGAGTACGAGACAGTCGAGGTCGAGCGGGACGGTCACGTCGCAGTCGTCACGCTCTCGCGGCCGGAGTCGATGAACACGTTCAGCACGCAACAGGCCCAGGAACTGGACGGCGCGCTGACGACGCTGGACGACGAGGCCGACGTCCGCGCGGTCGTGGTGACGGGTGCCGGGCGGGCGTTCTCGGCCGGCATCGACCTCTCGGAGTACGAGGAGTACGGCAGCGAGTCGGAGTACCTGACGTGGGTGGCGCAGATGGAGGAGCCGTTCAAGACCATCGCCGACATGCGGACGCCGGTCATCGCGGCGGCCCACGGGCACGCCGCGGCGAACGGCATCGGGCTGGTCGCCGCCTGCGATCTGGCCGTCCTCGCCGAGGGGACGAAGCTCGGCGCGACCGCCCCGAAGGTCGGCCTGTTCTGCATGGGGCCGGCGGTGCCCCTGATGCGGTCGCTCCCGCAGAAGCGCTGTCTCGAACTCCTGCTGACGGGGAACCTCGTCGACGCCGAGACCGCGCTCGACTGGGGACTGGTCAACCGGGTGGTCCCGGACGAGGACCTCCGCGAGGCGGCGCTGGACCTGGCGGAGACCATCGCGGCCAAGAGCCCCGTCGCCGTCCAGCGCGGCAAACGCGCCTACTACGAGATGGTCGACCTGTCCTACGAGGAGGCGCTCGACTACTCCAACGAGGAGTTCGCCGCGCTGTGCGTGACGGCCGACGCCTCGGAGGGCATCCCCGCGTTCCTGTCGGGCGAGCCGCTCGGCGCGGACGAGTGGCCCGGCGCCTGACGGCGCAGACTCACGCCGCCTGCGAGAGGGCGACGCCCTCGTCGGTCACCGTGAGGACCGCGTCGCCGTGGCGCTCGTCCACGTGCCAGGTGAGCCGCCGGGTGACGGTCCGGCGTCCCCCGTCGTCGGCCGGGACGGCCACCGAGACGGTGAGGACGTAGTCGCCGCGCCGCGCGACCACGTCGCGCCAGGTCCGGGACTCGGCCGGCGGGAGCTTCCCGCGCGCCTCGACCAGCGTCACGAGCCGGTTCGGTCGCCCACAGGCCGGCGTCAGGTCCCGGCAGGCCGGCCGCTCGCTGGCGGCGACCGTGACGTGGTAGCTGTTCGTGTGGGCGCCCTCGTTCACGATCCGGAGGTCGCGCGGAGACGCGACGTTCGCCGAGTCGTTCGCGGCCGCGTACGGCAGGTCGACCGCCGGCGTCGGCGCCGGCGTGACGACGTGGGTGCCCGTCGAGAACGTCCGCCCCTCCTCGGTGCGCACCGTCACCTGGTCGGGCGGGTCGCCCCGGACCCGCAGGAGGACCGTCTCGACCGTGACGTCGGCCGTCCCGCCGCGGCTGGAGTCGTCGACGGCCACGTGGAGCGTCCCGTCCTGCTGCCGGACGGACTCGACGCGGTAGTCGGGGACCGACGACGCCGGCGTCGCCTGGATCACGACGAGGTACGACCGGTCGAACGACGTGTTCTCGATGAAGGCCCACGCGCCGCCGTGGACCACCGACCGGTCGAAGCGCGCGGTCTCGGCCGTGGACGTCACCGTCGTGACGTAGTAGCGGGCGACCGTCGAGCGGTCGGGGTCGTACCGGAGGCCGCCCTCGATGGCGACCCGGTCGACGCCGGCGTGGTCGAAGACGCGGGCCTCGAAGGCGGGCGTCCCGGCGCGGTCGGGACTCCCGGTCCCAGGCGCACCGAGACACCCCGCGAGGAGGACCGTGGCGAGCAGGACCAGTCGGGCGCGCATCACTGCGACGGCCGTCCCGCGCGGTCAAGGGTCCTGTGGAACGTCAAAGCGCGACTGTCGTTTCCCCGCGCCCGCGTCGCGGGCGCCTCGTCGCGCGAGTCGGTCCGGACCCTTATGTCGCGGCCGGCGCGACCGGACGCCGATGGCCTCGCGGTCGCGCGCGCAGCTCGTGCTCGTCGCGGCCGGCGTCGTCGCCGTCGCGCTCGCGCCGGTCGTGCTCGCGTACCTGCAACTGGGCTACCAGGCCGACGTCCGGGCGAGCGCCGACTACGACGCCCCGGCCGCCAACGCCGAGCGGTTCCTGTCCCGTGCCGTCCACGAGGTCGGGACCAACGTCACCGGCGAGTACGACTGGACCGCCCGGGACCGGGCAATCGACGCTACCAGGGACGCGCTCGCGCCGCACCTCGACAGGCTCCGGACCGCGCGCCTGGCGCGCGGGACCGCCTACGCCGTCGACTACGACGAGGCCGCCGCGACCGACTGGGCGAGCGCGGCCTGTCCCGGCGGGCCGGCCCGACAGTTCGGCCCCTGCGAGGCGCGTCGCGGCGTCGTCGTCCAGGAGCGCGCGGGCACGACCCACGTCCTGGCCGTCGCGCTCGACGTGCGGGTGACGACCGACCGCGGCCGGACCGAGGTGACGCTGCTCGTACGTCCCGTCGGCGGCGCGGCGCGCAGCCCGCAGCCGACCCCGAGTCCGCCGTGACGACCGCCGGCGACACCTGCTCGCGAGATACCCGCGAGTAGGCTAGTTTATTATGTCGGGTAGAGTATGATTCACGTGTCACGAACTATCGTCTCAGGACTGCTCGTCGCACTGCTCGTCGTCACGGCCGGTTGCGTCGGGGGCGGCCCGGGCGCGGCGCCGGACGCCGGATCGATGGACGGCGGCGGGAGCGACGGCGGGAGCGGGGGAGGCGACGGCGGCGACGCCGTGTCGATCGTCGAGAACCGGACGGCCGCGCTCCGCGAGGCGGGGAGTTACACGTCCGTCTGGCGGATGCAGTCGCTGGAGGACGGCGAGGTCGTCGGGGAGACGGCCTACGTCACGGCGCTGAACTACGGCGCCGAGCGGTACAGCTTCGAGATGCGAACCACGCAGGACGGCGAGACGCGGACCAGCGCGGCCGCCTACTACGCCGACGGCCGGAGCTACCAGCGCATCGGCGAGGGCGAGGAGGCGACCTACGCGTCCTCGGCCGCCGACTTCGACACGATCTCCCAGGTCGACCGGGCGGCGTTCGTCTCCAGCAGCGGCTCCCTGGACTCGTTCTCGTTCGCGGGCACGGAGACCTACGACGGCGTCCGCGTGCGGCGGTACGTGATGGACGAGACGGCGCCCTGGCTCGCGGCCCAGCAGCAGTCCGACGGAGAGATCCGCTGGACCGACTTCTCCTACGAAGTGCTGGTCGACGACCAGGGGCTGGTCCGGTCCGAACACTGGAGCGGCGCCGGCGTCGACGACGCCGGCACGAAGAAGGCGGTCGAGTTCACCTACGAACTCTCGGGCGTCGGGAGCACCGACGTGACCGAACCAGTCTGGCTCGACCAGGCCAGGGCGTAGGCGCTCGCCGACCGCCGGCCCCGGTCGAACGTGTTCGACTACCGTTCCCACGGCGTCAGAATCGGGGGCGGGCGATATATCCCGCGACGACGTACCTCGAACCAACGATGAGCACCACTGACCCGGCCACTCACACCTTCGTCTGCCCGGTCTGCAGCGAGTCGATGTCGGTGAGCGACGCGATGCAGGCCGCCCTCGTCGAACACGGGTGCGTCGTCTGCGGGAGCGCCGTGCCGCTCACGGCGTTCCGGTAACGCCCGGAACCGCGACCGGTGCGCCGAGCGACGCCCGCGACCGCTGGCGAGACCCGCACCCGCCGCCGACCCTCTTATAAACCTACCCGGATGCTGTGGGTGTGTGCTCCTCCCAGACGCGGCCACACTGTGAAACATGAGCCAGTCACCGACCGCAGCCGCGACGGTCCGCCGGACCGAGTCCGCCGACGCAGCCACGGTCGTCGACGACCAGGAGACGGTCCAGGAGATCCTGGACGCGCTGAACGACGACGACTGCCGCGCCATCCTGGACGCGACGAGCGAGGACGCGCGGTCGGCCACCGAACTGATCGAGGCCTGCGACGTCCCGGGATCGACGATGTACCGGAAGCTCGACGTCCTGACCGACGTGGGGCTGCTCGGCGAGCGGACGCGGCTCAACCCCTCCGGCCACCACGCCAGCGAGTACGTCCGCATCGTCGACGACGTGACCGTCTCGGTCGGCGACGGCGAGACGATCGAACTCGAACTCTCGCACCGGGAGTGCCCCGGCCGTCTCACGCCGGGCTCGGGGCTGCTGTGTGACTGACGACGGAGCACTGGCCGAATCATCGACGCGGACGCGGGGACGGGGAACACGATGCAGACGATCAACACGCTCAGGCAGTTGCTGGACGGTGCACTGGATCACGCGGACGACGAGAAGGCGCGCTACCGGATCAGGACCGCGCTCCAGTACCTCGTCGTTCTCGAACGAGAACGGGCGCTCGAACACGAGGCCGTCGAGGCGGCAGCGCACGAGGACGACGAACTCCGCGAGCGGCTGACGGAGCTCGGATACCTCTCCTGAGGTCCCGCACCGCCCGGACGCCGCACTCGATTTCTGGCGGGCCGGGCGTCGAAACAGTGAACCCACAGCCGGGCGAAGCGGCCCCCGGCGTACGCGGCCCGTCTCGCGCCGCCGACCAATGAGCGACGACATCACGCCGGGGTTCGTCCTGTTCGTCACCGCGATGGTCGCCGGCATCGTCCTGTTCGCCGCGGGCCTGACCTACGTCGCCGCCCCGAACACGGCCGTGGTGGCGGCCCTGCTCCTCGCGATCGGCGGCGGTCTCGTCGCGCTCGGCCTCGTCGTCGCCGGCCTGGTGGCGTGGCTGGGGTAGGGCGGCCAGCGAGCCGTCGCCGTCAGCCCCTCCGTACCGGTCCCGGCGCCCGATAGCCAGGCTATTACAATGGGCGACGGAGTCGACGTTCGGGCATGAAGCGCGTACGTACGTCGGTCGTGATCGCCGGACTGCTACTGGCGAGCCTCGTCGCGGTCGGCGCGGCGATCCAGCCGGCGGCGACGGCCGCGGTGGACAACTCGACGACCGATGCGACGACGGTCAGCGTCTCGGGGACCGGCCAGGTAGCGACCGATCCGGACCAGGCGCTGGTCGACGTCGCCGCGACGGAGACGGCCGCCTCGCCGAGTGCCGCGTCCGAGCAACTCGCCAACCGGACCGAGCGGCTCCGCGCCGCGCTGGCCGACGCCGGATTCTCCGGGGACGCCGTCCGGACCACCGACTACCAGCTGTACGAGCGCAGCGACGAGAACGAGACCACCTACGTCGCGCGCCAGGCGTACGAGATCACCGTGTCCGACACCGGCGACGTCGGCCGCGTCGTCGACGTCGCGGTCGCCGGGGGCGCGACGGAGGTCCTGGGCGTCAGCTTCACGCTCTCGCCGGAGCAGCGGCGGACGCTCCGGACGACGGCCATCGACCGCGCGGTCACCGGCGCGCGCGAGCAGGCCGACGCGGTGGCAGCGAGCACCGACCTCACCCTGGACGGCGTCCGCTCCGTCAGCGTCGACCAGAACCAGGTGACGGCCGTCGAGCGCGCCGCGGCCCCGGGGACGACCATCGAGCCCAGCCCCGTGACCGTGACCGCGACCGTCCGGATCACCTACGCCGCCACGGCGACCGGGGACGGCGCTCCGACGCCGACCGCGACCGCCACGCCAACTGCGACGCCGACCACGACGACCGGGCCGACCGCGACCGGCGCCACGGCGTCGCCGACGAGCGCCTGATCGGACGAGCATTTACGGTTCTCTGCGGGGTAGCTCCGGACATGGCAGACGACGCCGCCCGGTTCCTGGCCGGGTCCCCGGACAGGCTCGCGCTCCTGGAGCGGCTCCGCGAGCACCCGGGGTCGCCCGCCGACCTCGCCGACGCCCTCCCCATGAGCCACCGGAGCGTCCAGCGCAACCTCGCCGAGTTCGTCGAGCGAGGCTGGACCGAGAAACGCGACGGCCGCTACCGGCTCACCACGCCCGGCGACCTCGTCGCCCGCGAGCACGCCGCCTACCTCGAAGCGCTCGACCGGATCGAGCGCTTCGCCCCGCTGTTCCGCCACCTCCCGGCGGCGGACGTCCCCGACCCGCGCTGGCTGGCCGACGCCGACCTCGCGGTGGCCGAACCCGACAACCCGCACGCGCCGGTGAACCACTACGTCACCGAACTCCGGCAGTTCGAGACCGACTCGGTGCGGATGCTCTCGCCGGTGCTGAGCCGCCTGCTCCACGACGCGCACGCCGACCTGGCGATGGACGGCGTCTACACCGAACTGGTGATGGCCGACGAGACGATCGAGCGGGCGCGGGAACTCAACCCCACGGAGTTCGCGGTGGTCGTCAGCGTCGACATCCTGGACCTCTACCGGTCGCCCGACCCGGTCGAACTCGGCCTCACGCTCGGGGACGACCGCGTCCTGCTCGCCGCCTACGGCGACGACCGGCACCTCGAAGCCTGCGCGGCGTCGAGCGACCCCGACCTGCTGGCGTGGGCGGCCGAGCGCTTCCAGCGCTACCGCGACCGCGCGACGCTGGTCGAGCCGATGGTCACCCTCCCGTTCTCGCTCCGACGCCCCTGACCGCGGGACGACACTCCCTGTCGTCCTCGCCAGCGGGTGATGTCAAGTCGCGCCCGGCCCTCGGTGCGACCATGCAGGTACTGGTAGTCGGCGGGACGGGGTTCGTCGGGCAGGCGCTCTGTGGCGCGCTCGCGGCCGACGGC